>DATAEK010000440.1:0-11752 GCA_036258055.1 Vicinamibacterales bacterium
AGTCGCAGTCGACAGTCAGTCGCAGCCGGCAGTCAGTCGGCAGTCGTAAGTCGTTGCTCGCTGTTGGCGACCCTGCCGACCGCGACTGCCGACTCACGACTGACTGACGACTGCCGACTGACTGACGATGCGACCGCCGACTGCCGACCGCCGACTCACTGACGACTGCGACTGTCGACTGTCGACTGCCGACTGGCGACTGCAGCGGAGCCGTCAGTTGCCCTTCGCCTGCCGGCGATCCCATACTGGGCGCGCTGCGTATACAAAAGGAATCCCGATGTCCCGACGATTGGCACTAACGGCGATTGTTCTCCTGACCATCGTGGCCGGCCTTCCGCGACCGACGTCAGTCCGCGCACAGTCAGTGGCCGCGGCGCCTGTTGCAGGATTCAGCGATCCAGACCGCCGCTCGAAGTTGGCCACTGCCTTCGCCGACATCGATCGCATGTTCGCCGACTTCGCGAAGGGAACCCACGTGCCAGGGGCCGCCTGGGGAATCGTGATCGATGGCGAGCTGGCGCACTTGGGCGCCGCAGGAGTACGCGACGTGCGAACGAATGCGGCAGTCGACAGCGATACGGTCTTTCGCATCGCTTCGATGACCAAGAGCTTCACGGCCGTCGCCATTCTCAAGCTCAGAGACGAGGGCCGACTCTCGCTCGATGATCCCGCGGAGCGCTACGTGCCGGAGCTCAAGGACCTGCGCTATCCGACGACCGACTCTCCGCGGATCACGATCCGCCATCTTCTCTCTCATTCCGAAGGATTTCCCGAAGACAATCCCTGGGGCGACCAGCAACTGTCGAAGAGCGACGAGGACCTCTCGCGCATGCTGCGCGGCGGGATACCGTTTTCGAATCCGCCCGGTATCGCGTACGAGTATTCGAACTACGGCTTTGCGATTCTGGGCCGGATCGTCTCCCGGGTTTCCGGGAAGCCGTACGACGAATACGTCTCCGCGAACATCCTTCAGCCTCTCGGGATGACCTCGACGACGCTGCATCCGTCGAAGGTGCCGGCGAACCGAATGGCCATCGGTTATCGGTGGGAAGATGAGCGGTGGAAGGAAGAACCAGCGCTCCCGCACGGCTCGTTTGGATCGATGGGTGGCATGCTGACCTCGATCCGAGACTTGAGCCGATACGTCGCCATGTTCCTCGACGCGTGGCCACCGCACGACGGGCCGGAAACTGCTCCGCTTCGTCGTGCGTCGCTCCGTGAAATGCAGCAGCCCTGGCGTCCATCCGGCGTGCGGGTCGCGCGCGATGGCGCGACAGGAGCCACGCAACTGACCGCCAGCGCCTACGCGTTTGGCCTGGGCGTGACTCAGACTTGCGACTACCGCGCGGTGGTGGCGCACAGCGGCGGCCTGCCCGGATACGGATCGCTCATGCGCTGGCTGCCTGATTACGGGGTCGGGATCATCGCCTTCGGCAATCTCACCTACACCGGGTGGGGGCGCGTCGCCGGCGATGCCATCGATCGACTCGCAAAAAGCGGCGGACTGCAGCCGCGCGCCGTTCGACCGTCAGCGGATCTCGTTGCGGCACGAACTGCCGTCTCCAAGCTGATCGTGCAGTGGGACGACGCCCTTGCCGACAGGATTGCGGCCGAAAACCTCTTTCTCGACCGCTCGAGAGATCGCCGTCGCAAGGAGCTCGACGAACTTCGCGCGAAAGTCGGCGCTTGCAGCCCGTCCGATCAGTTCGACATCGTCGAAAATGCCCTCCGCGGCCAGTGGACGATGAGTTGTGAGCGCGGGAAGCTGCAGGTGGCGATTACGCTCGCGCCGACGACGCCGCCGACCGTGCAATTCATGGCCGTACGGCCTGCGCCGGCGGAGCCCCAACGCCCGAGCACGTGCACGCAGTGAGGCGGGCGATTCATCGGCTTCTCCTTGTTCGCGCTGTGAGGGTCAGTCATCCCTGACTGGAACTGACTCCACCAGCGTGGCAGGATCCCTCCGCTATGGCCCCTGCAATCCTCGGTGCGGATGCCGTCGTCGCCTGGTTCGGCCGATGGCCGTCGTTTCACGACGCCGAAATCCTGTCCCTCCACATCAATCGCGGTGGGATGTCCGTGCTTCGGATTCACACATGGACTCTCAGCACGAAAATGGATCGGATGGGCCGCTTCCTTCACGGACGCGAGGCCATTGTCGCCTTCGAGTTCGCTGGCATCAGGAGCTTGCGATTGCATGGAGAAGATGCCGACACGCAGAACGTGATTCAGGGACTCAGCATCGAACCGATCGACGACGCCTATCGTCTCCAACTCGCGCCGTCGCATGGCCTCGCTGGCGAATTGACAGTGGAGCAGATTGCCGTCCATGTCGAGCCGGGGCGTTGAGCGATATGGCTCGATGTTGCGTGTCGTCGCAGGCCGAGGAGTACGACGCTAGGCAGTCACGAAGTTCACGTCCCAAGCGCCATCAACAGTAATAAACAGGAGCGTCTCCTCGACCGGATTCGTCCACGCCTGATGAACGATCTTGCTCGGCATGTAGTTGAACGACCTCCTTGGTACCGATTTTCCGAAATGATATTTCAGGCGCCGCCTACACGTACAGCCGCCTGAGCATTTCCGCCGCTGACTCGTCGAGCTGCTCCGCGCGGCGAACCTCTTCGAACCGATGCAGCAAATCGTCGGCGCGCAGGCGCTGCTTTTCGGCGTCCGAGAAATCGTGGATCACTTCGCCGCGGTGCATCATGACGACCCGATCCCCGAGGTGGGCCGCCTGCTGCATCGAGTGCGTCACCATCAGCGTCGTCAACCGATCGCGTTTGACGATGGCGTCACTGAGCTGGGTGACCTGATCGGCACTCTTGGGATCGAGGGCCGCGGTGTGCTCGTCGAGCAGCAGCAGCTTGGGTTTCAGCCACGACGCCATCAGCAGCGTCAGCGCCTGGCGCTGGCCGCCCGAGAGGCTGCCGATGGGATTGTCGAGCCGCTCCTCGAGCCTCATGTTGAGACTGCGCACGCGGTCGCGGAACTCGTCGCGCATGGCGCGCGTGAGCGCCCAGCCGAGTCCGCGCGGCCGTCCCCGCCGCGCCGCGAGCACCAGGTTTTCCGCGATCGACATCGACGGTGCAGTGCCGCTGAACGGATTCTGGAACACGCGGCCGATGAGCGACGCGCGCCGATGTTCCGGCCAGGCCGTGATGTCCGTGCCGTCCAGCCGAATCGTGCCGCTGTCGATGAAGAAGCCTCCCGCAACAGCGGTGAGCAGCGTCGACTTTCCCGATCCGTTCGTGCCGATGACGATGACGAACGACCCCTGGTCAACGGTCAGGTCGACGCCCCGAAGCGCCCGCACTTCGTTCGGCGTGGCGGCGTTGAAGGTCTTGAACACGCGGCGGAGCTCGAGCACCGCTACGTCTCCTGGGTTGCCAGGGTCCTCGTGCGCTTCAGCCGCTTCACGAGCGACGGAAGCACGAGGGCGATGAAAACGAAGACCGCGGTCACCAGCTTGAGATCGTTGGGATCGAGGCCGCCGCGCAGCGCCAGCGCGACGATGAGGCGGAAGAGCACCGAGCCCATGACGGCGCCGATGATGACGAACCCGAGATCGCGGACGCCGACCAGTGCCTCGCCGATGATCACGCTGGCCAGCCCCCAGACGACCATCCCGATCCCCATCTGCACGTCGGCGAAGCCCTGATATTGAGTGAGAAGCGCGCCGGACATCGCAATCAGGCCGTTCGACAGGGCGAGCCCGAGCACGATCATGTTGTCGACGTCGACTCCGAGGGCACGAATCATCTGTGCGTTGTCGCCGGCGGCCTGCATCGCGGTGCCCAGATTGGTACGGAAGAAGACATAGAGCAGCGCGCCGACGGCAATCGAGACGACGAGCGCGAGCGCGAGGACGGCCGCGTCGCGCGTGCTCACCTCCCACCCGGAGATGTGCAAGCTCGATGTGCCCAGCCATCGGATTGCCGCGTTTTCTGCCATCGAGGCGAGCGTCCGCTCCGACAGGAGCGGGAGATTGCTCTTCCCCATGATGTGCAGGTTCACGGAATAGAGCGCCGTCATGACCAGGATGCCGGACAGCAGCCCGTTGATCTTGAAACGGGTATGCAGCACCGCCGTCGTCGCGCCGGCCAGAGCGCCGGCGCCAAATGCCGCGACCGTGGCGGCAAGCGGGTTCACGTGACCGACCAGCAGGACGCCCGCGACGGCGCCTCCGAGCGTCACCGATCCGTCGGCGGTGATATCTGGAAATGCAAAGACACGGAAGCTGATGAACACGCCGAACGCCAGCAGCGAGAGGATGAGGCCGATCGTGAACGCGCCGATCAGCAGCAGCACGTCAGGCCACCGGCGCAATCCAGCACGCGCCGCGAATGAGCTCGCTGTCCCCGGCGCCGGCCGCGCCGCGATCGTCGTTGATCAGATGCATCACGCCCATGAGTTGATTCGGTTCGAAGAGCTCGGCGACCGTCTCGGCCAAATCGATCGATCCTTTCTGAATCGGCCGGAAGCGAAACGCCGCCGCATGGACGTGTCCCACGGCGTCCGGCGCAATGGGCCGCAGCTGTTGCCCGTCACCGGCTGCCATCGTCCGGGCCACGATGCCCGCGGCGAGCGACACGCTGTGGGCGAACGTGCGTTCGGCGCTGAACGAAAGCCGGGTGCGCACCGCGGGGTGCGCAAAGAAATCACCACCGGTCAACGGCTGGGCGGGAGAGCGCTTGAGTGCGGCACCCACCAGTCCCGCGGTCTCGGCCACGACCACGAGGCCGATCATGTCAGTTGCTGCAAGTTTCAGGCAGGTAGTCGCAAGCTGGGAGAAGGTGACGACGGTGCGCTCGGCCGGCTCGAATCTGATCAGCTGCGAGAAGGCGCCTTCGCACGCGAGCCCGTAGAGCACATGGACGTTCGCGCCAAGCGGACCACTGGTGACCAGGTAATCGGCGACGTTGGTGCCATCTCCAGGTTGATAGGCGGTCGCGCCTGCCACCGTGATCAGCTCACCGAAGCGCGACCGACAGTCCGAGAAGTCGTCGCCAAACGCGCCGATCCCGATCACGAACGCCGGCGCAATCCCGCCAAGGCAGACCGACGTCGCGTCGCTGCATTCGCCTTTCGCGAGCAGTTCCGGTGTGCCGAGTGCACGACATGTCAGGGTGCTGCTCGCGTCGAGGTCGAACACCTGCAAAAGGAGCCCATCGGCCGCGACGTGACGCCCGCCGCGACTGATGACAGTCGTTTGACTGCCTTCGACGGTGGCCGCGTCCACGAGCATCAGTTCGGCCAGATGTGTGATTTCGAGAATCCTCGCAACGGCGCGTGAGGGCCGCACCACCTGCAGCCGACCGCGAATACGCGTCAGCTCCTTGTAACGCTTCGCGAACACGCCGACGCCTGCCGAGCTCAGGAAGCTCACGTCCGAGCAATCCAGGGCGATGCGATGATGCCCTTGACGGATCTCGCCGCCCAGTACCTCGTCGAGATGATCCGCCCAATAGCCGTCGATGCGGCCGTCGACTTTGAGTAGCAGCACGCCGCCGAACGTACGGGTGACGTTCATGGTTGGTCTCTGGTATCTTCGCTGTCCGCTGTCCGCTGTCCGCTGTCCGCTGTCCGCTGTCGCTGCCCGAGCGGGCAGCGGTCAGCGAGGAGCGTCAGCGCCCAGCGGTACGATCAAGTTTGAACCACTTCTCTAGTGGTCGATCACCTTCTGCGCTTTCGCGACCACGGCCGCAGGCGACGACAGACCGGCGGCGCGCGCGGCAGACTGATTGACAATGATCTGGACGTCGGCCATGCCCATGAACGGAAGGCGCGCTGGCGATTCGCCGCGCATGATGCGGACCGCGAGCTTTGCCGCTTGGCGTCCGCTGTCGGAGTAGTCGCGCGCCAACGTCAGGACGGCGTCGCTCGACTGACTGCTCATGAACCCGAAGATCGGCACACGGGCACGGCGGGCAACCTGGGCGATCGTCGGGAAGGCAGCCGCCGTCAGATTGCCGGGCAGCTGGCAGATGGCATCGACCCGGGAGGCCGCCAGCGCCAGCGCGGCGTCGGCAACTTCGCCAGTCGCATTCGCCGGCACCGCTTTGAGCTCGAATCCGGCCTTGCGTGCGGCCTGCTCCAGCACTGCTTTCTGCGACACCATGTTCGCTTCGGCCGGCACGTAAACAGTGCCAAGGACATGCGCATTCGGCAGGTAGGTGCGGATCATCGGCAGCATCTGGTCGTACGCGCCGACGAGGTATGTGCCGGTCACATTGGGCAGGTGTGACTCATTCGTCGTGCCGGCGCCGGCAGCAATCGGATCGGCGACGTAGTTGAACACAATCGGCAGCTGCTTGACGCGCTGGAGGGCCGCCTGCAGCGTTGGTGTCGAGAAGGTGATCAGCAGGTCCGAATCTCTCGCGGCGGCATCGATCAGGCCGCTCACGGTGGGCATGTCGCCCTGGGCGTTTCTGATGGTGTAGCGGTAATCGCGCCCCTCGACGAGCCCCGCGTCTTTGAGGCCCTCGAGGACGCCGCGCTCTGCCTCCTCGACGTCGGCGACGCGGTTCAGCTCGATGAGACTGATCCGCCACGTCTTCGAGAGCGGCCGTTGGACCGACTTCGAGTCCGGTTGCTGCGTAGCTTTCTTGTGAACGCCAGTCTCGTCGACGATGACATTGGCCTGGGCCAGCAGGTCGGCTGGTACTCGCCACGGCTCCTTGAGTTCCTTGACCGCGGTCGTGTTGATCGAGAGAAATGGCGGCACGAGGTCGAGCACATCGCGAACGGGAATGGCCGCCATGTCGGCCCCCTCGAGGATGTCGGCGGCGAGCAGACCACCCTGACGCCCGACCTGGTAGAAATCCGGTCCGGCGTCGAACAGCGTGCCGCGATCCGGAGTCCCTGGCAGGATGGTGAACACGGGGACGCCAGCACGCTTCGCGATCGTGATCACCGATTCGATCCCCGCAACCACCGTGTTGTCCCCGCCAACCCAAATCGCTTGTGCCCCACGCGCGACGAGCGAGCTCACCGCATCGCCGACCGCTGACGTGTTGTCGGCATTGGCCTCGAGCAGGGTCAACCCCATCTCTCGAGCCACCTTTCGTCCGCGTTCGACGAAGATGAGCGAGTTGGTCTCGGATGGATTCCAGGGCACGCCAATCCGCTGCAGGGCTGGCAACATGCGGTGCGCGATGGTAAAGGCGGTCTCAACGGGGGGAAACGAGCCCTGCCCAATCATGTGCGGTGGATGTTTCCGGGGATTGGCGCGGTCCAGGCCAACGCCGGAGGCGAACGGATCGGCCACCAGCGTGAAGAGATGTCGCGTCTTGCCGTCGCGATTGTTGTTCGCGACCGCCTGCATCGATGGCGTGCTCGAGGTGATCACCAGGTCGTATCCGCCGGCGGTCAACTGCCGCGCGATCGCCACGCCAGTGGGCAGGTCGCCCTGCGCGTTGAATCTCTCGATCGTCAGCCTCTCGCCATCGCGAAAGCCGCGCGACGCCAACCCATCGAGCAGGCCGCGGATGCCCTCGTCAAGCACCACCGTGTTCGTGTGTTGGAGAATCGCGATGCGCTGGACCTTGTTCAACCCGGGGCGCACGGCGGGACTGCGCTCGTTGCGATCGGCGAGGAGGAGGATCGCGGACGCGGCAGCAATCAGGAGCAGCCCGAGCGCGAGACGCTTGAGAGCATAGGCCACGGGAAGCCGAGGGCGCGAGCCGAGATCTTGCGTTGCCGTCCGGGCGGGTGTCAACTGCCACGCGCACGGCTCGGCGCGCCGACCGCTTCAGGGGTGAGGGGATAGAGGAACCTGTTGCTTCGAGGTTCGCACTAGGCCGGAGTGTCGACGTAGGAGGACGAACTGCTCGGCGGCGGGACCGCCATGCCCTCTGCCGTGAGGCCGTCGAGATGAAACGCGATCGCTCAACGCTGCCGACACCCTCTTGACCGGTTCGAGCCGCGATCGGACGATCCATGCGTAGCATTGTGGGAGAGCGCATGTCTCGCCTCGAAGATGATCTTTTCCTCGCCGTGAGGTCAGCATGAAGCGCTCTGCTGTGTGGTCCGCCGTTCTGGCCGCCGGTGCGCCCTGCGTCATGCCACTGATCGCGCGCACCGTTAACGCTCCGACGCCGCGTCCCGAAAGTCAGCAGCAGACCGCCCTGCTAAAGGAGCCTGAGCGGCTGTCTGACGGCATCCGTCTCGAGACCGCAGACGGATTCCTCACCCTTCAAGTCAGGACCGACAGGATCGTTCGCGTCACGTTCGCCAAGGAGCGCACGTTCCGGGCGGATTCCATGGTGGTAGTGGGGCCCGGCGAAACGCCGGCAGGCGCTGCGCTGAATCCGTTCAGCAACGCCGTTCACGCCAGACGTCCGGTTCCAATCCCGCGCTGGACGCTGACGTCGGACCCACGCACGCTCACCGTGGCTACAGCGAGGCTGCGCGCTATCGTCAACCGGTCGGACGGCGCGGTCAGTTTTGCTGATTCAACCGGCAAGATCATTCTGGCGGAAGCGTCGGGCGGGCATCTGCTGATGCCGGCCGTCGTGCAAGGCGAAGAAGCATTTCACGTTCAGCAGCTCTGGCAGGCCAGTGACGATGAATCCCTCTATGGTCTCGGCCAGCGCCAGGAAGGCAAGCTGAACGTCAAGGGTTACGACCTCGATCTCTGGCAGCGCAATACGGTCGTCCACGTGCCGATGTTCGTCTCCAGCCGTGGCTACGGCGTGCTCTGGGACAACACCGCGCCGTCACGGTTCGGCGACCTCCGGCAGTTCGAGCCGATTCCTCCGGCGGACCTGGTTGACGTGTCGAAGCAGGAGGGCGGACTCGGTTGGGAAGGGCAGCTCCTCGCGCCCGTCACCGGCGAGTACCAGTTCCAGGCATATTCCAACGGGACGACGCGCGTCTGGTTGGATGACGTCCTCCAGATCGATCACTACAAGCAGAACTGGGCGACCGAGAACGACCAGTTCAAGGCGCAGCTCGTCGCGGGACGGCGGTATCCGCTGAGAGTCACGAACAGCGCAGGGGATACACTGCGTTTCTCGTGGAAGACACCGACGTCCGCGCCGGCCACGTCGATGTGGTCGGAGGTCGGTGAGGGGATCGACTATTACTTCATCTACGGCCCGGAGCTCGATCGGGTCATCGGCGGCTATCGGACGTTGACCGGCCGCGCGTCGCTCCTGCCGGCGTGGGCGTTCGGGCTCTGGCAGTCGAAGAACAAGTACGATACGCAGGCCGAGCTGCTCGAGACGCTGGCGGAGTTCCGCCGTCGCGACATCCCGCTCGACGTCATCGTCCAGGACTGGCAATACTGGCCGATCGATCGATGGGGCGATCACGAGTTCGAAGCGTCGCGCTATCCAGATCCCACCGCGATGATCAAGGCCATCCACGACAGCAAGGCGCGATTCATGATCTCCGTCTGGGGCAAGTTCTATCCGGTCACCGAGAACTTCAAGGCGATGCGCGCGATCGGCGGGCTGTATTCGACGACTATCGAAGACGGGACGCGCGATTGGCTGAACCACGAGTACGCCTTCTACGACGTGTTCAGGCCGGCCGCCCGGAAGCTGTTCTGGGAACAGGTCAACCGTGCGCTGTTCAGCCGCGGCGTGGACGCCTGGTGGATGGATGCGACCGAGCCGGATCTGGTCCAGCCGTCGCCGCCGACGCTCGAGTCGCTGCGCCGCAACGTGAATCGGACGGCAACCGGGACGGCGTCACGGGTGATGAATGCGTACCCGTTGATGAATAGCGAGGCGGTGTACGACGGCCAACGGTCGGTGGCGCCGAACCAGCGCGTGTTTATCCTCACGCGCTCGGGTTTCGCCGGGATTCAGCGATACGCGACCGTGACCTGGTCCGGCGACATCACGTCCACGTTCTCGACGCTGCGCAAGCAGATCACCGCCGGTCTCGGCTTCTCGATATCGGGCACGCCGTACTGGACGACGGATACGGGAGGCTACACGATGGAGCCCCGCCTCGTGCGCGCGCAGGACGGCGATGCGCTGGACGAATGGCGCGAGCTCAACGCCCGATGGTTCCAGTACAGCACGTTCTGTCCCATCCTGCGCGTGCACGGTACGGACCGCCCGCGTGAGATGTGGAACATCGGTGACGAGACGACCCCTGTTTACCGGACGCAGTTGAAGTTCGACCGGCTGCGCTACGCGCTGTTCCCGTACATCTATTCACTGGCGGGTGCGGTCACGCATGACGGCTACTCGATCATGCGTCCCCTGGTCATGGACTTCAGGGACGACGTGAAAGCGCGCGACGTGACCGATCAGTTCATGTTCGGCCCGGCATTCCTGGTGAATCCCGTGACCGAGTACAAGGCGAGAAGCCGCCCGCTCTATCTGCCGGCCGGCACGTGGTACGACTTCTGGACCGGCAAGCGGTTCACCGGCGGCGCGACGGTCACCGCGGATGCGCCGCTCGAGGCGATGCCACTCTTCGTGCGCGCCGGTTCGATCGTGCCGGTGGGACCGGAGCAGCAGTACATCGGCGAGAAGTCCCGCGAGGACTTGACGCTGTACGTGTACGCTGGCCGCAGCGGCGAGTTCTTTCTGTACGAGGACGATGGGAATACCTACGGATATGAGCGAGGCGAGTTCTCTCGCATCAGGCTGGCATGGGACGATGCGGCGCGAACGCTGACCATCGGCCGGCGCGACGGCATCTTTCCAGGGATGTCGGTGTCGCGCAGGTTCACCGTGGTGCTGGTGACGCCGGAGAGTCCTGCGGGTTACGCGGGAATGCAGGGCGGACAACGGACCATTCGGTATGCCGGACAACCTGTCTCGGCCGTTTTCTAGCGGCTTGGCTTCACACGCCGCGCTGAGGCGCGGGCGCCTTGACCGAAAAACTCGACGCAAGGAATCAGGGAGGACTGATGCGTGGTGCTTCGCTCCCGTGCCGGTTGTGGTCCAGAATGAGCCGGCTGGGGCTAGATGAGAACTCGTTTGCATCAGTAGGACGACAACGCCCAACCTCCAACGCCCAACTCCCAACAAATCTTGCAAACCGCGGCAAAGCCATTGGGAGTTGGGAATTGGGAGTTGGATGTTGACACACTCAAGAGCTCTGAGATCAGATGATGATGCGTGCCGTCGTCCTCGTACTTGTCACGTCGCTCGGTGCGCTCGGCGCGTGGCTGCCGGCACATGGCGCGGCGCAGCAGAAGCCGGTCACCGCTCCCGGCGATGCGCAGGAACGTGCCCGCCTCCTCGATCTGCAGCGCGCGGCGGCATCGCAGCTGCAGCAGGCACGGCGCGAAGGAGCGTCGGCCGATCAGATCAGGAAGAGTCTCCTCGATGCCAGCCGCAGCGTGGGGACACTTGCGGAAGCCAACCTCGATCCGCCCCTTCGCGAGGAACTCCGGCGCGCTGCCTCGCAGCTGACGGCGCTGGCCTCGGGCGATCTCCAGGACCTCGCGCAGGCAACGATGCCCATCCTGGCGCTCCTCGACAAGGTGAAGGCGAGCCTCGAAGGGGACGTCGCGCTGGGCCTCACGTTTCAGGGAAGCTACAGCCAGACGAAGCCCAAAGAGCCCGCGTACGGCGGGCATGCATCAGCCATGGGCCCGGCGCCGCCGAACCTGCCATCGCCTGACGACGGCGCGCCCGTGGCGGTGACGTTCGAGGAAAGCTCGCAGCTGGCCGCCAAGATCTATTGCGGCGGCCCGACCAAGGACCACATTCTCGAATCAGCCTGCGGCGGCGTCGCGTTGTTCGACTACGACGGCGACGGACTCCTCGACATTTACCTG
>DATAEK010000289.1:0-17760 GCA_036258055.1 Vicinamibacterales bacterium
CTGAACCTGACGAAACGGATCCAGGATCTGCTCGCGATCACCAAGCTTCTGACCGTGTTCGAGACCTACGAGTCCGAGCCGGACGCAATCAAGAGCTTCGGCGGTTAATCAGCGCGGTCGCACCCGCCGCGCTCAGATGGCGCGACACCCCATTCCGGACATCATCGAGCGAGCGGCGCCGAGGCGGGTTCCCGCCCGGCCCGTCGCGCTCAGCCTCCTCTCCTCGCTCCGCCCGTCGCAGTGGTCGAAGAACCTCATCATCTTCGCCGCGTTGATGTTCGGGCAACGGTTGCTGGATCCACGCTCGTTTGCCTACGCCGGCGCCGCGTTCGTCATCTTCTGCGCGCTCTCGGGCGTCGTCTACCTGATCAACGACGTCGCGGACCGCGAAGCCGATCGGCGTCATCCGGTGAAGATGCACCGGCCGATCGCGTCGGGCGAACTGCCGGTACGAGTGGCGCTCGGCGCGGCGCTCGCGATCAGCCTGGTTGCGGTGGGGAGTGCGTTCTGGCTCAGGCCGTTGTTCGGCGTGATCGCGGTGAGCTATCTGGGACTACTGGCGCTCTATTCCGGCCCGCTCAAGCACGTCGTGATCATCGACGTGCTGACGATCGCGATCGGATTCGTCATGCGGGCTGCGGCCGGCGCCGTGGCGATTGACGTGCCGATCAGCCACTGGCTTTACGTGCTCACGATTCTGCTGGCGTTGTTCCTGGCGCTCAGCAAGCGACGGCACGAGCTCGTGCTGCTGGCCGACCGCGCGACCGGACACCGGCCGATCCTGGAGGAATACAGCCCGTATCTGCTCGATCAGATGATCTCGGTCGTGACGGCGTCGACGCTGGTGGCGTACGCGTTCTACACCGTCAGCCCCGAGACCCAGGCCAAGTTCGGGACCGATTTGCTGGGGCTGACTCTACCGTTTCCGATCTACGGGATCTTCCGGTACCTTTATCTCGTGCACCAGAAGGAAGGGGGCGGCAGCCCCGCGGAGATGCTCCTGACCGACCGCCCGCTGCTTTTGTGCGTTGGACTCTGGGCACTGGCCGTCGCCATCATTATTTACGGCCCCGTCTATGGACTGAATCTCAATTGGCGGTGACGGCGGGATCTGCCCGCGACGCTGCCGTGTGAACATGCCGAAAGCGAAAGTCGCCATTCTGCGGACGAGTCCCGCGACGTCGATCCGGGACTACCACGAGCTGATGAACCTGGCCGGTTACCAGGACGTAGTTTCGAAGCAAGCGGACACGGCCCTCAAAGTCAACATCTCCTGGCACTTCTTCTTCCCGGGCAGCTCGACGACGCCGTGGCAGCTGGACGGCGTCATCCGGGCGATGAAGCAGGACGGGTACGACCCGGCCTTGATGCATGCCTGCCACAATCGAACGGTCGTCATCGACGCGCATCTCGGCGAGCGCGAGAACAAGCAGGTGAACGTTGTCGAGGCGCACGGCCTCCGGAACATCCACATCTACGAGACCGAGGAGTGGATCAACATCCGGGACGCGGTTGGTGACCTCACGAAGCAGTTCACCTGCCTGAACGACGTGTATCCGAAGGGCTTCATGATTCCGAAGCGCTTCATCGGCGAGAACATCATTCATCTGCCGACCGTCAAGACCCACGTATTCACGACGACGACGGGCGCGATGAAGAACGCATTCGGCGGACTCCTCAACGAGCATCGGCACTGGACCCATCCGGTCATCCACGAAACCCTGGTCGATCTGCTGATGATTCAGCAGAAGATTCACAAGGGGGTGTTCGCGGTGATGGACGGAACCTTCGCCGGGGACGGCCCCGGTCCGCGGTGCATGATTCCGCACGTCAAGAACGTTATCCTTGCGAGCTCCGATCAGGTCGCTATCGACGCGGTCGCGGCCAAGCTGATGGGGATCGACCCGCTCTCGATCAAGTTCATCCGAATGGCACACGAGAAGGGGCTCGGGTGCGGCGACCCGCGCGAGATCGAGATCGTCGGCGACCAGACGGCGGCCGCCGAGAACTGGCACTTCGTGGGACCGTTCGAGAAGATGACCTTCGCCTCCCGTATGCAGCACAAGATCTACTGGGGACCGATGAAGAAGCCGATCGAGTGGTCCCTGAAGACGGTGCTCGCGCCCTGGGCCTACATCGCCAGCGTGATTTACCACGACAGCTTCTGGTATCCGGTGAATGCCCGGCGGTTGATGCACGACGTGCTCGACAGCCCCTGGGGACACCTGTTCCGCAACTGGGAGCACGCCGTGCCCGATGCCAACGGCTACCCGGATGTCGGCGGCGCGCCCGCGGAGATCGAAAAGACCGGCGCGAAAGCGCTCGTGCAGTCGATCGGGATCCTGGGCACGTGCATCAGGGAAGCACCGGAGTTCGCGGGAAGGCGCCGCCACGCCGCCCCGGTGAAACGGTGATCTATGACCGATTTTTCAGTACGCTCCGACGCGGTTGATGTAGAGCAGATCATGCGGCAGATTCGGTCGCGGATCCGGGAGAAACGCGGCGTCGATTACACCGAGGAGGAGATTCGGGAGCTCGCCAGCGTCAAGCTGGAGACGTTCCTCGATCCGAAGGGTATCCGCTCCGGTCTCCTGGAACAGTATCAACGACAGCGCGAGGAACCGGGGCCGGCGCGCAACTACGCGTTCGAGGACACGACGCTCTTCGACTCGCCCCGGCCGTTTCTTCGGGCGATCCGGAAGCTGCTGCGGCCGATTCTGAAGCTCTTCTTCAACCCCGACCCGCTCATCGAGGCGCTTCACATTCAGTCGCGCTTGAACGAGTCCGAGGCGCTGTACTACGAGCTGATTCACAACCTCGTGCTCGAAACGACGCGTCTGAGCATCGAGGTGAAGAACCTCAAGATGCGTGTCGAGTCGACGTCGAGCCGCCTCGATTTCGACGAGCGCCGGGCGCGTGCGCTCGAGGGTGTCGTCCAGTATCGACCTGGCGTCGTCGCACCGCTGCAGCCGCCGTCTGGTGGAGGTCAGGGCCAGAGCGCCGAGGGCGACCCATCGGAGCGGCGGAATCGCCGCCGTCGCCGCCGCGGCCGCCGCCGTCCCGGCGCCGGCGCACCAGTGGAAGGGTCCGATCGCTCCGGCGGCGCGAGCAGCGAAGCCGCCGGTCCCGCGCGGGCCGAGGCGGAGCCCTTCGAGGCGTCTGACGACAGCGGCTCTGCAGACGACGAGTCCCGCGACTCGTGAAGCTCGCGATCGTCGTCCAGCGGTACGGCGCCGATATCAACGGCGGAGCCGAGCTGCATGCGCGCTACATCGCTGAACGTCTCGCCCGCCATGCACCGGTCGAGGTGATCACGACTTGCGCGCGCGACTACATCACGTGGCGCAACGAGCTGCCCGCGGGCGTCGAAGAGATTCACGGCGTCAGGGTCCGGCGCTTTCCTGTCAACCACGAACGGCAGCCGCTCGAGTTCGGGCGGCGGTCTCGCCGTGTCTTCGACGAGACGCACTCGATCGCCGACGAAATCGCCTGGCTCGACAGCGAAGGCCCGGCGAGCCCGGCAATGATCCGGTACCTGACCGGATCGGCTGACGCGTTCGACTACGTCATCTTCTTCAGCTACCGCTACTATCACGTGTGGCACGGAGCGCGCCGGCTTCCCCACAAGGCCGTGCTCGTGCCGACGGCCGAGCGCGATCCGGCGATCGGCCTCGCGATCTTCGGTTCAGTCTTTCGCGGCGTGCGCGCAGTCATGTACAACTCCCCGGAAGAGCGCGCCATGATCACCGCGGCGACGCACAACGGCGACGTGCCTGGCGTCGTGGTCGGTGTCGGCTCTGACGTGCCCACCCGTACCGAGCCCAGCCGCTTCCGGCGCAAGTTCGAAATCACCCGGCCGTTTGCGATTTACATCGGCCGGATCGACGAGAACAAGGGCTGCAAGGAGCTGTTCGACTTCTTTCAGCGCTACGCCGCGACGTTTCCTCGCGGACTCGATCTCGTGCTGGTGGGCAATGCCGTCATGCCTGTCCCACAGCATCGCCGCATCCATCACCTCGGCTTCGTTTCCGACGAGGACAAGTTCGACGCGCTGGCCGCGGCGGATCTGCTGATCATGCCGTCCTTTTTCGAGAGCCTGTCGATGGTCGCACTCGAGGCGTGGGCGCTCGGCCGCCCGGTCCTCGCCAACGGGCGCTGCGACGTGCTGAAGGGTCAGTGCATCCGGAGCGGCGCAGGGTTGTACTACGAAACCTACCCGGAGTTCGTCGAAACCCTCTACTCCCTGGAGTCCAACGGCCCGTTGCACGCGCGGCTGGGACAGAACGGGCGCGAATTCTTTACCCGCCACTACGCGTGGCCCGTCATCGAACGCAAGTACTTGGACATGCTCGAACGCCTGGGACGGAACCCGTCGCCTCGGACGATCGACCGTCTCCCTGGTCCGTTCGCGCGACGCGCACGAAACCTGCCCGCCGCCGCAAGCGTCCTCGCATCGTTGCCGTCAGGCGCCGTGGTGCCGGGAGCGGACGAGCAGTCTGGGACGCGGGACAGGACGGCATGACCGCGGGATCCCGCCGACCGCGCGTGCACCAGGTCCTCGCGACGCTCGGCTACGGAGACGCGATCGGGCACGAGGTGCTCGGCATTCAGCGTGTGCTCCGCGGCGCCGGCTACGACTCCGAGATCTTCGTCGAGACCGCCGACCCTCGGCTGGAGTCGATGACGATCGACTACCGCGACATGGTGGGTGTGATCGCACCCGAGGATCTCCTCATCCACCATTTCTCGATCGGATCCCGGGCGTCGCGGACGGCCTTTGCGCTCCCCGGGCGGATGTCGCTCGTCTATCACAACATCACGCCCCCGGGGTACTTCATCGGAGTTCACAAGGACCTCGTCAGGCTGTGCTTCAGGGGCCGGCGCGAACTCACCGCATACATCAGCCGCTGCGATCAGGCGCTCGGCGACTCGGAGTACAACCGCCAGGAGTTGGCGGACCTGGGATTTCACAACACCGGCGTGTTGCCGGTCGTTCCCGACTTCTCGCACCTGGACGTGCCGTCCGATCGGCGGATCGCCCAGCAGTTCGACGACGAGTGGACCAACGTGATGTTCGTCGGACGCGTGATCCCGAACAAGAAGTTCGAGACCGTCATCCGCGCGTTTCACGCATACCGCACGCACCACAACCCACGGTCGCGCCTGCTGCTAGTCGGCTCCTACAGCGGTTTCGAGCGATATCTGGCGATGCTGCATGGGCTGGTCGCGCGTCTTGGGACGGTCGACGTGCGCTTCCTCGGGCACGTGAGCAATGAGGAGCTGACCGCCCTCTACGACGTCGCGGATCTGTTCCTCTGCGGCAGCGAGCACGAGGGCTTCTGCGTCCCGATCGTCGAGGCGTTCTACAAACGCGTGCCGGTCGTGGCCTACGCGGCGACCGCGGTGCCCGCGACGATGGACGGCGGCGGCGTGCTCTTCGACAGCCCGGATCCGACCGAGGTCGCGCGGCTGATGTCGGCCATCCTGGACGATCCGCGGCTCGAGGAACAGGTCATCGCGTCGCAAGACGCGGCGCTCGCGCGGCTCCTGGCCAGGGATTTCGCCGGAACTCTGCTCGGTTACGTGGATGCGGCGCTGAAGTACCCGCCCCGACCGGCGCCGGAGGTGACCTGGGACTTCTGGGCACAGTTCGATCAGGCCGAGCGCCTCGAGGAACTGCGGCAGTTCAGGCCGGCGCTGTACAAAGCCCTCCCGGAGCAGCCGGCGGGCGGATGATCATCAACCAGTGGGTGCCGGCGGCGCACCGCGGGGACGCGATCGGTGACAGCGCGCGAGTGGTGCGAGAGACCATTCGCCGCGCCGGGCACCAGTCCGACATCTATGCGCTCACGATAGACGACGACCTGCGGGGCGATGTGCTGCCCTTTGCTGACGACAGCGCTCGTTCCGGCGACGTCACCATCTTCCATTTCGCGCTGCCGTCCCAGATGACCGCGGCCTTCGCCTCGCTTCCGGGTGGACGCGTCCTGCAGTACCACAACGTCACCCCAGCCCGTTTCTTCGCGCCGTACGACGCTCAGCTCTTCCGGCTGGCTGCACTCGGCCGTCAGGATCTGCGATCGCTCGTCGGGCACGTCGATCTCGCTCTCGGCGACTCCGAGTTCAACCGGCAGGAACTTGAAGACCTGGGATTCGCGCCGACAGGCGTGCTGCCGATCTCGGTCAACACGGCGCGGATCACCGAAGCGCGGCGGCAGCCGGCGCTCGAGAAGATCCTCTCGGACGGGCTGATCAACGTGCTCTTCGTCGGCCGCATCGTCCCGAACAAGCGCATCGAGGACCACCTCCGGCTCGCGGAAGTGTACAAGCGCGACGTCGACAGCTACTACCGGTTCATCTTCGTCGGGCGCTACGACGGCGTGCCGCGCTACTACGCACAGCTGCGCGCACTCATCGCGGAGTTCAAGATGCTGCCGGACCGCTTCTGGTTCACCGGGGCGGCGACCGACGACGATCTGGCGGCGTTTTACCGGTGGGCGGATGTCTACGTGTCGTTGAGCGAGCACGAGGGCTTCTGCGTGCCGCTCGTCGAAGCCATGGCCGCCGACGTGCCCGTGCTGGCCTATGCGGCCGGGGCCGTTCCCGAAACGCTCGGCGGGGCCGGGATGCTTTTCGCCCCGAAGGACCTCGAGCTCGCCGCGGAGCTCCTGGGCATGCTCGTATACGATCGGCCGGTGCGGGACCGCGTCCTCGATGGACAGCGGCGGCGCCTCCGCGATTTTGCGCCGGCCCGACTCGAGGCCCGGCTGTGGGAAGCCCTCGGGCGTGTCGGCGTGGTTCACCTCTAACAGCGGTGAGGACTCTTCGTTGAGGATAGCGTTCATCGTCCAGCGGTACGGCACCGAGATCCTCGGCGGATCCGAATACCATTGCCGCCTCATCGCCGAACGGCTCGCACCCCGCCATCAGGTGGAGGTGCTGACGACCTGTGCCGCCGACTACATCTCCTGGAAGAACGAGTACCCGGAAGGTACGGACCGCATTCGTGGCGTCACCGTCAGGCGGTTCGCCAACGCCCGCACCCGCGACATCCACGCGTTCAACCGCTACTCGGAGTGGATCTTCAACAGCGCCCACACGCGCGAGGACGAGCTCGAATGGCTGCGGCAGCAGGGACCCTGGTGCCCGGCCCTGCTCGAGTACCTCGAACGCAACCATCATCAGTACGACATCCTCGTGTTCTTCACGTACCTCTACGCGCCGACGGTCCTGGGGATGGCCATCGCGCCGCACAAGAGCATCCTCGTGCCGACCGCGCACGACGAGCCGGCGATCCGGCTGGAGATCTACAAGGAGCTCTTCAGCCTGCCCGCGGGCCTTGCCTACAACACCGAAGTCGAGCGCCGTTTTCTCACAACCCACTTTTCGATCCGTGCGATCGAAGAGGCCACGATCGGTTGCGGCGTCGAGCTGCCGCAGGCCCAGACGTACCCGCGCGAACAACCATCGCCTGAACCGGAAACCGAACCGCGCGAGGACGGCGACGACGGGCCGGCGGAGGATCCGTCCCCGAGCTTCAGGCCGCACCTCGCGCATCGCGGGACGGTCTTCCGCCGTCGTCATCGTCTGCACGGCCCGTTCGTGCTCTACGGCGGACGGATCGATCCGGGGAAGGGTTGCGAGGAGCTGATCGAGTACTTCAGCACCTACGTCCAGGAAGGCGGTGACGCGTCGCTGGTCCTGATGGGCGTGAAGCTGATGCCGTTGCCCGAGGAACCGTTCATCCGGTTCGCCGGCCGGCTCTCCGATCAAGAGCGCCTCCATGCTCTCGAAGCGGCCACGGTCGTCGTCGTGCCGTCACCCTACGAAAGCCTGTCGCTCCTCGCGCTCGAGTCATTCGCCGTGGGTACGCCGATCGTCGCCAACGCGAGAAGCGAAGTCCTCGTGGACCATTGCCACAAGAGCAACGCCGGCCTCTACTACGCGGATCGCGACGAGTTCACCGAGTGCGTGAGGCTGCTGATGGCGGACCATCGCCTGCGCGCGGCGATGGGGCGCAACGGCCGTCAGTATGTGCAGCGGAACTACCGATGGGATGTGATCCTGGCGAAATACGAGAAGATCTTCACGCGGTTGCGGCAGACGAAACCCCGATAGCCGCCGCGCGAGCCCGCGGCGTCAGTCGGCGATGACTTCTTCGTCGTTGACGTTCTCGGTATCGAGACCGTTTTCCGGGCGCGACCCGTTGGCCGTTCCCCGCTTGCGTCGCGGGCGGATGTCGTGGCGCTTGATCATCTCGTTCAAGGTCGTCGGCTTGATGTGCAGGAGCTCGGCGGCGCGTTTCTGCACCCCACCGGCCTGCTCCAGCGCCGATTCGATGAGCCCGCGCTGAAACGCGACTTCAGCGTCGCGATAGGAAATGCCTTCGGGCGGTACCACGAACTGCGGCATCTGGAAGCGCTTGCTGCTCCGGACGTGATCGGGCACGAGATCGACGTCGATCTTGGGGCCCGACGAGAGCACGACGGCGCGCTCGATGACGTTCTCCAGCTCGCGGACGTTCCCCGGCCAGTCGTACTCGAGCAGCAGATCGAGCGCTTCGGGCGTCAGCTCAAGGTGCGTCTTCTGATTCTCGATGACGTACTTCTCGAGGAAGTGCTGCACCAGCAGCGGGATGTCGTCGCGACGTTCGCGGAGCGGGGGCAGCTGCACGGTGATCACGTGCAGGCGGTAGTACAGATCCTCGCGGAAGCGCCCCTCTTCCATCATCCGCCGCAGGTCGACGTTGGTGGCGGCGATGATCCGCACGTCCACCTTGATCGTCTCGACCCCGCCCAGGCGCATGAACTCGCGTTCCTGAATGACGCGCAGCAGTTTGGCCTGGGTCTCGAGCGGAATGTTGCCGATCTCGTCGAAGAAGATCGTGCCTTTGTCGGCGAGCTCGAACAGGCCCTTCTTCGGGTAGACGGCGCCGGTGAACGCGCCCTTGACGTGACCGAACAGGTTCGACTCGAGAAGGTCGGGCGGAAGGCTGCCCGAGTTCACGGTGATGAACGCTCGCTCCGCGCGTGTGGAGTTCTGATGGAGTGACCGCGCGACGAGCTCCTTGCCGGTCCCGCTCTCGCCGTTGATCAGGATCGTCGTGCGGCTCGGCGCCGCCTGGATGATGAGGTCGAAGACCTGACGCATCCGCCCGCTGCGGCCGATGATTTCGCCGAAGTGGTTGGCGTGGGCCTGCAGGTTCTGGCGGAGCGCGCGGTTCTCGACCACCAGCCGCCGCTGCGCCAGGGCGTTGCGCAGCACGACCAGCACCTCGTCGTTCTTGAACGGCTTGGTGATGTAGTCGTAGGCACCGCGCTTCATCGCGGAAATCGCGTTCTCGACCGACGCAAACGCGGTGATCAACAGGACCGGGAGGTCGTCATCGATCTTCTTGAGCTCGTCGAGCGTGGCGATGCCGTCCATTCCAGGCATCATCATGTCGACGATTGCGGCGTCGAAGGGGACCGTGCGTGCGAGCTCGAGCCCTTGTGCGGCGTGCTCCGCGAGGCGGACCTCGTAGCCCTCGCGGGCGAGGAGCGTCTCGAGGATCTCCCGCATGATCTCTTCGTCGTCGATGACCAGGATGGTGCCGTTACGATTCATAGAGACCCGCCCGTGCCGCGCGGCGCCGCGAAGGCGGCGTCACGCCTGACGGTTGACTGCCTGCGCCGAGCGCGCCGAGGACAACGGCAGCATCAGAGTGAAACGCGTCCCCTGACCGGGCGCGCTCTCGCAGGTGATTGTCCCGCCGTGCTCATGCACGATGCCGTACGTGATTGACAACCCCAGCCCCGTGCCCTTGCCAATGTCTTTCGTCGTGAAGAACGGATCGTAGATGCGTGACAGCTGATCGACGGGGATCCCGGAGCCGGTATCCGACACTTCCATCACCGCTTTGTCCCCGACCGAGCGAGTGACGATCGTGAGCCACCCGCCCTTGGGCATCGCGTCCCGTGCGTTCAGGAACAGGTTGAGGAACACCTGCTGCAGCTTGTATTCGATGCCCTGGACGAACGGCGCCACGGGCTGCAGCTCTTTCCGCACCTGAATCCGGCCGTTGCGCAGCTGATGCTCGAGCAGAGAGAGCACGTCGTTGATGACGACGTTGATGTCCACCGCGCCGCTGTCCACTTGCGCCGGCCGCGCGAGGTTCAACAGTCCGTTGACGATCTTCGCTGCCCGGAAGGTCTGCCGCTCGATCTTCTCGAGCACCTTCGTCGTGGGATCGTCCGGCTCTGCGCCCTGCATGAGCATCTGCACGAAGCTCGAAATGCCCGTCAGCGGCGTGTTCACTTCGTGAGCCACGCCCGCCGCGAGGAGACCTATCGATGCCATCTTCTCCGAAATCTGAAGCTGCTCTTCGAGCTGGACCCTTGCCGAAATGTCTTCGATGACGACGATCGTGCCGGCGATCGCGCCGTCCGAGTCGCGCAGCGGCGTGGTCGCCAGGTTGACCAGCAGACGGCGGGCTGGATCGTGTCGCGTGGCGATGGGAAGCCTGTAGGCCGCCGCACCGTCAGGCGAATCCCGCCGCGCCGATCGCAACATGTCGAAGAACACGGGATCGAGGATCTCGCCAAGCGAGCGGCCTACCGCATCCTCGTGGCGGAGGCCGTACAGCTCCTCGAGACGCCGGTTCCAGCGGACGACGCGGTCGTCGCGGTTGACGACCACGAGGCCATCGTTCAGCGATTCGAGGATGTTCTCGCTGAACTCACGCAGACCGTTCAGCTCGTCGGCCTTCACGCGGAGCTGACGATAGAGCCGGCCGTTCTCGAGCGCGGTCGCAGCCTGCGCAGCCACGGCCGCAAGCAGCGCCATGTCCTCGCTGCTGAGTGGTTCCGCGCTGGCTTTGCGCCCGAGCGCCATCACGGCGATAGTCCCCTCTTTGGAGACGCAGGGGACGAAATAATGGATCCCGGCCTCGCGCCAGAACTCGACCTCGGCGGCATCGAGCCGGCGGGTCGCGAGCGGATCGTCGAGCGTCAGCGTGTGCCCCGACATGAGCCGCGTCCCGAGGTCCGAGGAGCGGGGGAGCGGCGGCGGCTCGCTGGCAAACCCTCCGTGTGCAATCGTCGCGAAGCCTCCTTCGCGACCGCTTGCGCCAGGCGCGAGCATCAGCGCCATCCGATCGACGACGAGCGTCTCGGTGACCCGGCGTACGAGCCGCTCGCTCAGCCGGAACAGATCCAGATCGCTGTTGAGATCCCGCGCGAACGCGACGAGCGCCCGGCGGTAGTCGTAGCGGTCACGGTAGTAGACACGGTCGAGCGCGGTCTGAATCGCATTCTTGACCGGACGCGACAGCAGCACGACGACGATGGTGGCGAGGAGCGCGATGATCGGGTTGCGTTGATCGCGGCCGTTGAGGAACACCTGGCCGGCGAGCGTGAGCAGGAGTCCGTAGATCGCGAGAATCGCCGCGCCCGCGGCGGAATACACCAGGCCGCGCTTGATGATGACCTCGACGTCCATCAGGCGGTACCTGACAATCGCCGAGGCAAACGCGAGCGGAACGAGGCCGAGGAGCACGCCGGTGAACTCGAACAGCCGCAGCGGCGTGAATCCGAGTGCATACGGAATCGCGTAGCTGAGCACGAACGGCACGGCGCCGAGCGCGGTGCCCCAGACGATCCATCGCAGCTGACGGCGCGACGTCACCGACCGCACCCGGCTCAGGGCGCGGGTCATGATCGTCAGCCCGCCGATCAGGCACACCGCGAGGTAGAGCATCTCGGCGCGATCCAGTATGGTCAGCACGCTCGAGAGCACGGCGCCATTCCGCGCGCCGCGGAGGACCATCGCGATGTTGGTGCCACCGAACAGCAGCGCCGGTGCGTAAAGCAGCGGGAGCAGGCGCCGACCCGTGTCACTGCGCGCCCAGCTATCCGGCCTTTCGGGAAAGACCAGGGCGAAATGCACGAAGAGCGGCGGCAGCATCAGGCCGGCGACGATGTCGCCCCAGTAGAACACCCAGTCGAGCGCGTCGAGCCGGCCGCTGAACGAGAACGCCAGCTTGCCGAAAAACGCCACGCAGAGCCAGAAGAAGTGCAGTGTCGCCTGATTGTCGGGACGACGGAGCCTGACGAACGCTCCGACCAGGAGGGAGAAGATGCCAACCGCGGCGAGAACGTAATACAGGCTGCGCGATCCGCTCGGTATCCGATCGACCGTGATGTTGATCACACGGTTTTCGTTCTCTCGGATGAGCGTGTACGACAGCGGACGCGCGGGGGCCGCCGCATGCAACGCGGCGACGACTTCGTCGACCGACTTCAGGTTCTTGTTGTCGATCGTGAGCAGAATGTCGTTTCTGCGGATGCCAGCCCGTTCGGCCGGTGAGCCCGGAGCAATCTCGCTCGCGACGACATCATCGCCGCTCACGCTCCAGAGAACCCCGTCCTCCAACTCCATCCAGTTGGCCCGGACGACGATGTTCAGGATCGCGAGACACAGGAGCGCCGCCACTACGAGCAGTTGAGCTGTCGTGCGGGCAAGCCTCTGCCTGATTTCCACGCGAGAGGACGGGTGCGGCAACAAGATGGTTGTCCGCGAGGTCGGGAAGCAAAGCCCGTTCCCTGGATCCAAGTGGTCGACGAGTGGTAACTCGTTGTATGACAAGAGTTTTTCAGTTCAGTTCGCGGCGGCTGTCCAACGATCTGGAGAGCGATCCAAAAGCCCGGAGGACGAAAACAGCGGCAAAAAAGGCGGGCCGACGAAGCCCGCCTCGCATTCCACGCCGTTCGATCGCCGAAGTCTAGAACCGCACGAGGAACCCGCCCACGACGCGCTTCGGCGGCCGCACGACGAGCAACTCGTCGTAGACCGACCCGAGCTCGCTGGGATCGTGGAACAGGTTTCGGAGACCGACGAGGATCTCCCACCGCGTACCAGCAAAGGCGAACGGGAGCGCCTGATTCACCTGCACGTCGAAGCGCGCGTCAAACCCTGGTCGCTGAAGAACCGTGTCGGTTCGAGAGAAACCGGTATTGACCTTGTAAAGCAGGAACACGTGCGTCGACGTCTCGGGAATATCCGCTTCGAAAGACGTGGTCACGTCGTGAAGATCTTCGACGTCGGGTCGAATCGTCGCCGGCGATCGTTCGGCGAGGTCGGAGACGTCGGCGCGTGAGAGCCAACGCGCCTGCGTCACGCTGTAGTCGATCGACGCCCGCATGCGCTTTCCGGGCGGGCTGCTCAGTCGGAACGCCCAGCCGTCGGCGGCAACCGCACCGGCATCGGCGACATAGTAATGGCCGACCGATTCGGAACGTCCCGGCAGGTCGACACCGAAGAGGGTGACGAGCTGATCGTCCACATCCTGAAAGAAACGGCGCACGCCGAGCACGTAGGTGTCCTCGAACTGATGCTCGAGGCCGACTTCCACGTAGCGCGCGCGTTCGACGCGGAAGTCGCGATCGTCCGGACGGCCAAGCGGCGCAAACGTCCGCTCCGGCGGAAGCCACGGTCCCGGAACCCCGGTCGCGAGGAACTCTTCGGCGCCCGGGGCAATCATGCGCTGCCCCACAGTGGTGGTGATCCGGGTGTCCTTCACCGGTTCGATGGTGACGCCGAGGCGCGGGCTCAGCAGACCGCGAACCTGCAGGTAGTCGTAGTGCGCGTAGCGGCCGCCGTATTCGACAGTCAACCGCGGCAGCACGTTCCAGCGATCGAAGGCGTAGAGCTCGCCGACGTTGCGGCTGCCGTCCGTCACCGCGGCAAGTGCCGCGGGATTGCCTCCCACGTACTCCTGAGTGCTGTACGACAAGCCGAGATTGTAGGCGTGCGCGGATCCCGGGCGTGACGCGAAAGAGCCGGCGACGATCCACGACGAGAGATCGCCCTCGCTCATCGCAGCGCGTGCCGACCACGCGCCCACCGACGTCGGCGCACCGATCGAGAGGTACGCGACACCGCGCGGGAAGAGCGCGCCGGAGAGGAAATTGCCCGGCGCGACCGAACCCGTCGTCAGCACGTTCACCTCGCCGGAGAACGGCAGATCGTTGAAGAGGGTTGCAGCCAGCGTCGCCGCCGAGTCGACCGCGCGCGAGAGCACCGTGCCGTTCGTGGTGTTCGAGGGGTCGGGCTGGTCGTCACCCAAGTCAACGGTGGCCGAAGCGTCCTTCAGGATGCTGCGCTTGACGTGGCGCAGCCGCCACGCGGTCTCGGTGTGCGGATGGTCTGCGCTGCCGTCGCTCGTGCTCTTCTCATCGTCCGGCTGATCGGCCAGCGTGATCGACGCCGGGAGCTCGAAGCCCGCGGCCATGATCGGTCGCGCGGTCACCGGTGCGGAGACTCCGGTCGTGCCGACAACGGCCTCGAGCCGGCGAAGGTGCAAACGATATACAGCGGGAATCGTCGAACCCACGCGCACGACCTCGCGAGGTGAACCGCCGAAGCCGGTGAGGTGGGCCTGCAGGACGTACTCGCCGAGAGGCAGCGCGTCGAGCGAGAAGTAGCCGCGCGAGTCGCTGACGGTCGAGACCAACGTCGCGCCGAGCGCGGAGACGAGCGCGCCGGCGAGGGGACCTCCGCGGTCATCGCTGACCGTGCCCGTGATGCTGCCGCGCATCAACCTGACGGTCTGCCCCTGCATCTTCGGCGTCTGCGCCGAGGCTGGCGAGCCGCCGCCGAGTCCTGCCACTACGCTGGCGACCGCCGCCGTCGCAAGCACCCGCGTGAGCCGTTGCATAGCCGCCTCCGTCATCGCGTGACCAGCTACGAGCCGACCGTGAAGTGCACGTCCCGCGTGATGGATTGTCCTGAAAGCAAGTCCGTAATCTTTATCGCCAGCCGATAATCACCAAAATCGAACCCCGCGAGCGGAATCCCCTGTCCTGCCATGACGGGATGCCCGGCGTTGGGATCGAACTGGGCGCCCATGATCGCCGGATTGAACCGCTGCGGATCCGTGTGGTTGAAGTACTTTTCCCCGTCCCTCTCCGGCGGATGCGGCACGGCAGGCACCGGTGTATCGGCCCGCCCGCCCGGCCCATTCCGTCGGAAGAAATGGTACTCCACCTGAATGTCGAACTTCTTGTCCGGAGTCACCGTCGGGTTGTAAACCAGGAACACGACGATGAGCTCTTCGTCTTTCCTGAACCGAAAATCCGCCGCTGGCGTGATGTCGTTCTGGCCGATGACGTACGGCCGCTCGACCAACTCGTCCGGTGAGATCGGCTCGCTCAGCACGTTCAGCCGATCCGCCAGGATAACCGTGCTCGTCGTCAGCTCGCCTGACCAGAAGTTCGGCACGCTGATCGGCTGCACGAGCACCGCAGCTTTCATCTGCGGGCCGCGCGATGACGCCGTCGACGTGGTCTGCAGCGATCGCTCCCTGACGACGATATAGATGTCGTAGTCGCCGGGAGCGACCGAGAACCCACGGCTGATTCGGGCGACGCCTCCCGACTCAGGCTTCAACTCGACCGGAAAAATCGCGTCGACCGGGTACTGAACCTCGGGCGTCTCGCCCCGTCCCTTTTCGGTCGACTTCCTGTTCTTTGCCGGTCTGGCCGGTGCCGTAACCGCATCCCGCGGCACAGCCCTGACGTACATCAGCGCCGACAGGGCACCGAGGGCCGAGACGTCAATCGTCAGGGTGAACGGGACGAAGGTGCCCTGCCGCGCCTTCAGGAACTCGTTCTGCCAGCGGATCTGAAAATCCGCAGGGACGGGCTTTCCGGCCAGGGCGGCGTCGGCGATCGTGAGGACCGCCTGCCCCTCCTGGCGCTGCGATTGCTCCAGTCTGTCCCGCTGTTTGACGTCGGACTTCTGATCCTGGGCCCCAGGCGGCACAGCGGCCACGACAGCCAGGCCGAGCGCCACCACCGCTCGACTCCACACGCCTGTCACCGTTCCCATGCGGCTGGTGGGGCCTGTCACACGTCAAACCTGACTAATCTCGTCGATCATAGGCGACCTCCCCCGCCAAGTCAAAGAATGGCCGAGCCTTCCGGGCACCCGTCCCACGTCCGTTTTTCCGGGTCCCTTGATATCATCGACGCCGCCGATGAACCCCCGGATTCCGCGTGTTGAACGACACGGCGATCGGAACTCAGGCATATCCGTCGAACCTGCTCGCGGGCTCGACCCGGTTCCCGTTGAGGACGCATTCAGAGACGTCCTGAGCACCTCGCTGCACGTGTGCATTTCCGGGCAACTGTCCGCCGGCACAACCATCGGAGGGTCGGCCCCCGGCAACCTGAAACTGTCCGGGCACACCGTGTGCGGCCTGCCGGTGAAGACCACTCGATCGCGCGCTGCGCACACGCGTGCGGTCATGACACGCTGAGGCGGACGTGCAGGACGATACCCTGGTCATGGTGCTGGCCGGCGGCGTGGGCGAGCGGCTCTATCCGCTGACGAAAGAGCGCGCGAAGCCCGCCGTGTACTTCGGCGGCCCGTATCGCATCATCGACTTCACGCTCAGCAACTGCATCAACTCCGGGCTGCGCAAGATCTTCATCGCGCTTCAGTACAAGTCGCTCTCGCTCAGCCGCCACATCCGCATGGGCTGGAGCGTCGTCGCCGACGAGCTCGGCGAGTTCGTCGAGATTCTCAGCCCGCAGAAACGCGTCGGAGAGCATTGGTACCTCGGCACCGCCGACGCGGTCTATCAGAATCTTTATTCGATTCTCCGCGAGGACCCGCGGCATCTCATGGTTCTCTCCGGCGATCACGTCTACAAGATGGACTACGCGAAGATGCTGCGCTTCCATCGCGAGCGCAACGCCGGCGCGACGATGGCGGTCATCGAGGTGCCGTCCGAGGAAGCCAGCCGCTTCGGCGTCCTCGAAGTAGATGCGGACGATCGCCTGACCGGATTCCTCGAGAAGCCGAAGCACCTGCCGCCGGGTCAGCAGGTACTGGCATCGATGGGGATCTACATCTTCGACATGCGAAAGCTGGTGCCGGCGCTCGAAGCGGATGCCGCGCGATCGACCACGCACGACTTCGGCAAGGACATCATCCCGTCGCTCATTGCCGACGTTCCGGTGTATGCGTACCGGTTCTACGACGAGAACAAGAAGGCCGCGAAGTACTGGCGCGACATCGGAACGCTCGACGCCTACTTCGACGCGAATATGGATCTGTGCCACGTGAACCCGGAGTTCAACCTCTACGATCCGGAGTGGCCGCTGCGCACGTATCAGGTCCAGGCGCCACCCGCGAAGTTCGTGTTCGCCGACGACGGGCGGCGCTGCGGGCAGGCGCTCGACTCGATCATCTCCGCCGGGTGCATCGTCTCGGGCAGCCGGATCACGGGCAGCGTGCTCTGCCCTAACGTGCGAGTTCACAGCTTCTGCCAGATCGACCAGAGCATCCTGATGCCCGGCGTCCGGGTCGGACGCCACGCGAAAACCCGCCGCGCGATCATCGACCGCGACGTCTTCATTCCTCGCGGTGCGCTCATCGGCTACAACGACGAGGAGGATCGCCGCCGCCACACCGTCACGGAAAGCGGTATCGTCGTCGTGACGACCGATGACCAGCCGTTCGTGGCGGACATCACGGAGGAGGCGCTGCGGATCGAGGCGGAGTTCGATCGCCGCGGAGCGGAGACGTAGAAGAGGAGTCAGGAGGTAGGAGGTTAGGAGCGGCCCACGCGATGTCATCGCGACGCATCACATCAGAAACTGTCTCAGAACGGAGCAGTTTCTTGGGAGGTAGGAGGTAGGAGGTAGGAGGTAGGAGGTAGGAGGTAGGAGGTAGGAGGTAGGAGCAGAATCGCTCTGAAAATGGGCTGTCGCAACT
>DATAEK010000296.1:0-3837 GCA_036258055.1 Vicinamibacterales bacterium
TGTTGCATGGCTCGCCTATCCCTTGACGGCGCCCGCCGTCAGTCCGGCGATGAACCATTTCTGAACCAGCAGGAACATCAGAATTACGGGCAGCGAGGCAATCAGCGCGAATGCCATGGTGAAGGACCACGAAATGCCGACGGCGTCGAATACCTGGTTCACCAGAGCAACCTGCAGCGTCCGTTTCGCGGTGTCAGGCGCGAATACGGCAATGGTGATGTAATCGTTCCACGTCGTAATGGCGCCGATCACAGCGACGGCCGCGATTCCGGGGCGGATGAGTGGGAGCACGAGCTCGGTGAGGATCTGCCAGCGGCTGGCACCGTCCATATCCGCGGCCTCGTCGATCTCCAGTGGTACGGCGTCGATGAAGTTCTGCATGAACCACACCGTTTGCGGTGCGATGCGTGAGGCCAGGATGACGAGTAGCACGAAACGATTGTTCAGAAGACCGAGGTGATCGAGCAGATAGAAGGTTGGCACGAGGAGCGCGACTCCGGGGACCATCGATGTCGCGAGGATGAGTAGCATCACGGAACGCTTGGCGGGAAATGTGTATCGCGATGCCGCGTACCCCGCCGGAATCCCCACGGCCAGGGCGACGGCGACGGCACCCGCCGCGTACACAATGGAATTCACAAGCTCGATTAGGAATGTCTTGTGCGAGAACACGCTGAGATAATTGGAAAAGGTGGCCGGCGACGGAATGAGGCGCGGAATCGCGGAGACCGCGTCCACCTCGTTCTTCAGCGACGTCGAGATCGCCCACAGCATCGGACCGAGCGCCGAACCCACCACGAGCGCGGCCAGGATCAGGAGCGTGGCGCGGTTTCGAACCCTGCGGTTGGCTGCACGCATGAGCGACGCCGCGCTAAGCCGTCACGCGGCCGGTGAGACGCATGTAGAGCACGCCCAGCGTGACATTCGCCAACAGGATCACGATCGAGTACACCGCGATCGGTCCGACGTTGACCGCCTGGATCGTCCCCCGGAAGACTTCGAAGCTCAACGTGGTGGTGGCTCCCAGGGGTCCGCCTCCCGTGAGTACGATCAGCAGTGTGATGAGCGTCAGGTACAGGATGCCGAGCGTAAGGGCTGTGCTGCCGAGCGTGGGGATCAGATGCGGCCACGTGACGTAGCGAAGCGTGGCGCGCCAACCGCCACCGTCGACCGCCACCGCCTCGTACAGCTCCTTGGGGATCGATTGGATCGCCGCCGTGACGATGACCATCACGTAGGGAAACGACCACCAGCTCGTGACGAGAATGGTCAGCCAGAGCGCAAGTTCCGGATCCCCCAACATCAGGCCGGGCGACACGCCGAGCTGACGCATCGAGTAGCTGATCGGTCCATAGGACGGGTTGAACAGCCATAGCCAGATCGTTCCGACCACCGCCATCGAGAGCGTCCAGGGAACCAGCGTGAGCACGCGCAGCACCGCACCGCCGCGTGCCACGTTGTTCAGGACCAGCGCAGCAAGTACGCCAAGTCCGAGCGCTAGCACGAGCGACCCGGCCATGTACACCAGCGAAGTGTAGGTCGTCTCCCAGAATGCGCGCGACGACAACGCATCCACGTAATTTGCGAGCCCGACGAAGCCCACAAGATCGTAGAACCGCGTCTTCTGGAAGCTCATCCACAGAACGAACAACGTCGGATACAGCGTCACAGTCAGCAGCAGCAGGAGGACCGGCACGAACCACAGCAGTGGGCGCAGCTCTTTCAGCCGCCTTCGTGCGCGCGTCGGTCGGGCGGGTGTCGTCGCGTTCGGAGCAGTCGCAATGCGCTGAGCCATCGTCTGCGAATCTCGGCCGGTGCGTTGAACGCTGAGCCTTCCCCGTCAAAGCCTCTACGCGACCGGCCCGGACTGCAGGCGGCGCCGTGCTTCCGGCGCCATCCACGGCATGATCCAGCCTCGATCCGCTTCGTCGACGATGCTGCCGGGTGGGTTGCACGCGTCGATCGCGTTAAGTACGTCATCGGTGAGACGGGTGCCGAAGCCCGCTTTCGCATCGTTGAACTGACGCAGGTTGCGGACGCCGAAATTGACCGCGGTCACGCCGGGATGAGCCAACGGAAACGCCAGCGCCATCTGCGCCAGCGACATACCGGCCTCCCTCGCAACGCTCGACAGCTGCTCGATCATGTCGAGCTTGCGTTGATTGCCGGGTCGCGACAGGTCGAACCGGGTCCGCAGGATCGGATAGTGCTCGCCCCACTGCCCCTTTACGAGGTCTGCCCGCGAATCGTTTGGAACGGCGGCATCGCGCCGGTATTTCCCGGTGAGCCATCCCCCATTCAACGGGCTCCATGCCAGCAGTCCCATGCCGAAATGCTGCACGGCCGGCAGGACGTCGAGCTCGATGCCCCGCACGAAAATGGAATACGGCGACGTCTCGGAGACGAAGCGCTTAAGGCCGCGCTGCGCGCTGATCGATTGCGCGTGCGCCTGGTACCACGTGGGAAACATCGAGCAGCCGATGTACCGGATCTTGCCGTGGCGTACTAGATCGGTGAGCACGTCGAGCGTCTCCTCGAGGTCGGTATCGAGGTCCGGGCGATGGATCTGATAGAGGTCGATGTGATCGGTGCGAAGGCGTTTGAGGCTCGCCTCGATCTGCCGCATGATCCATAGGCGCGAGGCGCCTTGTTCATTCGGGCCATCCCCGGCGCGCAAACGCACCTTGCTCGCCAGGACGATCTCGTCGCGGCGGCCGGCGATAGCCTTGCCTACGATCTCCTCCGACTCGCCATGTGAATAGGTATCCGCGGTGTCGATCAGGTTTACTCCGGCATCCAGCGCCGCGTGCACGATACTGATGCACTCCTTCTCGTCGGTATTGCCATCGGCGCCGAACATCATGGTTCCGAGCGCGTATGTGCTCACGCGAACGCCGGTTCTTCCGAGGGTGCGATATTCCATGTCTTCCTCGGTAGGCCTGCGGTTACCGCTAGTCCATGTAAGAGCTGTTTGCACAAACCATCGGTTACCTCCTACGAGGCCACCGGACTCTCATCGCGCAGCTGCGACGCGGCGGCAAGATCCGTTTGCGTGTGCGCCGAGCGAAGCGGCCATATGGCGGCGATTTCGTTGGCCGCTTCCATCACCAAGCTCGCGTGTCGCACGATGTGCTCCGCGCCAAAGCGCATCAAGGGCCCCGCGACGCTGCACGTTGCGACCGCAGGTGTATTCGGGCCCGACGGACGGATCGGCGCGGCGACGGCCGCGATGCCGCGTTCGGCTTCCTCGTACGACATCCCCCATCCGCGCGCCCGTGTCTCGTCGAGCGCCGCAGCAAACGCGTCGATCGAACGAATGGCGCGCGGGCCAAAGCGCCCCGGCTGCGGGAAGCCCTCCTCGCGCACAATGCGCATTGCTTCCTCCCGTGGCAGCGTCGAAAGCCATGCTTTTCCGTTCGCGGTCACGGGAAGCGGCACTTTGCCGATCATCTCCGGCTGATAGATCAAGCCTGTGCGGCGTCCCTGCACGAACGCGACCCAGGTCAACCGCTCGCCTTCCACGATCGCCATGCGCACGAGCTCCTGTGACTCCTCGGCGAGCTTTTGCAGGACCGGCCGCGTGAGATCGGGAATGCGCGTGGCGAGGAGCACGCGCTGTCCCATGATCGCGAGTCGCAGCGTGAGGCGGTAAAAGCCCGTTTCCGGCTCCTGCTCCACCCATCCCATGCTGCACAGGGCGGCGAGCAGCCGGTGTACGGCGCCCTTCTGCACCCCCAGCCTCTCGCTGATGACGCCGAGGCGAAATGCGCGGGGCTCCTCCGCGAGGAGCTCGATGAGCTGAAAGCACCGCTCGAGTAGGGGATTGACGACCTTCAT
>DATAEK010000302.1:0-2256 GCA_036258055.1 Vicinamibacterales bacterium
ATCGGTTCGGTTCTTACGCGGCTCACCATTTTCGCGCTCGTGAAGTCAACAACTTGCAGCGACGGAATTGCTGGACCCTGACGGGAATCGAACCGGGTAGTTCGCCTACGACACCCACGTTCCTGATCACATAACCCGCGCGCAATCTCTCGGCCGCCGATCACGGTGAGTTAGGTACGCTTGATCATTGCTACTCGTCCCTGAGCGCCACGATCGGATCGACGCGCGTGGCGCGAACGGCGGGTAGCAGGCTGGCGACGGCCGCCACGACCGTGATGAGCGCCGTCACGCCCGCGAGCGTCGCCGGATCGTTCGGGCTGACCTCGAAGAGCAGCGCCTTCATCAGCCGCGTCAACATGAGTGCGGCGGAGAGGCCGGCCACGAGGCCGATGAGCGCGAGCGTCAGACCATGCGCCATGACGCTACCAAGGACGGTCTCGCGACCCGCGCCGAGCGCCATCCGGATTCCAATCTCTCGTCGGCGCTGCGTCACCAGATACGACAGCATGCCGTAGGTGCCGACCGCCGCGAGCAGCAGCGTGAGGGCCGCGAAGCCGCCGAACAGATGCATCAACATCCGCGGTTGCCGCAGCGTTCCGCTGATCACGTCGTCCATTGGCCGGAGACCGATAACAGGGAGCGAGGGATCGGCCTCACGCACGACGCTCGTAACCGTCGGCTGCAGCGTTGCCATCGGCAGACTGCTCCGCACGACGACGTTCATGGCTCCGTTCTCAGTGGTTGAGCGCAGGATCGAGTTCAGGGCCGGCAAGGCCGGAAAGACCTGCGGAAGATGCTCGAGCAGGAAATACAGCTCGGTGCCGGTTGCTCGATCGACACCGCCCTGCTTGACATCCTTCGCCACGCCAATGACTGTCACCCACGGCGTCGTGTCACCGAACCGCGGCCTCACCCGCCGGCCGATCGGGTCGAGGTCTTTCCAGAAGGTGCGCGCAAACGTCTCGTTGACGACCGCCACGGGGGCACCGGTGCGGTCGCCCTCCCGGAATGGTCGGCCTCGCAGTATCGGAATTCGCATCGCTTCGAAATAGCCCGCCGTGACCGTCTGGTAGAAGTCCACGACGTCCAACACGTCTGGCCGCGGCGTATAGTCTTCGACATCTGTTCCGAAGGCGTTGGCCTGACGCTGCGGCGGGAGCCCGGACACGATCGATACGTTCTCGACGCCCGGCATCGCGCCCAATCGATCGACCAAACGCTGATAGACCTGCACCTGCCGATCGAATGTCGAGTACGTGGCCGCCGGGAGCGCCACACCGAATGTCACAAGCCGTGATCGGTCGAATCCTGCGTCGACGTTCATCAGGTTCAGAACCGTCCGCATCATCAGCCCGGCACCCACCACCAACACGACCGCGAGCGCCACTTCCCCGGCCACGAGCGCGCTGCGCACGCGCCGGGCGCTCGTGGCGCCGCGCGTCCCGGCATCCTTCAGCAGCCGCCCGAGGCCGGCAGCTGGCACCTGCAGCAGCGGAACAAGCCCGAACGCCACGCCGGTCAGGACGCACATGAGCATCGTGAACCCGAGAACTGCTGGATCCACGGCTACGTCGGCGACACGGGGAAGACCGTCTGGATAGGCGACGCGTAGGGTGCGTACGCCCGCTCGGGCCAGGCCAAGGCCGAGCGCCGCGCCGAGCAGCGACAACACGAGACCTTCCGCGGTGAACTGGCGAAGGAGCCTCCCCGGACTCGCGCCCAGCGCCGTGCGCACCGCGAGCTCTGGCCGTCGGGCGTCGGCGCGCGCCAGCAGGAGGTTGGCGAGATTGGCGCACGCGACGAGCAGCACGAGTCCTACGGCGGCCTGCAGCAGCCAGAGGACGCGTCGCGCGGAGCCTACGATCTCGTCCTGCAGCGGTTCCATCTGCATCATGTGCTCACCAGGGGTGAACACGTGTCCGCTCGCGCCAACGCGCTCACCCCAGCTCGCGACAAGCGACGCCAGCTCCGCTTCGACCTGCATCGGTGTCACGCCATCCTTCAAACGTCCCAGGACCGAAAGAAAGTGACTCGCACGATATTGGCGGATGGCAGGAGCGAGCTGAAGGGGCAGCCACAATTCGACGTGGCGGTCCATGAGGTCGAAGCCAGCCGGCATGATGCCGATTACTTCCCGCATCACGCCGTCGACTTCAATCGTCCGACCCACCAGATCCTCACGCGCGCCGAAGTCCGATTGCCACAGGTCGTACGACAGCATGACGAGCGCAGGCCCACCCGCGAGCGTCTCCTCAC
>DATAEK010000305.1:0-41627 GCA_036258055.1 Vicinamibacterales bacterium
AAAAAACGGCGGGCTCAAGAAGAGCCCGCCGGCACAATTCAGGAGGGACCGGCCGAAGCCGATCCCACCCGCCTCCTCCATCAGAGGCCGTTAGAGAGGCCGGCTTCAGCCGGCCTCTCTCATCGATCGACTACCAGTTCACGCGGACGCCGAACCGGATCACGCGCGGCGCCACAATCGCCTGAATGTTGTTGCCGTTGTTCGCGTTCTGGTTCGGACGCAGGGCCTGAACGGTGTTGTTGTTGGTCACGTTGAAGATGTCGATGGACGGGATGAACCGCGTCACACCGAAACCAATCGGACGCTCGAAGTGCAGGTCGAGGTTCTGGAACGTCTCCAGCCGGTTGTCGCCGACCGGGTCCAGCAGGATCGACGGCGTGCCGCCGCCGTTCGGGAGCGTCGTCAGTACCTGTACCGCCGCCTCGAACGGGTACGCCTGGCGCGCGTTGTAGAACGCCGAGACGTTGAAGTCGTACGGAAGCTGATACAACCCGCTGACCTTGAACAACCACTTCGAATTGACGAAGACATTGTTCAGGCCGCTGCCCGTGCTCTGCGGCGCGTACTGAGCGTCGTTCAGCTTGTCGATGTTGTTCGGATTCTGGAAGTCTCCCGCCCCGTAGTGCTGAATGATGCTGTTGTACGCGAAGCTCGTGTTGAGCATCCAGTGGTGCGACATCCGCTTGCGGCCCGAGATCTCGAAGCCGTTGAACGTCCGGTTGAAGTTCGGTCGCATCAGTAGCGTTGTAACCCCGCCGGGCTGGAAAGACGGGTAGAACGCCGTCACCGTCTCGCAGCGGGCGTTGGGCTGCGTGCACGTCGGCACGTACTGCGTGGAGAGGTAGTCAGAGCTCGAGATGCCGTTGGTGAACGTATCCTGGAAGTTGCCGTACTTCCGGTAGATGTAATTCGCGTCCACGGCGATGCCGCGCCCGAGCTCGTGGCTCATACCGACGATGAACTCGTCGGTCGTGTCGTTCTTGAGATCCGATGCGATCGAGTTGGCCGTCGAGGGCGATGACGGATTGTTCGGATCCCAGTTGCCGGTGAGGTTGTCGTAGTTCGCAAAACTTCCGTTTCTCGGGAACAGCTCGTTCGGCTGGAACACCCGGTCGCCGTTGAGGTCCGCCCAGGGATAGCGGACGCCCACCGAGGTCACGGGATTCACCTGGCCGGCGATCGCGCCCGTTCCGACCTGCCCGTAGTACCGCGCGTAGTTTACGTGCGCCACGGTCTTGCCGTTGCCGCGGACGTCGTAAGTCAGACCGACGCGCGGTGACCAGTCGTTGAACACGACCTTCGGATCCACGCCGCCGAAGCTCACAGCGGGGAGAAGAGCCGGCATCAGCGGGCTCGCCGGGATCTCGGACGCCAGCGCCACGTCGTGATTGCGGTCGTAACGAATCCCGAGCGTGATCGACGCGCGGCCGTGGGTCAGCGTGTCCTGCCCGTAGAAGGAGATGTTGGTCAACTCGTAGACCGTGTTGCCGTCACGCGTCAGGTTGACCGCGCACCCAGCCGACAGGTTCACGCACGTGTTGTTGTCGTAGGCCGCCTGGTTCGGGTAGCGGACGGTGGCGTTGCCGCCGGTGCGGTTGAAGCTCTGGCTGTGCGCGTTCTTCCAGTAGCCGCCGAACTTGAACGCGTGGTCGCCGCCGAACTTGGCAGGCATGAAGTAGTTCGAGTTGACGTTGAAGCTGTTGACCGGGCGGAGGAACACGCTCTGCGTTCCCGCCCGCAAGTTCAACTGAGACGATACGATGAAGATGGGCTGCACTGTGGCGAGCGACGGATCGTGGAAGTCGAGGACGAAGTTGTTTCCGATATGCGCGTACTGCATGTCCACGAGGAACCGGTCGCTCAAGACCCACTGATCGCCGAACTTGTAGGTGGGGTTCGGGCCGGTGATCCATCCCCACGTGCCGAAATCGCTCGAGACGGCCTTCTGCGGCGTCGTGGTTTCGATCGGATGCAGGTCGTCGGCGCCGCGCGCGTTCCGCTCCTTCTTCGCGAAGTTGTTGAACAGCGACAGCTTGTTGCCCTTGAAGAGTTGGATCTCACCCTTCAGGTTGGTGCTCTGGAGGATCGTCTTGTCCGTCATCAAGCAGTCGTTGACGTCCTTGATGTCGAAGGCGAGCGCGTTGGCCTTGACCGCCTGACACGTAGCGTCCGGCTTGTAGAAGTTGATCACGCCGACGTTGATGTCCTGCTTGCCGAAGCTGCCCCACACCCACGCCCGGCCCTTCTTGATCGGTCCGCCCATCTCGGTGCCGTAGTCCTTGATCCACTGAATCGGGTTGCCGGAGGTCGCACCCTGGTTCCGCTGGGCGTCGGTGATGTTGTTCGCCTCGAACTTGTCGTCGGTATCGTAGAAGCGTCCCGAGCCGTGGAATCTGTCCGAGCCGCTCTTCGTGACCAGATTGATCCCGACGCCGCCGGTCTGCTGCGTGACGTCCACACCGCCGGTGTTGATCGTCATTTCCTGGAAGGCGTCGAAGTCGTAGTAGCTCGGTGACGCGCCGGTCGCGGCCATGTCCGTGATGTCCACGCCGTCGAGCGACCACTTGTTGTTGAAGGTGTTGGAGCCGCGCGACACGTAGTTCGACTGCTGACCCGACATGTTGCCGCCGATGTTCTCGCGGTCCATGGCGATGCCGGCGGTCTGCTGGAGGATGACCCACGGGTCGCGGGCCGATGGAATGCTCTGGAGCTGGTCGAGCGTGAACGTCTGCTTGGTGCCGGTCTGCTTCGTGTCGACGATCGGGCTTTCACCCGTGACCGTGACCGTCTCCTGCACCGTGGAGACTGCCAGCTGCGTGCTGACGTTCGCGCTGAAGCCGACCGTCACCTGAATGTCTTCCTTGACGACGGTCTTGAAGCCCGGCAGCTCGAAGCGCACCGTGTAGGTGCTGACTGTGAGGCGCGGGAACTGGAATGTTCCGGTCTCGCTGGTCGTCGCGGTGAGTGGCTGCAACAGCACCGGACCAGTAACCGTCACGGTGACGCCAGGCAGAACTGCGCCGGACTCGTCCGTGACCTTTCCGAAAATCTCACCGACTTGCGACTGCGCCCAAACCGATGACGCGCTGGCAGCAATCACCAACGCCGCCAAGAAGGCGGTAAAACGTACCCTCATCTGTTTCCTCCGTGAAAGGAACCTGCGCGTGCGGGACACGAGCATGAATGGCAGAGCACTATATATGCCACTCGTCCCACCACCGGACGACACCGTCCGGAATTGGTGAGAATGGGCCGCTAAGCCGTTACGAAATAACAGATTTCAGGGATTAACCCAGGGACGAATTTGGTGATGGGACGAGACGTGCAGAGTTGTGCAGCCGGGACGCGAGTCCAAGGTTTTGAATCGTGCGATCCAGAAAGCGGGCGGGGCACTCCAGCTGTCACACGATTGCCACAGAAAAGGCCTTGCGATCCAACAACTTTCGGGTGGTGCGGAGCGTGAAAAGGCCGGCGACGGACCCGCGATCCGCCGCCGGAACTGGAGAGTGTCTTCTCGCGGCGAGGATCAGAACCCTACGCGCACGCCGAAGCGGAGAATGCGCGGGCTGAGGTTCTGCGTCAGCGTCTGGAACTGTGCGGATTCCACGTTGCGATTCCGCACCAGCTCCGTATTCGCGTTGAGCACGTTGAAGCAGTCGGCGATCACCTCGACGCTGCGGGCGCCGAAGTGGATCGTCTTCGAGACGCGCAGATCGAGATCCCACAGGCTGTCGAGGCGGAACGTGTCGAGCGCCGGGCTCACGAGCACGCGGCGCGACCCCTCGAACCCGAGCGCAGCGTTCGCGTAGACCGGGAACGGATAGCCCTGACGTCCGAAGAGATTGCCCGCGAGGTTGATGTCATGCGGCAGCACGTAGAGCGCGTTGGCGTTCACCTGCCAGGCCGCGTGAATGAAGATGTCGCCCGCGCCGCTGCCGCCGCTCCGCACCGTGAACGGTCCGCAGTTGGCGAGCGGCGTGGTGTCGGTAGGCGTCGGATTACCGAGCTCGTCCACGCCCACCGTGTAGCACTCCTTCGGTGAGTTCCATGCCGCTCCGATGCGCGCCATCCAGCGATTCGACAGCCGCTTGGTCATCGAGACCTCGAGGCCGTTGTAGTAGCTGTGATAGCCCGGATGATTCGTGAGCACGGTTCCGAAGCCGTTCTCTTCGATGACGTCCTCGTCGGCAATGTGCGTCTGCACGTTGTAGGGCGATCCGTCCGGCAGCTGGCCAGTGAGCAGCGGACCGTTGCGATAATCGGCCAGCGTCACTCCCAGCCAGGGCGTGTAGTTGAACGTGAAGTTGCCGTTCGTATCGGTCGTCCGGGTGTAACTGTAGTTGACCGACAGCGCGAGATTCGGCACCAGCTCGCGCTCGATGCCGAGCACGAACGACGTCGTGTGCGGCGCCTTCAGCTTCGGATCGACGATGTCGACCGACTCGACCGAAGTCGGGTTCGACGGATCGAATCCGCCGCCGAAGGTGATGAACGGCCTGGTGATCTGGACTTCGGCCGGCTGCGCGAGGTGATCGCCGTTGGCGTCCACCCACGGGTAGTCGATGAACCCGACGTTGCCGCTCAGGTTCGAGTAGCCCACGATGCTGGTCTCGAGCTGACCGGCGTAGCGGCTGAAGCTCGCCCGCGCAATCGTCTTTCGTGCCTCGTCGAGCGCGAAGGTCACGCCGACGCGCGGCGAGATGTCATTCCACGTGAACGGGGTGTCGTAGCCGGCGAAGACGATGCCGGGCATGATGTTCGGGAAGGCCGGGTTCGCGCGCGTGCTGCTCGGCAGCGCTTTGCCCCACTGCCGGTCGAACCGAGCGCCGACGTCGAGCGTCATGCGGCCACGGGTGATGGTGTCACCGGCGTACACGTTGAAGAACTCGACGCGATCCGTTCCCAGGCCCTCACGGTAGATTCGCGCGCGCTTGTCAGTGGCGGAGTTCTCGAACGCCCGGATCATGTCGCCAGGCCACACCGTACCGATCGTCGCGTCGACACGGCGGAACCCGCCGCCGAACTTCACTTCATGCCCCGCGCCGAACGCAGTGGCGAAGTAGTTGCCGTCCACGTTCGCCGTGTGCTGCGGCCGGATGTTCAGATTCTGCTGGTAGCTGCCGAACGATGTACCGAGCACCTGACTCTCACCCGAGTTCTGATCGAGCCCGCCCTTCGGGACGAGGCCGAAGCCGGTGTTGTAGTACGCGTACTTGCCCCCGAGGAACAGGCTCGAGCTGAACACGTGGTTCTCCTCGAACTTCAGCAGGCCGTGCGGACGGTTGGGCACGTACGCTCCGCCCTGATCCCAGGTCGAGCTCGCCACGTCGTTGATGCCGGAGCGCCCTGGTGACCGGCCGTACTTCTCCTTCGCACCGAGGAACCACAGCACGTTGACCATGTCCTTCGACGTCGCCTGCCAGTTGCCCTTCGCGTTGAAGGTTTTCAGCACCGTGCGATCGATCAGGTTGCCGGCGCGCCGGACGAGGCGGATGTCCTGGTTGGCCCAGGATCCGTAGAACCACGCTTTCTCGCGCGCGATCGGACCGCCGAAGTCGATGGTGTAGTCCGAGATCTGCTTGTTGTGATCCGCGGTCTCGGCGGTCGTGCCGGTGCTCTTCAGCTCGTCGGGCACGTTCTCCGCTTCGAGCCCCTCGTCGGTGAAGTAGCCGCGCGCGTTGCCGCGGAACTGATTCGTCCCGCGGCGCACGACGAAGTTGAGACCGACGCCGCCGGTCGGCTGCTTGAGATCCTGACCCGACGTCGAGACCTGCACTTCCTCGAAGTTGTCGTAGTTGAAGTAGGTCGGCGACGCGCCGATCGCCGCCATGTCAGTGATCACGACCCCGTCCATCGTCCACACCGCGTCCTGCGGACGCGTGGCCTTCGACTGGAAGTTCGACTGCTGACCGGTCTCGTTGCCGGCGATGTTGACGCGATCGACCATCACGCCCGGGACCGTGCGCAGCAGCGCCCATGGATCGCGCGAGGTCGGAATCTTTTCGAGCTCGCTCTGGGTGAAGTTGGTCGAGGTGCCCATCGCTTTCGTGTCGACGATCGGAGAATCGCCGGTGACGGTCACCGTCTCTGCCACGCTCGCGACCTTCATCGTCATCGGCAGATCGACATTGGTGCCAACGGAGATGACGACATCCTCGCGCACGAGCGTGGTGAAGCCGGACAGCGTCATCGTCAGCTTGTAGGTGCCGGGTGGCAGGTTGAGAAAGCGGAAGCGTCCGTCCGCTTCGGTGACGAAGTTCGCGGTGCGGTCGGCGCTCGACAGCGAGATGGTGACGCCCGGCAGCACGCCGCCCTGCTCGTCGTGTACGACGCCGGCGATGGTTCCGCTCTGAACCTGAGCGAGCACCGGGATCGACAGCGCGAGACACAGAGCGATCAGCGAGATGACCTTTCTCATGTTTCGTGGCTCTCCTTCTTGAGGGTGCCCGCGTGGGGAACGCCGCGGGTGCCTGCCGAGATCGGCAAGCGGGAGCACGAGAGCATCCAATGTGCCAGTGGCTCGCTCGACGGTGAGGCGCACGCCGTCCGTCACGCGCTTGGCCACGCGCGGTACGAGCGATTGATTTGAAGTGATGAAACGTCGTCAGCCGACTACGGACTGATCGAGCAGCTCGCCTCGAGTGTGCGACGCGGACATCGGCCGTTCGTCCCCGACGAGCGAAAGTTCAAGGCGATGAATTCAGGGACGAGAGAAACCAAAAAGTCGTCCCATCGCTCATCCCTTTTTGGTTGTCGCGGGGCCCCACCCCCGCGACCTGCCAGCGCTTCGCTTCGCTCGCGCCGCTCGTTAGCAACCTCGGGGTGAAACTTGGGCGATTCTGTCTCCGGTCTCTTAATTCATCCCCGCGACTCTTTTCCGCAGAGTCTTCACGTGCTCCCAGATCTGCGCGTCGTGGCTCGGTTCGGGCGATTCATCGTCGTCGGACGGTGGCGGGATGTCGTCGATCCCTTCGATTGTCTCGCTGAGTTGCCGCGGCCGCAGGCGGAGATACGCCTCGAGATCCCGAAGCGCCGCCGCGAAGTCTTCGAGGTGATACGCGAGCAGGCCGCGGTCACGCAGCTCGGCGATCGCGGACGGGTCGATGGTCAACAACAGATCGGACACGAACCGCGCCTGCGGGAACGACCGCATGCGGACGTAGAGCCGTTTCAGATTCACCAGCATGCGGGTGACGACGTGGAGCCGCGTCGCCGGTTCGAGGAGGCGGGGGTCGAACGCCGCTTCGTCGCCCACGTGCTCGCGCAGCAGCTGTCGGCAGTCGCCTTCCGACAGCGACGCACCGCCGTGAAACGGATCGATGATGATCAGCCGCTCGGCATCGTCCGATTCGAGCGCGCCCGGGCCCTCGAGCGGCACGCGCAACAGGAAATGTCCAGGGAAGTTGACCCCTTCGACCGCCAACCCCGCGCGCCGGGCGACCTCGAGGTAGACGACGGCAAGCGTGATCGGAATACCGGTCCGGCGATCCAGCACTTCGTTGAGAAAGCTGTTCCGCGGGTCGTCGTACCGCTCGCGGTTGCCGCGAAACCCCAGTTCGTCGAAGAGGTACTCGTTGAGCGCGCGCACGGCGAGCGACGGCCGCCCGGCGAACCCGGCGATTCGCACGCGCGCGTCCGCGCCCATGCGATCGACCAGCTGAAGGTACGGCGTCACGTCGAGTGCCGGGTACTCGACGCGCGCGATGGCCAGCGCGGCGGGCATGAGTTCCGGTCCCGGCGCGTCCATCGCTCGTTGCAGCGCGTCGGCAACTTGCGCGACGCGGGCTTGAAGATTGAGCGAGAAGGACACGTTGGCAATTGTACGCTGGGAGGCGTGAGCGTGTTGGACCCTGCGGTCTGACGGTGGGCCGCCCGTCGAAGACGGGCGGACAGGCCGAAGGCCGCCGCGCGAAGCGCGTAGCGCATGGAGGTGGGGCCCGGATCGGACAGTAGGCCGCCCGTCGAAGACGGGCGGACAGGCCGAAGGCCGCCGCGCGAAGCGCGTAAAGCGCGTGGGGGTGGGGCCCCACGCGCATTGAGTAATGCTGGCCTAGCGATCGGATCGCTGTTTTGCCGTAATCCCCGCAATCAGCGTTACTGTCAGTTCATCTAGCGAATCGACGATGACGTCGGCGCCCTTCAACGCACTCCGCGGATACGTGTGTGTGATTCCAATGCAGCGGAGACCCGCTGCGTGTGCGGACTCGATGCCCCAGATCGAATCCTCGACGGCTAGACATGCATCTGGCGGGAAACCGTGCAACTCCGCCGCGCGACGATACGGATCCGGAGCGGGCTTGCTGTTTGGGGTGTCACCGGATCCGACGATGAAGCGGAAGTGACGGCGGAGATCGTAGCGAGCGAGGATGGCCTCGATCTCGTGCGGATGCGCCCCTGACGCAATCCCCAGTGGATAGCCCGCCGCCAGCCGTTCGACGCATGTGGCCGCGCCGCGATAGAGAACATCGTTGCCGGCGACCAGGCCCTCGAGGACGCGGGTCTTTCGATCGACGAGCGCTTCCACCTCGGCTTCGCTCAGCGACCATCGGCGATCGTCCGAGAGCACACGAAAGGTGTCGACATCGTTGTATCCGAGGTAGCGCGAGCTGTATTCGTCGATCGACAGCGTCGCGCCGCGCAGCGCCAGCACCTCCTGCAGCGCGCGGAAATGGAGCGGTTCGGAGTCGGCGAGGACGCCGTCGAAGTCGAAAACGATTGCGGCAATCATGCGAGGTGCGGGCGATTGATCAATGTCCCTGTGCCGACAGCTTCTCGCCCGCGCGGATCGGCGTCGTCAGCCGGTTTTCGCGTGGCGGGATCGGGCAGTCGTAGGTCGGGTTGTAGAGGCAGAACGGATGATAGGCCCGGTTGAAATCGAGATCGTAGATGCCGGTGGCGGTGCGATCGAGATCGAGAAAGCGACCGCCCTGGTACGTCTCCGAACCGTTCGTGAGGTCGCCGAACGGGACGAACAGATGCCGCATGTCGTTCTCGGTCGCGTCCACGAAGGCGGTGAGCGTGTAGGACTGCCCTTTCAGCGTGAAGTCGAGCGAGCCGACCCGTCGCATCTGCCGTTTCTGACCTGTCGACGTGGACATCTGAATGACCTGGTTGCCAGGCGTCAGTTTGAGCGCCGCCGGCACGCGATATTCGGGGTTGGCCAAAAAATACGTGAGCGGCGCGAACTGACCGCGTTGTTCCGCCGGAATCGGTGATTCGGGCGACTCCCGCATGAAGCGATCCTTCGTCGCACGCCATGCGGCGACCTCGTCTGCGTAGGGCACCGGTGATGGGTTGCACCCTGGTACGAGCATCGCCAGCAAGACTGCGCAGACGCCCCAATGCCTTGGCACGACCATTCGTCCTCTGTGATAGTTATATGTTCTTCCATCTTCCCCTGTATGCGCATCCTGGTCGCAGGTCTCCTCGCGCTGTCCACGGTTCCGGCCGTTGCCGGGTGCTCACGGAGCCGCAAAGCTGAAGCCGCGGAGCCCGCCGCGACGCGGTCGGTCAAGACGGAAACAGCTCAGTTACGTGACGTCCGACGCCAGGTGGACGTCGTCGGCACGCTGGCCGCGCGTGAGGAAGTCACCGTGTCTGCGGAGGTCGAAGGGCGGGTCGCGCGCCTGGTTCACGACCTCGGCGACCGGGTGAACGCTGGCGATCCACTCGTTGAGCTGGATCCAGAGAAGCTGCGGTTCAAAGTTGCGGAGCAGCGCGCCGGACTGGATCAGGCCCGGGCGCGGTTCGGCGCGGCGGCGGACGGAGAGCTGCCGCCGATCGAGCGCATGCCCGAGGTCGTCAGTGCCGCGGCGCAGCTCGCCGATGCGGAGCAGCAGTACGAGCGCGCGCAGACGCTGGCCGGACGCAGCCTCCTGCCGCAGTCACAGCTCGACGAGGCGAAGACGAAAGTCGCGACCGCCAAAGCCGCGCACGAGTCGGCGCTGGCCGCCGCGCGGCAGCTTCGCGCCGAAATCGCGGCCCGCGCCTCGACCTTGGGCTTCGCCGAACGTGAGTTGCGTGATGCCGTGATTCGCGCGCCCTTCGAGGGCTACGTCGCCGAACGTCTGGTCACGCCCGGCCAGTTCGTCGGACTCAAGGAACCGATCATGCGGATCGTGCGGCTCCATCCGCTCAAGCTCACAGCGGAGATCCCCGAGCGGTTCGCCCCGTGGATCGAAACCGGCCGCGAGCTTGCCGTGCGCGCGGACGCCTACCCGGGACAGAGCTTTCCCGGAAAGATCGTCAGGATCAGCCCGTCGGTGAATCTGCGCTCGCGCGCGTTCGCGGTCGAAGGCGAAGTTCCGAATCCGGATGGCCGGCTGAAGCCGGGGACGTTCGCCCGGGTGCAGATCACGACCGACCACATCGATCGCGCGCTCACGGTTCCCGCGGCGGCGATCCAGAACCGCTACGGCACGAACCGCGTGTTCGTCGTGAACCAGGGACAGCTCGTTGGCAAGGAGGTCGTGATGGGCGACCGCGTCGGCGAGCGTGTCGAAGTCCTGCAGGGTCTCGACGCGGGGACGACGATCGTCGCATCGGACGTCGAGCAGCTCAGTGAGGGGATGAGAGTGAAATGAGTCCGTGCCTGGGTGCCTGGGTACCAACAGTGCGAGAGTGCCTACGGTGCGAAGGTGCTTACGTGCCAAAGAGCCAGAGTGCATGTACCAGGGTGCCACGGCACCCCAGCACGACCGGCTGTGAGCACCTTCCAGCACTTGTGACGCATTTGGCACCTTGGGACCTTCGCACCCTAGCACCCTAGGCACCTTGGCACCTTAGGCACCCAGGCACCTTTGGCACCAACAAATGTCCTTAGCAGAATTTTGCGTCCGCCGCCCCGCCTTCACGACCATGCTGGTCATGGCGTTCGTCGTGACCGGGATCTTTTCATTCCGCGACCTCAGCGTCGATCTTCTGCCTCGTGCCGATCCGGCAACGGTGGCGGTCGCGCTGCGGTTGCCGGGGGCGAGCCCGGAGGAATTGACGACGTCGGTCGTCGAACCGGTGGAGCAGGCGCTGAGCAGCATCTCGGGCATCGACGAGATGCAAGGGCGGATCACCGAAGGGAACGCGCGAATCACGATTCGCTTCGTCCTCGAGCGCGAGATCGATGACGCGGCGCAGGACGTGCGCGAGAAGGTCGCGACGGCCGTTCGCCTGCTGCCGCCGCAAGTCGAACCCCCGGTCATCACCAAGGTCGATCCGGATTCGGATCCCATCCTGAGCCTGGCGGTCTCGGGCTCCCTCAGCATCCGTGCGCTGACCGAAATCGCCGACAAGCAAATCAAGCGCGGCCTCGAGACCGTGGACGGTGTCGGCGAGGTCACCATCTCCGGCGGACGCCTGCGCGAAATCCACATCGTCCTCGACATCGAGAAACTGAACGCTCACGGCCTGACGGTCGAGCGCGTGCGCGACGCGATCGTGTCCGAGAACGTCGAGATTCCCGGCGGCCGCATCGATCAGGGCGATGCGGAGCTGACGCTGCGCACGCTCGGCCGCGTCGAATCGCCGGCGCAGTTCGCCGACATCGTGATTGCCAACGCCAACGGCACGCCGATCCGGGTTCGCGATGTCGCGACCGTCGAGGATTCGACCGAGGAGGTCCGGACCGGTGCGCTCTTCGACGGCGAGCGCACCATCGTCGTCGACGTCCGGCGGCAGTCCGGTCAGAACACGGTCGAAGTCATCGACGGAGTCAAGGCCAAGCTCGCGCAGCTTCGCCGCTCGCTCCCGTCCGAATTGAAGATGACCGTGACGCGCGACGACTCCGCCTTCATCCGCGCCTCGATTGCCTCCCTTGAAGAGCACCTGATCTTCGGAAGCCTGCTCGCGAGCCTCGTGATCATGGCGTTCATCCGGAATTTCCGGGTCGTCCTCGTCGCCTCGCTCGCGATTCCGGCGTCGATCATCGCGAGCTTCGCACTCATCCGCGCCGGCGGCTTCACGCTCAACAGCATGACGCTCCTCGGCCTCACGCTCGCCGTTGGCATCGTCATCGACGACGCGATCGTCGTGCTGGAGAACATCTACCGGCACATCGACGAGGAAGGCGCGCCGCCGTTCCGGGCGGCCATCGAGGGCACCAAGGAAGTAACGCTCGCCGTCGCCGCCACGTCGCTGTCGCTCGTGGTCATCTTCATGCCGGTGGCGTTCATGACCGGCTACTCGCAGCGCTTCATCTACCCGTTCGGGTTGACGATGGCGTTCGCGGTCATGGTGTCGCTGCTGGTGAGCCTCACGCTGACGCCGATGCTGAGCGCGCGCGTACTGACCCGAAGCGAGCGGCTCCACCGGCATGGTGAAGGATTCTTCGGAAGGATCGAGCGCGCGTACGGCCGGTCGCTCGAGTGGTCGCTGGATCACCGCGCCGCTGTCGTCGCGATCAGCCTGCTGGTGTTCGGGTCGACGTTCGTGCTGAGCCCGCTCGTCGGCCGATCGTTCCTGCCGAACGAGGATCAAGGGGAATTCCAGCTCACGGTCGATGCGCCGGAAGGGACGTCGCTCCAGGGCATGGAGAAGATGCTCAACGCCCTGACGCCGAAGCTCATGGCCCTTGAGGGGGTCGCGCACGTGATGCCGACGATCTTCGAGCGCGTGAACCACTCGCACATCTTCGTCGAGCTCAAACCGGTCAGCGAGCGGAAGCTGACTCAGGATCAGGTCGCCGATGCCGTCCGCAAGATGATGGCCGCTTATCCGAGCTACAAGCCGGCGATCTTCTTCAAGACGCCGATCGGCGGCGGCGAGAATACGTTCTTCCCGATTCAGGTCAGCCTGATGGGACCGGACCTGCGGCGATTGGCCGACTACGGGCTCAAGCTGCTGCCGGAGGTGGCGGCCATTCCCGGCGTGATCGACGCGAAGGTGTCCGTGAACCTGAGCAACCCCGAAGTGCGGGTTGCGGTCGATCGTCAGCGCGCCGGCGACCTCGGAGTGCGCCTCGGCGATCTGGCGACGGCGCTCAGGCTGATGGTCAGCGGCGAGGACGAGATCTCGAGCTACCGCGAGGCGGGCGAGCGTTATCCGGTCAAGATTCGAGTGCGAGAGGATCAGCGCGCCGACATCAATTCGATCGGCGGCCTGATGGTCGCTTCAGCACGAGAGCCGGTTCGCATCGACAACGTCGCGGTCCTGCAGCGCGGGTTCGGCCCCACGTCGATCCAGCGTCTGAATCGCCAGTACTCCGTCGGCCTCTACAGCGACGTCAAGCCGGGGCATCCGCTCGATCAGGCCCTGCGCGAGGTCAACGCGCGGATCCGGGCCCTCAACCTTCCGCCGGATTACACCGTCAAGTTCGGCGGCCAGGCGCAGCTGCTCGACGAGACGACGAGGAACATGGTTCTTGCGATCGGCCTGGCCAGCGTCTTCATCTACATGGTGCTCGCCGCGCAGTTCGAGAGCTTCGTCCAGCCGCTCATCATCATGACCGTGCTGCCGCTGTCCGTGCCGTTCGCGCTGCTGACGCTCTACATGACCGGCCGGGTGCTGAACCTGTGGAGCGCGCTCGGTGTCTTGCTGCTGCTCGGGATCGTGAAGAAGAACTCGATCCTGCAGGTGGACTACACCAACGTGCTCAGACGTCAGGGTATGCCGCTGCGCGAGGCGCTGGTGCAGGCGTCGCTGACCCGGTTGCGGCCGATCCTGATGACCACTGCCGCGATCATCGCGGGTCTGATCCCGACCGCGCTTGGCGTCGGCGCCGGCGCGACGCAGCGCGCGGACATCGCCGTCACGATTGTCGGCGGTCAGACGCTCTGCCTCTTCTTGACCTTGCTGCTCGTCCCGGTCAGTTACTCGCTCGCCGAGGAAGGATTGGAGCGCCTTCGCCACGGGTGGCGGCGACGAGCCACGGCCCCGCTTGCGGAGGAGAGATAGGCGCGGTTCTAGGGTTCCCGGTTCTCTAGTTCTCGGTTCTGGTTCCCTGGTTCTCAGGTTCTCGGGTTCGAGAGTTCTCGGGTGCCGGCGGCTGGTACGCAGGTTCTGCCTTCGTCGGCCCACTCGTACGTAGCGGGAACGTCAATCATCGACCGCCTCGATGCAAGAATCGGCCAGTAATGTCTGGGCACGGCGGCTGCATGTTCGGAGCCCGTGCCTGGCGTAAGGCGATTCGAGGATCTCGAGGTTTACAAGCTCGCCGCGCAGTTACGCGTTGAGGTCGTCACACTCTCATCAAGCGGCGCCGTTGCGCGCGATTACAAGTTCGTGGATCAGATTCGCGACGCGGCTCGGGGAGCACCTCGCAACATTGCAGAAGGGTTCGCCCGTTGCGCGCCACTCGAGTTCCATCAGTTCCTGTCGTACGCCAAGGCGTCGGTTGACGAAACGAAGAACCACCTATACGACGGCCATGAAAGCGGCTACATCACCAGCGATGAACGGGACTGATTGGTGACGCTGGCGCGTCGCACAGCGGCCGCGATCATGCGACTGATGCGCTATCTCGAGTCACCCGAGGCGCAACGTGCGTACGCAAGGATGCGAAAACGAGTGCGAACGAAGCAAAGCGGCTCGCCGACGCCCGAACTGTAGAACCAGAGAACTCGAGAACCTCGAACCGAGAACCCGCGAACCCGCGAACCCGAACCGAGAACTAGAGAACCGAGAACCCTAGAACGGGTACCCTCTCTTTTCAACAACAGCGTCCGCGATCCGCCGCCGCGCCGCAACGGTGTTGGCCGGCGTCACTTTCATGATCCGTCGTGTGGCCGCCAGCAGCGTACGCAAGGTGTCCCCTTCGACCATCGCGGCGAGTGCGGTTCGGCTCGCGATCTCAACCCGGCTGGCGGCGTCGTTGACGAACACGCGCGCAGCGTCCTGACGCAGCGCATCGGCGTCAACCGCACGCAAGAGCGCACTCTCGGACGCGAACACGTCGATGATGATGTCCGCCGCCGTCGAGAGGATCTCCTGCTCGTCGCTCAGTTTCTCGCCGTAGGTCTGCATGGCCGTACCGAGGATCATGAGCGCAGCCTTCTTCATCGCGCGGACGGCACTGTGTTCGTTCGCGAGCGCTGCGCCGCCGGCCGGCTCCGGCATCGACGGTGTCAGCAGCTCGTCCTGCAGCTTTCGCGCCGCGGGGATCAACCCGAGGTCCCCCTTGACCGCCCGCCGTACGAGCATTCCGGGAATCAGCAGTCGATTGATCTCGTTCGTGCCTTCGAAGATGCGGTTGACTCGCGCGTCGCGGAAGTGGCGCTCGGCCGGGTAGTCACGCACGAAGCCGTTGCCGCCGTGGATCTGAACGTTCTCGTCGACGACGTAGTCGAGCATTTCGCTGCCCGCAACCTTGAGAATCGACGCTTCGATCGCGAACTCCTCGAGCGCCGCCAGCACACTGGCGTTGTCGTGCCGGCCCTGGACCATGCCGTCGATGAGGCCGGCCGTTCGATAGAGCATCGCCTCGACGGCGAACTCGCGAATCGCCATCTCCGCGAGCTTGTGGCGGATCGCGCCGAACGATGCGATCGGATGGCCGAACTGCTTGCGCTGCGCCGCGTAGGCCGCGGCTTCGCCGATCACCTCGCGCGCGCCGCCGCTGCTCATCGCCGCCAGCTTGAAGCGGCCGTAGTTGAGGACGTTGAAGGCGACCTTGTGCCCCTTGCCGATCTCGCCGAGCACGTTGGCTGCCGGCACCTTCGCGTCCTGGAGGATCAGCGGGGTCGTCGATGACCCGTGCAGTCCGAGCTTGTGTTCCTCCTTGCCGGTCATGACGCCTTCGAACGTCCGTTCGACGATGAAGGCGGTGAACTGCTCGGAATCGACCTTGGCGAAGACGATGAATACGTCAGCGAAGCCGCCGTTGGTGATCCACATCTTCTCGCCGTTCAGCACGAAGCTGCCGTCGGCCTGACGCGTGGCGCGGCTGCGAGCCCCGAGCGCGTCGGACCCCGATCCGGATTCGCTCAGCGCGTAGGCGCCGATGAGCTCCCCCGTCACGAGCCGCGGGACGTATTTCTGTTTCTGTTCCTCGGTGCCGAAGCAGAGCAGCGGCGTGATCGCCAGGCCCGTCTCCGCACCGAACGTCGTCGCGAACGAGGCGGTCCGGCCGATCGCCTCGCCGACGATCACGGCCGAGACCTTGTCGAGGGCGACGCCGCCGTACTCCTCAGGCACGTCGGTGCCGAGGAACCCGAGCTCGCCGCAGCGCTTGACCAGCGCCTTTGCCAGCGCCCAGTCCTTCTGCTCGAGCCGATCGAGGACCGGCGCAACTTCGGTAGTCACGAACTCGTCGGCGGTCTGACGGATCAGCGCATGCTCGTCGGTCATGCGTTCCGGGAAGAACGCGTCGGTCGCCGACGTGTCCTCGATCAGCCACGCGCCGCCTTTGTGAATGGTCACCTCTGATACCGGCATGAGTGCTCCTTCTGGCTTTCTGTAAAACGAAAATGGCTTTCTGCGGCGAGGTCAGCATTCATCAGTGCTCGCGGGGCCCCACCCCCGCTCGCTCTCGCTCGGCGACTTCGCGCCTCGCTCGGGCCGCAGGCGCTGCTGATTCAGCGCCAGTGCTCAGTTCACCTTCACCCCAGCACGGCCGGCTTGCTATTGCCCATGGCCCATGTCCCATCGGGCCGTCAGGGTCCAGCGGCCCGCCACACCCCCGCTCGCGCAGCCTCGCACGTTCGTGCTCGGCTGCAGCCGCAGGCGCTGCTGATTCAGCGCCTGTTTTCAATTCAGCGTCAGCCCAGCACGGCCGCCGAGCCCCGAGCCCCCGAGTTTCACGCCCGTTCGAACACCGCCGCCGCTCCCATCCCCCCGCCGACACACATACTCACCAGTCCGTACTTCGCCTTGCGACGCTGCATCTCGTGGAGCAGCGTCGTCGTCAGCTTGGCGCCGGTGCAGCCCAGTGGGTGGCCGAGCGCGATGGCGCCGCCGTTGACGTTCAACCGATCCGAATCGATCGGCAGCTCGCGCAGGCACGCGATCACCTGCGCGGCGAACGCTTCGTTCAGTTCGACGAGCTCGATCTGATCGAGCGTAAGGCCGGCGAGTTTCAGCACCTTGCGGATGGCGGGCACGGGACCGATCCCGAAGCGCTCGGGTTCGACGCCAGCTGTCGCGTACGCGACGAAGCGGCCGAGCACCGGCAGCTGCAGCGCGCGGGCGCGATCGCCGCTCATGACGACGACCGCGGCGGCGCCGTCGCTCGTCTGCGAGGAGTTGCCGGCTGTGACACTGCCGTCGACCTTGAACGCCGGCCGAAGCTTCGCCAGCGCGTCCATCGACGTATCGCGCCGCGGTCCCTCGTCGACCGCGAACGTGATCGACTTCACGCCGCCGCCGTTGCCGACAACGACAGTGAGCGGCACGATTTCCGGAACGAATCTCCCGGCGTCGATCGCGGCGAGGGCGCGCTGATGACTGCGCAGCGAGAACGCGTCCTGCTCCTCACGGCTCACCGACGCTTCGCGCGCGTGGTTTTCGCCAACGAGGCCGGTCGTCAGGTAGACGTCGGGATAGCTGTCGACCAGCCCGGGGTTCGGCGCGATCTTATTGCCGCCCATCGGGACGAGACTCATGGACTCGGTGCCGCCGGCGATGGCGACGCTCCCGAAACCGGTCATGATCCGCTCGGCGGCGTAGGCGATCGACTGGAGGCCCGACGAGCAGAATCGATTGACCGTGACGGCCGATGCCGAGACGGGCACACCCGCACGCAGGCTGGCGATGCGCGCGACGTTCAAGCCCTGTTCGGCTTCGGGCATGGCACAGCCCATCACGACGTCCTCGACCTCGGCGGGATCGAGTCCCGGCGCGCGATTCAGCGCTTCGCCGATGACGACCGCGGCCATGTCGTCGGGACGCGTGAACCGCAGCGTCCCGTTCGGCGCCTTGCCGACGGCGGTCCTGACTGCTGAGACGATGACTGCTTCTTGCATGGTGGTGTCTGCATTTCTCAAATGCGCGTGGGGCCCCACCCCCACGCGCTCTCGCTCGGCGGCTTCGCGCCTCGCTCGGGCCGCGGGCGCTTCTCAAATGCGCGTGGGGCCCCAGCATTCCACATGGCGGCGGGGACCCCGCCCCCGCCGCAGTTGCTCAATCGCTTCGCGCTTCGCAACGGCTCAAGGCTGCCACGCGCTCTCGCTCGGCGGCTTCGCGCCTCGCTCGGGCCGCAGGCGCTGCTGATTCAACGCCCGCTTTTCTGACCCCGTCGATCCCAGCACGGCCTGCTGTGATCGACCTCAATAACCCGCGAGCAGATCCTCGAGTGCCTCGCCCACTTCCTGCGTTTTGCCATCGAACAAATGATCCGCCGCGTCGATGATGGCGATCTCCTTGGGCTCGTGCAGCTTCCCGTAGAACTGCCACAGGCCCTCGAGCGGACACACATCGTCGGCCTCGCCCTGGACGAAGAACTTCGGCTTCGTACTGTCGAGCGTGTTCGGGAATTCGTATTTCATCCCGGAGACCGACGTCACGACCGGTGGCGCGATGCCGATGAGCGCGGAGACGCGGTCGTCGGCCGCGCCAACCTCGAGCGCGACCCACGCGCCGAATGAGAAACCCGCGGCCCAGTGCCTGACGCCGGGGAACTTCGCCGACATGTAATCGAGCGCCGCCGCGAAGTCTGCCTTCTCCCCGTCGCCCTGATCGAACGCGCCGTCGCTGGCGCCGACGCCACGGAAGTTGAATCGCAGCACCGCACAGCCGAGCCGCGTCAGTCCTTTCGCCCCCTGATAGACCGCCTTCGTGTGCATCGTCCCGCCGAACTGCGAGTGCGGGTGCGCGAAGACGACCGCGGCGTGAAGCGGTGGCGCGTCGGCGGGCCGTTCGGGATTCTCGAAACCGGCTGGCAGGTCGAGAATTGCCTCGAGGCGTCCCTCGGGTCCTTTCAGATCAGTGACTGTGGGCATGGACGAATACGCTGACAATCTCCGCGAAACGTTTCGGCTGCGTGAGCATGCCGATGTGGCCGGTTCCGGCGAGCTTCTCGTACCGTGAACCCGGGATCAGATCGAGGTACCAGCGCGTCACCGGCGGTGGGACGACCTGATCGAGGTTGTCTTCGCCCGTGACGATGAGCGTTGGGGCGCGCACCTTCCGTGGGTCGTCGCCGAAGTCCGACGCCTGCTGCAGCTGCACCCGGCTCGCCATCCGGGACGGGATCATGGGGGCGCTCACGACCTGCGCGCTGTGTCTGACCGTGAACGTCAGCCGCGACCGCCAGTCGGGCAGCGCGGACGCGATTTCGGGCCACACGCGCCCCGGTGCCGTGGCGACGAAGGCCGGCGCCGAGAGCCACGGCCGTGCGAGATAACGTTTCTGGCGGGCGGACGGCGTCCATCCTGGTGCAGGCGCAGAGACGAGCACGAGCGCGCTGACGCGCTCAGGCCGGGTGGCGGCGTAACGGAGCGCGATGAACCCGCCATACGAAACCCCGCACAGCGCCGCGCGGGCGATGCCGGTCTTCTCGAAGACGTCGTCGAGCTGACGCATGTAGTTCTCGAATCCGAGCGCACGATCGAACGTCATGCCCGCGCCCGCGTCTCCGCACAACGTGTAGGTGATCGTTCTGCAGGTGGCTTGCAACGCGCGCAGCGCCGGCCGCATCCATTCCCAGCGCCCCTGAACCCCGGGGATCACGATCAGCGCCGGTCCCTCCCCGCGATCGAACGGGATCGCCTTTCGGCCTTCGCGAATTGGCGCGCGCCTCGACAACGGCATCAGTTCCTCAGCGTCTTTCCGGATTTCAGCGTGTAGGCGATCCGCTCCTGCGTCTTTCGCTCGCCGCAGAGGCTGAGAAACGCTTCGCGCTCGAGATCGAGCAGCTGCTGCTCGGTGAGGACACCGGGATGCGGCAGGTCTCCGCCGCTCAGGATCCGCGCGAGCTTGCGGCCGATGACGGCGTCGTAGTCGCTGATGCGCCCGGCGCGCCACGCCAGGTGAACCCCGAGCTTGAGCGCGGCGAGGACGCCCTCGCCGCCGACGCGAATTGCGGTTCGCGGTTGCGGCCTCACGTACTCCACCGCGCGCGCGAGCGCATGCGCCTTCGCATCCGCGATGAGCTGGTCGCGATTCATCGTCCAGTTGTCGACGTCGCGCAGGTAACCGATCTGACGCGCATCTGCCGCACTCGTCGACACTTTTCCAAAGCCAATCGTTTCGAAGACACGTTGGACGTGCGGCAGCGGATCGCTCCCGGCCGGCGCGTCTTCCATGGCCCGCGCCAGCATCTCTTTCGTGCCGCCGCCGGCGGGTATCAGGCCCACGCCGACTTCAACGAGCCCCATGTAGGTCTCCGCGGCCGCCTGCACGCGATCACCGTGGAGCGCAATCTCGCAACCCCCGCCGAGCGCGAGCCCGCCAGGTGCGACGACGACCGGCACGTCCGCGTACTTGAGCCCCATCGTCGCCCCCTGGAACGCGCGCACCATGAGGTCGACCTCGTCCCAGTTTCCCTCCTGCGCTTCGAGCAGGAGCAGCATCAGGTTTGCGCCGGCCGAAAAGTTCACCGCCTCGGTGCCGACAACGAGCGCGCGATGTCCCTGGGCAGCTTCGGCCACGCCGGCCTGCAGCATCTGCATGGCGTCGCCGCCGAGCGCGTTCATCTTCGAGTGGAACTCGACGCACAGCACGCCGTCGCCCAGGTCGACGAGGCTGGCGCCGGCATTCCGGCGCATGACGCCGCGCTGCTCTTTCGCCGTTCGGAGCAGCTGCTGATTCGTCGCAGCCGGGGGAACGCGGACCACCGTCCGGGGCGTGTTCTTGCCAGCTGCCGGCGGTGGTGACCGGAACGCGCCGCGCGACAAGGCCTCCTGTACGAGCGGTGACGGATCGTGGACGTCGCACGCCTCCACGACCTCTTTGACGCCGATCGCGTCCCAGGTTTCGAACGGCCCGAGCTCCCAACCGAATCCCCAGCGCATCGCGCGATCGACGTCGTCGAGCGAATGGGCGATCTCCGGGGTCACGCGCGCGGCGTAGACGAGCATGCGGCCGAGCGTGGCGCGCAGGAACGCACCGGCACGGTCACGGCCGAGGAAGAGCGTGCGGATGCGTTCGGCCGGATCCTCTATCGCGCGCGCCGCCTCGAGTGATGCGAGCCGCGGCGATTTCTTCGCGCGGTAGGTGAGCGTGTCCAGATCCAGTGTCAGGATTTCGCCGCTCGATTCCTTCTTGTAGAAGCCCTGACCCGATTTGGCGCCGATCCATCCTCGCTCGACGAGCGCGGTGACGAGCGGCGGAAGCGCGAAAGCGGTCCGATCGTCGGCCGACGTCAGGCGGTCCGCCAGATTGCGCGCGACGTGCGCCAGCACGTCGATGCCCGCGAGATCCATCGTCCGAAACGTCGCGCTCTTCGGCCGCCCGATGGCCGGCCCGGTCATCGCATCGACCTCTTCGACCGTGAATCCTCCGTCTGCGAGCGCCTGGAAGGTCTGCATTACGCCGTAGAGGCCGAGACGGTTGGCAATGAAGTTGGGGGTGTCCTTCGCGATCACCACGCCTTTGCCGAGGCGGTCACCGGCGAACTGCGAGATCGTTGCTGTGACCGAAGGATCCGTGTCCGACGACGGGATGACCTCGAGGAGGCGGAGATAACGCGGCGGATTGAAAAAGTGCGTGCCGAGCCAGTGCCGCCGGAAAGGTTCCGAACGGCCCTCGGCAATCGACCCAATCGGGATCCCCGACGTGTTCGAGCTGACAATCGCGTCCGGTGAGCGGTGACGCTCGACGCGTTCGAGAAGCGCCTGCTTCAGATCGAGCCGCTCGACGATTGCCTCGATGATCCAGTCGGCCGTCACGATCGACGAGAGGTCCTCGTCGAATCCGCCGGTGCGCACCAGCGCATCGGCCGCCTGGGTGAAGAACGGATCCGGCTTGATTCGCTTCGTGCGCTCGAAGCCTTCGCGAGCCACGGTCCGGCTCACGTCGAGCAGCAAGACCGGCACACCGGCGTTCGCCAGATGCGCGGCAATCTGCGCGCCCATCGTTCCCGCCCCGAGCACAGCAGCTGTGCGGATGTGCATCGCCTGGATCTCAGCGGCTCCCAATGCCGCCGACGAACAGATTCACGATTGCGTCCGCTTCGTGGACGAGCGAGTACTTTCGCCGGCTGAGGATCCAGTTGGTGGCCATCTCGTCGAGCGCGCCGAAGAAGAGCTTTGCGGCGAGTGTCGGGTTGATCTGGGGCCGGAATGCGCCGGCTGCCTGGCCGTCGGCGATGACGTCACGGATGATTCCGAGGTACTCGCGGAGCTGCGTGGCCGAGAAACGCTCCATGAATTTCGTGGACTGCCGCAGCTCGACCTGGAAGACCACCGCGAGGTTGCGATCCCGGCCGAGCCGGCCGAGATGCAGGCGCGCGATTTCACGGAGCCGGTCGATTGGATTGTCCCGGGCTTCGACGCTCTGGCGTCCTGCCGCAATTGCTTCCTTCATCGACCGTTCGAAGATCGAGACGAGCAGATCGTCCTTGCTGCGAAAGTAGAGGTAGACCGTTCCCGCCGCCACGCCCGCCGCTCGGGCGACATCGGCGACCTGTGCGTTGAAGAAGCCGCGCGCCGCGAACGTATCGATGGCCGCGCGCAGGATGGCGTCGCGCTTGTCCACTTTGTCGGGCCGGGCGAGGGGACGCGACCGGCGGGGCGCCAGTACGGGCATGAATGAATGTTCATTCAGTTGAGCGGGATAGTCAAGTAGGGCAGGTAGGGCAGGTCGGGCAGGTCGGGCAGGTTGGGCAGGTAGGCATATTTCAGTGCTCGGGGGCGCCACGCTCGTCACAGCTTGCGCGTTCGCGCTCGGCCGTAGCCGCAAGCGCGGCTGAGACGACGCTTGCTCTCATTTCACCGACAGCCCAGCACGGTCTCCCATGCCGCCACAATTCCCGAGCACGGAGCACCGAGCACCGAGCACCGAGCCCGAACGCCGAGCCCGAACGCCGAGCCCGAACGCCGGGCGCCGAACGCCCGCGTCCCCGAACAGCGGACCGCCGACTGCGACAAGCGTGAGAGACCCAGCGGCAAGTGTCAGACCCCATCCCACTCCATCTGCAATTGGACCCTGATCTTCAATCGCTTGAACCTGATTGCTGCGCATTTGGATTCATCGCGCGCCGATCATCACGGCAACGGTCACAGCACTCACAACAGCGGCAAACGGCGTCAGTCACGTGGTGACCAGCACCAGTGGCGGACCGTTCATCACAATCGAAAAATGCGGGCACTGGGGCAAATGGCTTGCAGATTTGCGCGGCCGCCGCACGTCGGAAGTGCGGATTCTCCATGGAGGGTGGACGAATGAAGCAGGTCGCAAGCAGAGGTGTGCTCGCGCTCCTGGCGCTCGCGCTGGTCGCGGGCACCGCCAGCGCGCAGGTACAAACCGGTGAGATCTTCGGCAAGGTGACGGACGCGACGGGAGGTGTGCTCCCCGGCGTGACTGTGACGATCGAAAGCCCGGCGCTCATCACGCCGCAGACGGCGGTGACCGCCGAGAGCGGCGCCTACCGATTCCCGAACGTGCCGATCGCGATCTACACCGTGCGGTTCGAGATCACGGGCTTCTCGCGGCTCGTGAGAAGCGACGTGACGATCCAGGCCGGGTTCAACGCCGAGATCAACGCCAAACTCGAGGTCTCGACGGTGCAGGAGACCGTCACGGTCAGCGGCGAAAGCCCCATCGTCGACACGAAGTCGACGACGATCGGCACGAACTTCAACAAGGACATGCTGGAGAAGATCCCGTCCGCCCGGGATCCCTGGGTCATTCTCGAGCAGACGCCGGGCATGGTCATGGATCGGCAGAACGTCGGTGGCAACCAGTCGGGTCAGCAGTCATCGTTTCTCGCGCATGGCAGCTCGTCGAACCAGATTTGGAACATCGACGGAGCGACGATTACCGATATGGCGGCGGGTGGATCCCCCACCTACTACGACTTCGATTCGTTCGAAGAGATTCAAATCCAGACCGGCGGTGCGGACGCGTCCACCGAGGCCGGTGGCGTCAGCATCAACTTCGTGACCAAGAGTGGCGGCAACTCGTTCAAGGGATCGGGACGGCTCTACGTCACCGATCAGCGCTTCCAGTCGGACAACATCAACGACGAACTCCGCGCCCAGGGCGCCGGATCGGGCAATCCGATTCAGAACATCAAGGAGTACGGCTTCGAGGTGGGCGGCCCGATCAAGCGCAGCAAGGCGTGGTTCTGGGGCGCGTACGGAGTCAACGACATCAAGGTCGGGGTCGTCGGCTTTCTGATCGATCCCAACGGCGATCCGAACGACAAGAACAACCTGCAGACCGACCTGACCGAGATCGACAACTACAACGCCAAGGTGCAGTACCAGTGGGCGAAGGGACACAAGAGCACGTTCCTCTATACGCGCGGCGAGAAAATCAGGAACGCGCGCGGCGCCGGCCCGCTCAACCCGATCGAGACGACGACCCCGCAGAGCGGCCCGAGCGAAGTGTACAAGGGCGAGCACCAGTGGATCGTCAACGACCGGCTGCTCATGACCGGCCAGTACAGCTACGTCGTGAACTCGTTCATCCTCGACTACCACGCCCCGGAGCTCGCCACGGTGCAGCCGCTCTTCTTCATCACGTCCACGTACAACGCACGCTCGGGGACCCAGAACAACAACATCCGGCCGACCTACGAAACGCGTCTCGACGGCACCTACTTCATCCCGAGCTTCCTCGGCGGTGATCACTCGACGAAGTTCGGCTTCCGCTATCGCTCGACGCCGTACGAAACCACCAACGCGACCGGCGGCGGCGCAAGCGCGCGTGTCCGCGGGATCAGCCGTCCCGATCAGGTCAACGCGTTCCTCGCCGCGAACGGCCGCATGCCGTGTTCGCTGGCGACCGACACCTGCGAGGCCAACATCGTCCGCGACGGCGACGTTAGTCGCGGCATGTGGGAGTACTCGACCTATTTGAACGATTCCTACCGGCGCGGGCGGATGACGCTGAATGTCGGCGTGCGGTGGGATTATCAGGACGACGCGGCGAAGAGAGCCAACGTCGCGGCGAACCCGATTCTGCCGGATCTCCTGCCGGCGCTCTCGTTCAGCGGCGCCGACTCTGGCGTCACCTACAGCAACATCTCGCCCCGAATCGGCGTCACCTACGACGTTACCGGTCGCGGCAAGACCGTGCTCAAGTCGAACTATGCACGCTACTACGGCATCGGCATCTACACGGCGAGCACCGTGAGCCCGACCGGGCAGACGACGCTGCGGTATCGCTGGGTGGATGCCAACGGTGACCTGACCGTGCAGCGGAACGAACTGGATCTGAGCCGGTTTCTCACGACGCCGACGAGCAACTACGATCCGGCCAACCCCGGGTCGCCCACCACCCCCGCGCGCGTCGATCCGAACCTCGAAAACGACATCACCGACGAGGTCATCGTCGGCGTCGATCACGAGCTGATGAGGAACTTCGGAGTAGGCGTGAGCTACATCTACCGGAATTATCACAACTTCCAGGCGAGCTACCGCGTCGGGGCGACGAGCGACGAGTACTTCCCGGTGACCTTTACGGCCGCCTGCGGAAACGCGAGCTGTTCCCAGGCGACCTACACGGCGGTTGCCTACGATCGTCCCGGAACGCTGCCGGCGACCACGATCCTGCGCAACGACGGGCAGTACCGCAACTACAACGGCGTCGAGTTCACCGCCCGGAAGCGGTTCAGCAACCGCTGGATGGCGATGGGCGCCCTGACCTGGAACGACACGCGGTACTACTGGTCCCAGCCGACACGTGACTACCTTGACCCGACGAACATCGAACAGCAGAACGGCGCGCAGGTCGGCACGCTGAACGTACGCTGGGTCGGCAAGCTGTCGGGGCTGTACGCGCTGCCGTGGAACATCAGCGCATCGGCGTTCTGGAACTTCCGTCAGGGGTTCCCGTTCAACCCGACCGTGCAGTCGCCGACGGCCGTGAACGGCGTAGCGCTCAGGCCGTCGCTCGGCCAGATCAACGTCCAGACGACGCGCAACAACACCGTGCGCTACGAGAACTTCTCGCAGCTCGACATCCGCGTGGACAAGATCGTGCAGCTCGGCCACCTGCGGGTCGTGCCGATGGTCGAGGTGTTCAACCTCACGAACGCGAACACCGTGCTGAGCCGGATCGCACGCCAGAACGCCGACAACGCGAACAACGTGTCGACGGTCCTGTCCGGCCGGGTCATTCGGTTCGCTGGGAGAGTTAGTTTCTAACGGTCCTTGTTCTCGGTTCTCCGGTTCTCGGTTCTCTGTTCGGGTTCCCTAGGTTCTACGGTTCGCGAGAACGAAGGAACCCTGGAGGGGAACTGAGAGCCGGGAACCGGGAACCGGGAACTCGAGAGTCTCCCCCCACTTTCGACAATTGAACTGCCTTACGCGTTTCGATCAGGACGCGAGCTCTCTCAAAGGTCTCCGCCAAGTCGTCGCAGTCTTTTCCGGAAAATACTGGGGATGTGCTGCCGGGCTGAGGGGCCTGACGCTTGCATTAGCGCGCATCGGGCTGCGTTCCAAAGGGCGCCGCTCCAAATTTTCGGATACCGAACCCCTGCATTCCATGACTGCAGGGCCAGGTCCGCGCGCGTCGTGTCGGACTTCCGCGGTTAACAGGAGGTGAGCGTCGTGACCGGAACAATCAGCGCCGTCGCTCCGACGCGGCACGGGGGGACCATGTTGGATGAGATCGAGCAGCAAAGCCTGGTGACGCGTCTCAACCGGATTGAAGGGCAGATTCGCGGCATCCGCCGAATGGTACAGGAGCCGCGCGTCTGCGTGGATATCCTGCAGCAACTGGCCGCTGCCGAAGCCGCGCTCAATCGCATCAGCCTCGCCGTGCTCCGTCACCACGTCGAGAAGTGCGTTCCGGACGGTATCGTCCAGGGCGAGCCGGAGAAGACCAAGCGGTTGGCCGAGCTGGTGGACATCTTCGACCGTTTCGCCAAGTAGGCGTCCTCCCGATCCTTTCTTTTCCTGCCGCTCGCGCGGGAAGTTTCGTCCCGCCACGCGAGTCCAAGACTCCGTGTGCCACGCCGGTAGCGTCACGCCCTCGCCCGTAAACGCCCGCCGCTTCCGCGAAGTATCCTTGGTCAAGTACTAGAGCACAAACGTGTTGACGCGTGCCTGGCGGTTCGATCTGTCCTCCGTTCTCTGGAAGATCTCCCTCGTTCTGCTCCTCTCGATCGGCTGGGTCGGCACCCAGGCCGCGCAGACATCGGCGCAGCGTTGCGGCATCGCGGGGTCGGTGAGTTCCGGCAGCTCTCCCCTTCCGGGCGTCGCAGTCACCGCCGTCGCCGCTGACGGTCACGAGGTGGCGACGACCGCGACGGAGCCCTCCGGAGTCTACGAACTTCGGGTACCTGGTCCCGGTTCGTACGGGATCCGCGCGGAGCTGTCAGCATTCGCCACGGTCAATCGCCAGATCTCACTTACGGTGGACGCGTGCACCACCAGGCTCGATCTTTCGCTCGTTCTTGCTTCTCGCACCCCGGCACCTTCGCCGGCGAGCGTTCGGTCCGCGACACCGGGCCAGCCGTCGGCCTCGACGCCGCGGGGTCCGGCCAATCCACCTCAGAACGCATCGGCGGCGCGCGGGCGTGGAGGAGTCGTGGCGGGCGCAGCAGGCCGCGGCCGTGGTGGCTTCCAGCAACTCGAAGTCGTCGAGAGCGCGACCGGCGCGGAAGCCCCGGCCGGTGCGACCGAAGAGTCAGTCGAAACGCTCCGATCGCAGCTCCAGCTTCCCCCGGGTTTCTCGACCGACGCACCAACCGAAACAGTTGCGACGGCTGGGAACCAGGGGCAGTTGAACGAAGCGCTGCTCTTCGGAGGACGTGGCGGTCGTGATGGTGGGCCCGAGGGCTTCGATCCGTTCGGTGGTGAGAACGGATCCGGGGACGTCACCGGCGGCGGCCAGGCAGGATTTGGCGGCGGCGGGCGCGGCGGCGGACCCGGTGGGTTCGGCGGCGGAGGGTTCGGCGGGCCCGGCGGACCGCTCGGAGGTCTTCGAGGCGGCGGCGGACGGTTGCAGGGTACGGCCAACTACACGCTCGGCGGTTCGATGTTCGATGCGGCACCGTTCGCGTTGCGCGGACAGCCGGTCGACAAGCCCGATTACACACAGCAGCGCTACGGAACGGCGTTCGGCGGACCGCTCAAGATCCCGCACATCTACAACGGCGGGACGCGCACGTCCTTCTTCCTCAACTACTCGGGCAACCGTTCGCGAAATCCGGTGGACTCGTACTCGACCGTCCCGACGCCTGCCGAACGCGCGGGCGACTTCTCCTCGGACCCCGCGCAGCTCTTCGATCCGCTGACCGGCCAGCCGTTCCAGGGCAACGTCATCCCATCGGATCGGCTGTCGTCGGCATCGCTCACGTTACTGCCCTTCATTCCCGAGCCGAATCTTCCCGGCGACACGCAGAACTTTCACTACCTCACCGCGGTCACGTCGGCGAGCGATGATGTGAACCTGCGGTTGACCCACGTGTTCGGCGCCGATTTGCCTCAGCGCGGCGGGCGAGGGGGCCGTGGCGGATTTCAACCCGGTGGCGGCCGCGGCGGCGGATTCGGCGGACGTGGAGGTCCTGGCGGACCGGGCGGGCGAGGACCCACTCGGCCTCGGAGCGTGTTGAACGTGAACGTCAGCTATCACCATACGTCCGCCGTTCAATCGTCCACGTTCCCGACGATTGGGGGGACGACGACCGGGCAGGCGTGGAACGTGCCGGTGAGCTACATGTACGCCCACGGGCCCTTCAACAACATCCTCAACGTCACCTACAACCGCAACAGCGCGGAATCGACCAACCTCTACGCCTTCACCAACAACATCGTCGGCGCCGCCGGCATTCAGGGCGTATCGACGGATCCGTTCGACTGGGGTCTGCCATCGCTTTCGTTCACGACGATTGCGGACGTGCGCGATCGGATACCGTCGCGGCGCGTCGATCAACGCTTTCAGCTGAGCGACACGATGATGCGGACGTTCGGGAAGCATGCGGTCCGCATCGGCGGCGACTTCAGAGGCATTTCCATCGACAGTCTGACGAACACGAATCCGAGGGGCAGTTTCGTGTTCACCGGTCTCTACACGTCGTCAGTAATAAACGGCCGGGCCGTGCCGGGGACCGGGCTCGACGTCGCGGATTTTCTGCTCGGCCTTTCTCAGCAGGCGTCGGTGCAGTACGGTCCCGGCACGATCAAGCTGCGAGGACACACGATGAGCCTGTTCGCCCAGGACGACTGGCGCGTGCGGGGCAACCTCACCATCAACTACGGCTTGCGATACGAATACGTCTCGCCGTTTGTCGAAGCGGATAACCGGCTCGTGAACCTCGACGTTCCGCCCGATTTCACCGGCGCCGTGCCGGTCGAAGCCGGACAAACGGGTCCGTTCACGGGTCCTTTCCCACTGAGCCTCGTTCAGCCGGACCGCAACAACTTTGGTCCGAGGGTTGGCATCGCGTGGAAACCCGAGCCGAAGATCACGATCCGCACAGGGTACGGGATCAACTACAACCTCGGCGCGTACGGCACGATCGCGCAGCGGCTCGCGGGGCAGCCACCCTTCGCGGTGACGGCCACGACGCTCGGCGGCCTCGAGGCGCCGCTCGCCATCGTCGATCCGTTTGCCGGTGTGGAGAGTTCGACGACCACGAACTCGTACGGCATCGATCGGTTCTTTCAATTGGGCGTCGCGCAAATCTGGAATGTGGACGTCCAGCGCGATTTGCCGAAGAACCTGACGCTGAACGTGGGGTACACGGGGACGCACGGAACCGATCTCGATATCCAGCGCGCTCCGAATCGCGATCCCGATGGCGGCGTGCGGATTCCCGACGTGCAGCCGTTCCTGTGGGAGTCCTCCGAGGGACATTCGACGCTGCACACGGTGAACGTGCGCGTCCGCAAGCGTCTCGCGCGGGGGATTTCGTTCGGGGGTGCCTACATCTGGGCGCACGCGTTCGACAACGCCTCGTCGATCGGCGGAGGCGGTGCGACCGTGGCGCAGAACGACCAGGACTTGAATGCGGAATGGGGCCGATCGAGCTTCGAGCGGCGCCACACCGTCAACGCCGACTATCTGATCGAGCTCCCGTGGGGTAAGGGTCGGCACTGGCTCGACAACAACCGCGTGATGTCGCAGATCTTTGGCGGCTGGAGCTGGAGCGGCAATCTGACGGCCCAATCAGGGTCTCCGTTCACGGCGCGGGTCGTCGGCAACTTCCTCGACGTCTCGAACGGCGTGAACGGCACGCTACGCGCGGACTACAACGGTCAACCGATCTCGATCTCGGATCCGACCATCCAGCGCTTCTTCAACACCGACGCCTTCACGGTGCCCCCGCCAGGGTTCTTCGGGTCGGCGGCGCGAAACACGATCATCGGCCCTGGGTACCTCAACGTGAACATGGCGTTGTCGAAAAACTTCAACTTCAGCCGGTCGCGTGGCATGACGATTCGGGTCCAGGCCTCGAACATCTTCAACAACGTGGAGTTCTCGACCATCGACACGGTCGTGAACTCGCCGACGTTTGGCGAGGTGATCGGCGTGCGTCCGATGCGGTCCATCCAGCTCCTGACGCGTTTCAGGTTCTGACCCGTGCCGATGGTGCTTCTTTCACGTCGCTTCGCCCGTCGGTGGTTCACGGTCATCGCGATGCTGGCGCTGACGGCGTCCCCTGACGCGCGCCAGTCGTTGCAACGCCGGCCGACGTTCCACTCGGGCGTTTCGCTGACCTACGTGAACGTCGTGGTCCGCGATAAGGACGGGAACATCGTCCGCGGGCTGACGAAAGACGACTTCACGATCCTCGAGGACGACAAGACGCAGACCATCACCACGTTCGACTTCGAGAACGTGCCGTCGGACGCGATTCCCACCGAGCCGCAGGCCGAGCCTGCCGCGCCGATCCTGCAGACGACGCCCGCCAAGAAGGCAGACACGAGCGCCACGGCGGCTCCCGGCGCGCCAGCTCCCGCCGACGAACAGATCGACTTGCGGAATCGCCGTCTGATCGTGTTGCTCTTCGATGCGAGCTCCATGCAGCCCGAGGAGCTCGAGCGTGCCACCGCTTCCGCGCGCGACTACATCACGAAGCGCCTCACGCCGGCGGACCTCGTCGCCATCGCCTCGGTCTCGTCGTCTCTCGAGATCACTCAGGACTTCACCGCGGATCGCGAGACGCTGACTCGTGCGCTGGATCGGTTCTCGGGCGTCGAGAGCGTGGGATTCGAGGAGGGCGGCGCGCCAACCGGTGAGGAAACGGAGGTCGAAGGGTTCGTCGCCGACGACACCGAGTTCAACGTGTTCAACACCGATCGACGCCTCGAGGCGATCGAGCGGTTGTCGGAAGCGCTCGCGCCGATCCAGCAGAAGAAGTCGATCGTGTACTTCAGCAGCGGGATGAGCCGGTCGGGTGAGGACAACCAGGTTCAACTCCGCGCGGCGGTGGATCGCGCGGTCAAAGCGAACGTTTCGATCTACACCGTGGATGCCCGCGGGCTGTCGGCAATCGTACCTGGGGGCGATGCGAGCCAGGCGAGCCGCAGCGGAACCGCGATGTTCACGGGTCGCGGCATGTCACAGCAGTACGATCGCCAGGCCGCGAGTCAGGAAACGCTCGTCACCCTCGCCAGCGACACCGGCGGCAAGGCGTTCCTCGACACCAACGACTTCGGGAGCGTTTACACCAGGGTCATTGCCGACACCTCCGCCTACTACCTTCTCGGGTACTCGAGTACCAATCCGGCGCGCGACGGCCGTTTCCGTCGTATCAAGGTGAAATTGAACAAACCGGGGCTGAAGGTCGAGCACCGCAACGGCTACTACGCGAACCGCGACTTCGCGCATTCGAACAACGCCGACCGCGAGCGTCAGCTCCAGGATCAGCTGCTCACGGATCTCTCGTCCACGGACCTGACTGTCTGGATGACGACCTCGTTCTTCCGGCTCGCCAACGATCGGTTCTACGTGCCGGTCTCGATCGCCGTGCCCGGTTCGGAGATCCCATTCACTCGCGCGAGCGCGACCGATCGCGCGACCATCGACATCATCGGGCTGGTGCGCGATTCCGATCAGCGTCCGGTCGGGCGCATCCGGGATACGGTCAAGCTCGCCGTGCAGCAGGACCAGGAGGTCCAGCGCAAGGCCGTTCAGTACGAAACCGGATTTGCCTTGCCGCCAGGCAAGTACAAGCTGAAGGTCGTGCTGCGCGAGAACCAGACCGGCAGCATCGGATCGTTCGAAAGCGACTTCGTCGTGCCCGACCTCAAGCGCGTGCCGGTCAAAGTCAGCTCGGTCGTGCTCGGCACACAGACGCAGCCGGTTACCGAGCGGAATGCCGTGAGCCCACTGGCGCGGAACGGCACGCTGCTGGTGCCGAGCCTCACGCACGTCGTTTCCACGAAGCAGCCGCTCTACTTCTACTACGAGGTGTACGATCCGGCCGCGCAGTCCGGGTCGCCGCGGCTGCTGACCAGCATCGCGTTCTTCCGCGGCAAGGTCCGAACCTACGAGACGCCGCTCGTCGAGGTCACACGTCTGGATGCGCCGGACCGCAAGGCGGCCGTGTTCCAGTTCGCCGTACCGGCCTCAGCCCTCAAACCGGGCCTGTACACCTGTCAGGTCACAGTGGTCGATGATGTGGCAGGCACGTTCGCCTTCCCACGGTTGCCCCTCCTCGTCAGGTAGAACAGCCCGTCCGCCTTCAGGCGGCTCTGGTCGGGCCGGCTGAAGCCCGCGTCGGAGCCTCAATGCGGGCTACGGTCGAGCCTCAGCGACCCTAGTGAAATCTGGGCCTCGCATCCGGTAGACTGATTGACTACTCCCGGCTGGGGACCGGGAGCTCAGTGCTTGAAATGGGGAGATCATGAGCAGATTGCGCAACATCGCACTCATCATCGTATTCACCTGCATTGCCGCGGTTGCGTCGGCACAGATGCGCGGCGAAGGCCGTCTCAACGGCAAGGTCGTCGACGAGCAGAAGCAGCCGCTGCAAGACGTCGTGGTGAAGGCGACGATGACCGGACAGCCTCAGCCGCTACAGGCCAAGACGAACAAAAAAGGTGAATGGACCATCAACGGCCTCGCGTCTGGCGAATGGACCGTCGAGTTCAGCAAGGACGGGTTCGATGGGCAGCGCGGCACCGTGAAGATCGACGAAGGCGGCAATCCTCCTTCGATCAGCGTGACGCTGGCGAAGGCGACGCCCACGATCGATCCGAACGTCGAGATCAGCGAGGCCGCGAAGAAGGCACAGGGATTGATGCAGGCCGGGAATTTCGCCGAGGCTCGGAAGATCTTCGAGGATCTGCTCGTCAAGTATCCGACGGTCTACCAGCTCAATGCCTACATCGCGCAGGGCTACGCCGGTGAAAAGAACTACGACAAAGCCGTGGAGCACCTGAAGATCGCCGTGGAGAAGGATCCGACCAACGTCGAGATCAAACTGCTCCTCGGTGACATCCTGATGGAGAAGGGGGACACCGCGGAGGGGCTGTCGATCCTCCAGAGCGTCGACATGGCGCAGGTGAAGAACCCGTATCCCCTCATCAACGCGTGCATCACGCTCATCAACACCGGCAAGGCCGACGATGCGCTTGCAATGCTGAACAAGATCGCGCAGCAGTTTCCGACGCAGGCCGACGTGTACTATTACCGCGGCCGCGCCAACATTACCGCGAAGAAGATGCCGGAAGCGAAGGCGGATCTGGAGAAGTTCGTGTCGATGGCGCCACCCGACTCGCCGCAGGTTGCCGACGCGAAAAAGATCCTCGAACAGCTCAAAGACATCAAGTAACGCACGCCAGTCAAGGAGCGTATGGGCTTCCGCGTCCGTGCATTGCTCACAGCTGTGCTCGTCAGTGGGTTTCTGTACGCCTGCGGCGGGGGAGGATCGAACGACGGTGGATCCGGCGGAGGCTCCGGAGGCGGCTCCGGAGGTGGCACAGGCACAGGCAACCCGTGCAGTAACGCCATCGAGCCGTCAGCGGAGCTGGCACCGTTCAGCGCGCCCGAGGCCGTCGCCGCGAAGTCGAGGCCCCTCGACGGCAGCTCCCGTTGGAATGTGCTCGACGCGCTGTGGCTTCATCGGCAGGAATCCGAGCGCCGCGCGCTCGCCGGTCTGGCCCCCGAGCCGGTCACGACCGGCGTCAGCAACGCTGACATCGGCGACATTGCCGTGATTCAGGACGAAGGCGACCTCATCCTCGGGCCGAACGCGTTCGACCTGCGAGGCGCCGGCGTCCGCTTCACGCGCAACTCATCGAATGGCTTCGACGCTCGCCGGATCGACCCCAACTTCCGCCAGACGCTGGGCCGTCAGCTGACGCTCGGCGACGACGACACGACTCAGGTCAACGTGCCGTTCGGGTTCAACTTCTACGGCCGTTCGCAGACCACCGCGTTCGTCAATTCGGACGGCAACATCACGTTCGAGGAAGGCGACAAAGCGAGCACCGACAGGAACGTCGCGCGCCTGTTGACCGGCCCGCCTCGGGTCTCGCCGTTTCTCGCGGATCTCGATCCATCGGCTGGCGGGCGCATCTTCGTGAACGCGGCGTCGGATCAGTACACGGTGACGTGGTGCAGCGTCCGCGGCTTCGACTCGACACAGACGGTCACCGCGCAGGCCACGCTCCTGCCCGACGGCACGATTGACATGATCTATGCCTCGGGCAGCTCACAGCTCGGGGACGCCGTCGTCGGCGTCTCGCCCGGGCACACCGGTGAATTCCGGGCCGTGAACCTGAGCGACGCGGGCCCGACGTCAGGGGGAGGCGCGGCCGTCGGCGAGCGCTTCGCGACGACCGGTCAGCTCGACACCGTCGCCGTCATCAAGAAGTTCTACCAGACGCATCCGGACAACTTCGATCAGCTCGTCGTGTGGACCGACGCGGCGATCATCCGCGATGCGTTCGCGTACGAGACAACCGTGGCCAACGAGATTCGCGGAATCGGCGTCGACATCTACGACGCGTCCAGGGATTTCGGCAGCGCCGGCCGCCTGCGCAGCTTCGCGATCATGGACTGGGTGGGCAAATACCCGGACGATCCGACGCAGAAGTTCCTTGGCGAGAACAACACGCTCAGCGTGCTCGGCCAGGAAGTCGGACATCGCTGGCTGGCGTTCCTCGAGTTCCGCGACGCTCTCGGCCGGTCGTCGCAAGCGCTGCTCGGCCGAGGCCTCGCGCACTGGAGCTTCTTCATGGACTCGGACGCCTCCGTCATGGAAGGGAACGACATCCAGGATCTCGGCGGCGGATCGTTCAGGACAGTCGCGGCGGTCCAACGCTATAGCCTGCTCGATCAGTATGCGATGGGCCTGGTGCCGCCGTCGCAGGTACCGACGTTCTTCTATGTCGAAAACCCCGTCAACGTCGTGCCGAACCGGGGGAACGAAAGTGCCCCGCAGGTCGGCGTCACTTTCAATGGCACACGCCGCGACGTGCTGCTTCAGGACGTGACCGCCGTGCTCGGCGCCCGCGTTCCCGCATCCACGGATGCGCCCCGAGTGCACAACCAGGCGTTCCTGTTCGTGGTCAGCGCCGGCCGGTCAGTGGATACGACGGCAGTAGACAAGGTCGATCGCATCCGGCGGCAGTGGGAGCCATTCTTCCTGGGAGCGACCGACGGGAGGATGACGGTTCGGACCACGCTCCGCTGACGCGCCGCTGGCGCCATTTACCATTTACCATCCGGCGCGCCAGCGCCGGATTTACGTAACTGCTTCGGTGGAGGCAGCGGGCTCGCGACGTAGCCGCGGCGGGCGCGGACCGTCAGGCCGGCCCACTTCGTCTTCAGCTCGATCTTCCTGAACTTGCCGTCGAGGACGCTGTTCTCGGGAGAGTAGGCGAGCACGTAATACGTGCTCGTGTCTGAGGCGACGAGCTTCAACTCCGTCGCGAGATCGTCGCTGTGCCGGTAGGCGACGCCGCCGGTCTGGCCGGCCAGAATGTCCAGCCCTTCCTCGGACGTGTCGCCATGCAACGAGAACGTGCCGAGCGCGACGCTGGCGTCCGGGACGATCCGTCCGCCGGAACCTTGAGTGCCGCGCGCGTTGACGGTGTAGATGGTGACGCCCGCGCGCGAGGCCTGTCCCGCGATCTGCGGCAGCTGACTGCGCACGTCCGGCGTGTAGAAGCCCTCCGAGATCATCACGATCGTCTTGCGCCCTTCGAGCGGCGCCAGATTCCGCGACAGGTAGGTGAGGGTGTCGAGCGTGGCCGACGCCGCGCGGCGCGCGTCCGAGATGAACGACTGTGCCTTGCGCTGGAGCTTGACGACGACGTACTCGCGGCCCCCCTCGAGGGCACAGTTGTCGCGCTCGTTCACGCAGTTCTGATCCGCAACGGCGTCGAGCAGACGCGTATCGCCTTCTTCGATCCGCGCCGCGTCGAGCTCGCTCTCGATGCGGGGATACTCGATCAGCTGGGCGACGCGTGAGCCGGTCGTTTCAAATGCCGGCGAAACCGAACGGATCCCGTCGAGCAGCTCCTGGCGATCCGTTGTGAGGTGTCCGCGCCACAGCCCGCCGTTCGCGTACACGCCTGCGAGATCCTTCGGCGTGAGCTGCTCGTTGACGAACGACATCGCCGCGTTCTTCAGTCTCCCCAGCAGGCCCGACGACAAGTGATCCGAATCGAAGAACAGCACGAAGATCCGCCGGTTGGTCTGATCCGGCGAGCGTGGCAGCATCACGTCGCCTCTCGGCTCGAGGGACGTCGTCGGCGTCTCGGTGACCAGATAGAAATGCTGGATCGGCTGAGGCTTTCCTTCCTCGAGGACCTCGAAGTCGTCGGCGGTCAGCCCAGCGACGAACTTCCCGTCCTTGTCCTTGACGATGATGTCGACCTCGACGAGCGCGGTCGAAGACCGGAAGGTGGGGGCCTGGTTCTGCTGCTGCGGGGTCTGCTGCGGTTGCGGGCGACCCTGGCCGGTCAACGTGACGGCAGCGGCGAAAAGAACGACGGCCCCGGCGATGACTGTGCGAGTCATAACTCGCGCGTCAGACGCGCAATCGCCGCCTGAGCGCGCGCGTTGCCGGGATCGAGTTTTTCGAGTTGCCGGTAGGCTTCGAGCGCGGCTTTTGGATCGGGTTTCTGCTCGTAAAGCGCGCCAATCCGGAGGTAGACGCTGGTGAGCGCGGGCACGCGCGTGAGAAGCTCCCGATACATCGCGATGGCGCCGTCCGGATCGCTCGTGGCCAGCGCCTCCGCCGCGTCGATCCGCTTCTGAATGTCCGCGGCGTCCTTGCCGGAGAGTGGCCCTGCCGGAGCGGGCAACGAGCCCCGGAGGAGACGGACCTCCATGGGCGGCGTGGGCCGCATCGTGGCGACGGACGCCGTCGTGCGGCCAATCTCGAAGCCGGGCGCCTGAAAAACGAACGTCCAGTTGCCCCGTTTCAGCCCGAGGATGCCGAATCGTCCCTTTTCGTCGGTGGAAGCGGTGAAAGTCGACGGCGCCTGTTCGGGGTTGCTGGCCGTGACCGTCGCCCCCTTTATGGGCTTCCCGGCTTCGTCCATCACCGTGCCGCTCACACGGGCAACCTGACCACGGGCGATCTCGGCAAACCCGGTCAGCCCAAGGGCCGCGAGCGCGAGAACCCGCAACGCCTTCATGACCGCAAAGTATAATTCACTGCCGATATGTTGAAGCAGCTGGCGGCCGCGGCGCTCCTGCTCTGGAGCCAGTCCGGGCTTTCCCAGTCGCCTCGTCTCGATGCCGCGACGCGACCGACCAGTCCCCGTATCTCAGCCGAGCCCGATCAGACCTCGTTCGATCTCCGGCGGCTCGACGCGATCGATACTCTGGTCCAGGAGGCCATCGCCGAGAAGAAGCTTCCCGGCGCGGTGATCGTCATCGGGCGCGGCGACCGCGTCCTCTATCAGAAAGCCTTCGGCAATCGATCCCTGGTTCCGTCGGTCGAGCCGATGACGCTCGACACCGTTTTCGACATCGCGTCGCTCACGAAGGTCGTGGCGACGACGACCAGCATCATGATGCTGGTGGAGCAGGGACGCCTTCGGCTCAACGACCGCGTCTCTTCGTACATTCCCGGCTTCGAGCGCTACGGCAAGCGCGACATCACGGTCCGCCATCTCCTGACCCACGTGTCGGGCCTCAGGCCCGATCTCGATCTCGCCGACATGTGGAGCGGCTACGACACGGCAATCGCGCTCGCCATCGAGGAAGTCCCGACCGCGCCGCCCGGAGAGCGCTTCGTCTACAGCGACATCAACTTCTTCCTCCTCGGCGACATCGTCCGCCGCGTGAGCGGGATGCCGCTCGACCGTTTCGCGCGCGAGCGGATCTTCGAGCCGCTCGGGATGAGGGACACGACCTTCCTGCCGCCGGTCTCGATGCGTCCGCGCATCGCGCCGACCGAGCGCTGCTCGGCGCTCGGATGGCCGTGCGAGGGCCCGGCGGATACCCAGCCGCTCCGCGGGGTCGTTCACGATCCGACTTCGCGGCGGATGGGCGGCGTCGCGGGACACGCGGGACTATTCAGCAGCGCCGCCGATCTCTCGGTGTTCTGCCGGATGCTCCTCGCTGGCGGCACCTATCACAGCTTCCGGATTCTCTCGCCGCTAGCCATTGAGAAGATGACGACCCCGGCAACGGGGAACGATCCGAACGTCCGCGGCCTTGGATGGGACATCGATTCGCCGTTCTCGTCGAACCGCGGAGAGCTCCTGCCGGTCGGATCGTTCGGGCACACCGGGTTCACGGGCACGTCGCTGTGGATGGATCCAACGAGCGGTCTCTTCGTTGTGTTCCTCTCGAACCGCGTGCATCCGGACGGCAAGGGCGACGTCACGCCCTTGCGCGCGCGCGTGGCAACGGTCGCCGCGTCGGCGCTGACCGTGCTGCCCTCGACGCCAACCGACACGACCTGGACGGGTCACGATTTCGGCCCCAACGGGACACCGGCGGCGCCCGCGCCGCATCCTCCCGTGCTCGCTGGCATCGACGTCCTGCGTAGCCAGGGGTTCGCATCGCTGAAAGGCAAGCGCCTCGGACTGCTCACGAACCACACCGGCCGGGCCCGGGACGGCAGCGCCACGATCGATGTGCTGCGCGAAGCGAAAGACGTGCAGCTCGTTGCGCTCTTCAGTCCGGAGCACGGTATTCGCGGCGTCCTCGATGCGAATGTGCCGTCCACGACCGACGAGAAGACCGGGCTTCCCATTTACTCACTCTACGGCGACACCCGGCGCCCCACCCCGGCGATGCTCGAAGGGCTCGACACGATCGTCATCGATCTCCAGGACATCGGCGCGCGCTTCTACACCTACATGACGACGACGGCCTACGTGCTGGAGGAAGCGGCGAAGCGGAAAATCTCGGTCGTCGTGCTCGATCGTCCCAACCCGATCAATGGTTTTCAGATCGAAGGGCCGACGATCGCGAAAACGCAACTGAGCTTCACGGGCTACTTCCCGATGCCCATCCGGCACGGGCTGACGCTCGGTGAGCTCGCGCGCCTGTTCAACGGCGAGAACCGGATCGGCGCGGATCTCTCGGTCGTCGAGATCAAGAACTGGCATCGGGACGACTGGTTCGACGACACGGGTATGCCGTGGATCAACCCGTCGCCCAACATGCGCAATCTGCTGCAGGCGACGCTTTATCCGGGCGTCGGATCAATCGAGGGCACGAACATTTCCGTCGGTCGCGGCACCGACACACCGTTCGAACAGATCGGCGCGCCGTGGATCGACGGCGTCAAGCTGGCCGAGACGTTGAACGAACGGCGCATCCCTGGCGCGCGGTTCTACCCGGTGCGCTTCACACCCACGTCGAGCAAGTACGCGGGAGAGGAATGCCAGGGCGTCTTCATCGTCGTCACCGATCGCGCCGCCCTTCGTCCAGTGCGACTCGGCGTCGAGATCGCGGGGGCGCTCATCAAGCTGTTCGGCCCGAAATTCGAGGTGGAGGCTGCCGAGCGGCTGTTCGGATCCAAGGAGACGCTCACCCGCATCCGCGCCGGCGACGATCCCGGTATCGTCGCAGCCGGATGGGCCGCTGACGAGGCCCGCTGGCGGCTCCTGCGAAGCCAGTACCTCCTATATCGCTGACGTTAAGCCCCTCTGTACCGAGCACTTCCGGGCGACAACCAACGCGAAGAGTGATAGAATTCAAGTCGGCTCCCCAGCCAGACAATTCATGTCAAAAGTGCCCGGTCCCGTGTGGCTGGTGGGGCTTGCTGCGGTCGTTATCCTGATCGCGGCGACCGCGGTCCCGTACGCCGCGCCCGCCTCAGGCGATGCGAATCAGGTCGTCCAGACGTTTCGCGTCGCGCCGCTGACGCTCGTCAATCCCCGCACGATCGTCGCATTCAGCCTGCTCGTCGTCGTCGGGCTTCTCCTCCTGCTCTTCGTCTACCGCCGGCGTCTCTTCATCGTTTTCTGGATTGTCGGCTGGCTCACGACGGCGCTGGCGATGTTCATGGCGAGCAGCGAGTACGCCAACCCGCGGTTGGGGGCGATGGCGTACGGACTGTCGCAGTTTCTCGCCATCATCAGCACACTCTTTTTCGTCGTGGGCGCCGATGCCTATCGGACCCGGCCGCACATCCGTCGTGAGTACGCGCTCGTGCTGCTGCCGGTGCTGCTCTGGTTTTCGCTCGCACCACTGCCGCTCGGGCCTTCGGCGGTGTTCGCTCCGGGGCATCTTCTCATCGGCGGCGGATTCGCAGCCGCCGGGCTGAGCCACCTGCTGCTCGTGCGCCAGACCCGGATGCTCGGTGCGGGTGTGATCGGCGTGGCGTTCCTGGTCATCGCCGGCGCGAACGCGTGGACGGCGCTCGCAAGCGCGGTGCCGGAGGCGAGTGGTGGCGCCCTCTACACGTCACTCGCCCTCTACCTGACCGCGGCACTCGGCATGCAGCTCATGACGTTCGAGGACATGACGTCCGAGCTGCGCCGGACCAATCGACGGCTCCAGACGGCGCAGAACAAACTGCGGCGGATGGTCATCACCGATCCGCTGACCGGCTGCCGCAACCGGCGTTTCTTCGAGGAGATCATCGGCCGCGAGGTCCAGCGCCATCGGCGGTACGGAATTCCGCTGTCGGTCGTCTTCGTGGACATCGATCGGTTCAAAGCGGTCAACGACACGTACGGGCACGAAACCGGCGACCGCGTCCTCCAGCAGGTGGCCTCGTTCCTGCTCAGCAACATCCGTGAAGCGGACTACGTCTTCCGATGGGGCGGCGACGAGTTCCTGATTCTGCTTTCATGCGGGGAGCAGGAAGCCCGGCGCCGGGCGGTCACGCTTCAGAAGGCGTTCGCGAACTCGCCGGAAACCGCATCACTCCCGCGCGGAGTGGGGCTGAGCGTCGGTGCCGCGGAGCTCGACGACGACAGCGACGACGTGATCACGCTGGTGCGAACTGCCGACGAGCGGATGTACGAGAACAAGCGTGCGCTCACGCAGGACCCGCGTCAGCGGGCGCTGCCGATGAGGTAGGAGGGAGGAGGGAGGAGGGAGTCGTTGAATGGATCGTGCACCGGCAAGGAGCTTCGAGGATCTTGTCGTCTGGCAGAAGAGCCATCAGCTCACGCTGCGCGTATACCGGATCACGTCGGACTTTCCGAACACCGAGATCTACGGCCTCGTCTCTCAGATGCGGCGGGCGGCGGTATCAGTCTCTGCAAATATTG
>DATAEK010000311.1:0-31387 GCA_036258055.1 Vicinamibacterales bacterium
CCCACAGTTGCTACGACCCGGGACCAGAGGGCCAGCCGTGTGGTCGTTGCGACAGCTGCCGGCTGCGGGCCAAAGGATTTGAGGAAGCCGGCTTGAGGGATCCCCTGCTGAGGCCTGAGGCCTGAGGCCTGTTCCATGACCACACGTCTCTACTACGCAGAGTCAACGCTCCGTACCTTCGACGCGACGGTCGTCTCGTGCGACCGACGCGCGGACCACATCGAGGTCGTGCTCGATCGGACGGCGTTCTATCCGACTTCTGGAGGGCAGCCGTTCGACACCGGGACCTTGGGCGCCGCGCGAGTCCTCGACGTCGTCGAACGCGAAGACGGCGAGATCGCCCATGTCGTGAGCGACGCGCTTCCGGCCGGCGCGCGGGTCGCGGGTGAAATCGATTGGCCCCGCCGCTTCGATCACATGCAGCAGCACACCGGGCAGCACGTACTGTCGGCGGCCTGCGATCGCCTGTTGCAGGTGCGCACGGTCAGCTTTCACTTGGGCGCGATCTCGTCGACGATCGACCTCGCGCGCGAGATCTCGCCGAAGGAGATCGAGCGCGTCGAAGCGGAGTCCAATCGCATTGTCTGGGAGGATCGCCCCGTCTCGATCCGTTTCGCAGACGAGGAGGAGGCCGCACGGCTGCCGCTGAGAAAAGAGCCCACACGAGGCGGCCGCCTGCGCCTCATCGACGTCGAGCAGTTCGATCTCTCCGCCTGCGGTGGCACCCACGTCGCGCGGACCGGAGCGATCGGCGTGATCGCCGTGTCGGGATGGGAGAAGTTTCGCGGCGGCTCCCGCGTGGAATTCGTGTGCGGCGGGCGGGCGCTGCACGCGCACCGGCAGCTCCGGGACACCATCGCCGCCAGCATCCGGTTGCTGTCGGTTCTGCCGCAGGAGCTGCCCGGCGCGATCGAGCGGCTCCAGAACGACGGCAAGGAACAGAGGCGCCGCGTGAAGGACCTTCAGACCGAACTGGCCGGTCATCAGGCCGGAGCGCTCGCGGCAGCCGCGGAAACAATCGGCAACGCCCGGGTCGTCATCGCGTCACTCGAGGGATGGGATGCGCCGGGACTCAAAACTATCGCGTCGGCGATCGTCGAGCGGCCCGGGCACGTCGCGATTCTCGTGAGCTCACCGGCGCCGGCCGCGATCGTCATCGCGAGGGCCTCCGATCAGCAGGTCGATTCGGCGGCCCTCCTGAAACAGATCGTCGCGCGATTCGGCGGGAAGGGTGGGGGAAGACCGGAACTGGCGCAGGGAGGAGGCCTGGACGCGCCGGCCGCCGCTCTCGTCAGCGCCGCGCGATCGCTGCTGCAGCCGTCGTGAACGCGAGGGGCTGGCGGGGCAAAATCCCCCGGTCAATTCAGGATCCGGGTCCCCGGCCTTCGCTCTGAAGCTTCACGATCGCGCGGCCGGCTTCGCGCACCAGGTCCTCGTCCGGATCGCTCATCGCCTTCTTGAGTGCCGGAATCGCCGGTTGGGCGGCTCCGCCGAACGATCCCAGGGCGCCAGCCGCCGCGCGCCGGACGCCGACGTCGGCGTCCTCGAGCGCGGTGATGAGGAGCGGAACCGACGCTTTGGGATCCTCGTGGAGGATTCCGAGGTAGGTCGCCGCGACCGCGCGCACGCCTTCATTTTCATCCGACATCGCATCGAGCAGCAGCGGCATGACGTCGCTGGCGTCGAGCGACGCTCGCGAGTGAAGCTTGCCGAGCGACCGCAGCGCCTCACGCCGGATCAACGGGTCGTCGGCCGTAATCGCATGCCGCAACGGCGGCAGAGCATCCACGCCCATGAAACTGAGCGCGATAGCGGCCTCGGCGGTCAGCTCCGGTTCGTTCAGCATGGCCGCGACGTCAGGGACGGCCGTTGCCGCGACAGGTCCGAGCACGGCACACGCCTTCAGCGCCCCCTTGCGGCGATCCCGATCGGCCTTCGGATCCTGAAGCGTCTGGCGAATCAACGGCAGCGCTTCCAAACCGAGCGCATTCACGCGCGCAATCGCCCGTTCGGTCTCGCGTGGGTTCTGGCTGTAGAGGTCGGTCAGCCAGCCGTCGTTCGGTTTTGCCCGGTGCGGCGCGACGGCTGGAAGACCGACTGGCGAACGCTGGACGTACCACGCTGCGGCAATCGCGAGCGACGCCAGCAGAGCCAGGAAAGCGAGAAATCGTCCCACGGGGAGATTGTACGCGGAGAGTCCGGCTGAAGCCGGACGCTAGAGCACCGTTGCGCAGTGTCCGCCTTCAGGCGGACAGGAAAACGGTCGCTCACCGCACGGCACGATCATTGGTGACTTCGATTGCGACTGAAGTTCGACAGGATCTCGATCGCGAGATCCGCGATCCAGTTCACCGTCGTCGAGGGAATGACGAAGTCGTTCGCGAGGATCGAAAACACCAGCATCTCGCCATCCCGCGTACGAACGAAGCCGGACAGCGATCGCACGTTGGCGATCGACCCGGTCTTGGCGACGGCATTGCCTTCGGCCGGCGTGCGCTTCATCCGTGACGCTATCGTGCCGTCCTTGCCGGCAATCGCGAGCGTCGCGAGGAACGCGTCGCGGTGACGGGGGTCCCGGTACAGGTGTTCGAGGATCGCGGTCACGGTTGCGGGGGTGACGTAGTTGTAGCGTGACAGCCCCGAGCCGTCGGCCTGGACGTAATGATCGTCGCTGACGCCCCACGCCGTCAGCGTCGAGTGGACCGCTGCCTGACCGGCCTGTGCGGTCCCGAGACCGCCGTGGGCGGTGCCGAGTGCTTTCAGCAGTGTTTCCGCATACAGGTTCTGGCTGACCTTCATCAGCACCATGGCTATCTCGCGCAGCGGAGGACTTGCCGACGAGGCCAGGACCCGGCGGGACGTCGTGGCGGCTCCCGACGCCAGCGCTTGTGCGGCGACGTCATCGAAATCGACCGCGTCCCCTCTGACGGCAATTCCGCGCGCGACCAACGCGTCCTTGAGCGCCTGGGCGAAGAAGATCGTCGGGTTGACGACGGCCACCTCCCGCACGTCCGCTTTGGCGCCGGCTGGAATCGATCCGGTGATTTCGAGCACCGGACGCTCGAGGTGACGGCGATAGTCGATCGTGTTCTCTGATCCCGCCGATCCGGTGACGGCGCGGTTCAGGAGCATCAGACCCGATCCTGCAGTGAGCCGCACCGCTGCGGGATCGCCGGTCGCGGCGCCGGCTTCGATCGTCAGGTCCGCGACGTCCTCGTTGAATTGCAGCGCTCCAACCGGCGCGGCGTAGCCGTACTGCAGGTAATCCCACGCCCACCCCGCGCCAATCCCTTCGTCGTCAAAGGCCTGATCGTCGCCGACGACGTTGCCGTCGATCGCGCGAATGCCTGCCGATCCAAGGGCGGCGGCCCACTCGTCAAAGACCGCTGCTGCCCGGTTGGCGCGCGTGTTGATGGTTGGATCGCCGGTTCCGCGGACAATCAGATCGCCGCGAAGGACGCCGCCGTCAACCGATGCGGTGGTTTCGAGCGTCGTCGTGAAGCGGTAGTCCCAGCCGAGGATGTCCGCGGCAGTGGCGAGCGTCAGGATTTTCATGTTCGACGCGGGCATCATCAGCTTGTCCGCGTCGAGCTGGTAGAGCCGCTCGCCGGTATCGAGCGATCGAATGTCCACACCCCAGACGCCTCGCGCCATGACCGGTGCGCCGAAGACCTGCGCGAGATCGGATTGGAGGGCGCGGACAGCGGACCCGCCCGGATGCGCCGCCGCGTGGCCGGAAGGCTTCCCGTTATCCGGCAGCGATGCCGCGTGCCGCGCGGCGCAGGCGGGCGCCGTGAGAATCGCGAGCGTGAGAATCCCGCGTCGGACGCGGCCCCTGGTGACTATTTCTTCAGCTCCTCGAGCGCCTTGACGATGCCGTCGATGGTGGAGGCGTCCACTTTGGCAGCGCCGAGCTCTCCGGTCCGCGCCGCGTACGAGTCGTTGCCGGAGCGCGCGAACGTGGCCTTTTCTTCCTTCTTGCCCTCCTCTGACTTCACGGTGACCGTCAGCTCCGGCTTGTCGAGGCCGGTCTTGGCGGTACTGTCCACGAAGCTCGTGGCGCGCGCCTGCGTGACCGACGACAGGAGGTTCTGCATTCTGGTTGGGTCCACGTCACGCGGCGCCGGTGCGACCTGCTTCCACTTGTCCTCGTCCTGGCCGTCCTTGTTCTTGGTCTTGCTCTTCTCGAAGGCGTACGTCTGGCCCTTGTCGACGATCTCGAGTCGCGTGGCGCTGAACGGGCGCGCGTCGAAGAGATCCTTCTGACGATACTCGCCGACGTCCTTCTTCATATCGTCGAGCACGCCGGATTCGATCGTGAAGACCATCGGCCGTGACATATCCCGCGCGTAGACGGCGCCCTCGCCTGAGCTCTTGCCGATCGCGAGCGACGCCTGCGAGGATCCGCTGCCGATCGTGACGGTCGCGGCCGGTTTGTCCAGGCCGTAGTCGGCGGCTTTCGAGGCGTCCTGCGCCACGATCGACTTCATCTGCAGCGTGTTGAGCCGGCTGACCAAGCCGTCGATCGTGCCGAAATCACCACGGGTCGCAACCGGCTCGGTCATGTGCCACTCGTTGCGGCCCTTGACGAATTTGAGCGTGCGGTCAGGCGTCGTGACGCTCAGGCTGTCGATGCTGTCGCGGTTGAGTGCGAGGACCGTCTTGTCTCTGAGATCGAAAGTCGTCCGGTTGAACGTCGTGTCGAGGAACGACGGGATCAGGAACACGCGTTTCTGATCCGCCAGCTTGGCGTAGAGATCCGTCGCCGGCGGCGTCTTTCGGCCGATCAGCAGCTTGCGCTCCTGCCCGCCAATCTTGAACGTGACTTCGACGCGCGCCGGATCGAGCCCGTATTCTTTCAGGTCGCTCGGGTTCTCGTCGATCACCCGCTGAATCTCGATCGATCCGAGATTCGTCGTCAGGCCCGAGGTCTCGGCGGAATCCGGCTTCGCGGTGAGGGGTTGGACGATCTGCCAGTCGCTCCCCGTTTTCTTGAGCGTCGTTCGCTCGCCGGACTCGGACTTGATGGTGATCTCGTCGATCTTGTCGGTTTCGACGGTGAAGACCTTGTCTTTCTTCTCGCCCGAGTCTTCGGGGACTTTTTTCCACTCGTAGAGCGCGTAGCCGCCAATGGCGACGAGCGCGACGAGCATGACCAGAAATGACCGCAGGCCGCGCATCTACCGCCTCCGCCACCAGCTCTGGACGCCCGCCAGGATGATGGCGCCCGGAATGATCAGCACCGTCAGCCAGAAGATGAAGCGATCCTGGCCCGCCGTCAGCGTGATCCGGCGATCGTCCGGATTTCTCGGGCGCACCGAGATCATGTTCTCCTGCTGCGCGAGCCAGTTGACGATGTTCAGGAACATGTCCCGGTTCCCGCCGGTACCGAGGTAGGCGTTGGCTGCGAAGTCCGAGTCGCCCACAACCACGATTCTCGTCTCGGGGCGATTCGCCGGCGGTTCCTCACCCTGTTTGGGCTGTGGCTGGCTCGGATCGTTGACCGGCGCAGTGACCGCCACTGCGAGCGAGATCGGGCCCTGGATGTCTCCCTTCTCGGGTTCGGGCTGTGCCTCACCCTGCGTGGTGAGCAACTTGAGATCCGTCTCCGCCCAGCTGTTGCGTCCGCTCTGAATGAACGTAGTCGCGGTGCGGCCGCTGGCTCCGCCTTCGACAGGCTTGACGGACCGCGCGTAGGGATACGCCGTCAGGTACCGGAACGTGCTCGTGATCGCGTGATACGGATACTGCGCCGCGACGGGCACGTCCGCGGACGTGCCGCGCAGCTGGCTCATCGGATCCAGGACTGCGTTGTTGCCGACGTCGACCGACCACTCTTTCAGGAACGCCAGCAGATTCGTCAGCGGCGGCGCGTCCGCCTTCTGCGGCGGATCGACGAGCACGAGGAGTTTGCCCCCCTTGGTGACGTACGCCTTGAGCTTGTCGATTTCCTGCGGCAGAAGGTCCGACTGCGGGCCCGCGATCGCGACGACGGAGGCGTCGGTGGGAATCGGCTGCTGGAGGAGCACCAGCGCTTCGGCGGTGAAGTTGTCCGACCCGAGCTCTTTGGCGATTGCACCGTAGCCCTTGTCGTCGGAGCCGGCGATGTCGCGTTCGCCGTGTCCCTGAACGAAAAAGACCTTGTGCTGCTGCCCCTGCACGACCTTGACGAGGCCGTTGGTGATGTCTTGTTCCGAGTCTGACGTGACGCGCTGCGTGCGCCCTTCGTACTCGAGGACGATCGTTCCCAGCGCGTTTTCCTTCAGCTTGTCGGCCAACGCCGGACGCTTCTCAGGATCGACGTAATCGACCGTCAGCTGCTTCGTCTGGTACTGATACTCGTCGAGCCGGTTGCGGAACCGTTCGAACTCGTCGGTGCGCGCGAAGACGGTCGCGCGGACCGGCTTGTTCAGGCCCTGGAGGATCTTCTTCGTCTGATCCGACAGGCTGTACTGGTGCGCGGCCGTGAGATCCCACCGCTTGTTGTGCCGCGACGCCAGGTAGTTGATGGCCGCGAGGATGGCCAGCACGACGACGACGCTCGCGGCGGCGAGCGTGCCGAACTTCGCCTGACGGCCCGAGAACTCGCGCGCGATCTCGCGCCACTGACTGAGCACGTAGAGCAGCGTGCAGACGAGCCCGCCGATCGCGAGCGCGCGGTACCACTGCCATTCAGGCCGGAGTTGCGAGATGGCCAGCGCTGAGAAGACGAGAGCGACGCCGAGCCAGCCGAGGAGTCCAAGAATGCGTTTCAACATACTGATGTGTCGAGGCGATCAACCGCGCCAGCGCTCCGAGTCGACCGACTTCGACGTCAGAAAGAGGCCGAAGGTGATGAAGCTGAGGTAATAGATGACGTGTTTGGTGTCGATGATGCCCTTCGTGAAATCGTCGAAGTGGTCGGTGATCGACAGGAACGACAGGACCGCCCGCCCCGTCGGTCCGGCTGAATCGGCCAGCCAGTTGATCACCCACAGCATCAGGAAGACGGCGAAGGTCATGAAACCGGCGACGATCTGGTTCTTCGTGAGGCTCGAGATGAGCAGGCCCACCGCGATGAAGCAGCCGCCCATCAGCAGCAGCCCGAGGTAGCCGGCAGCGATCGGCCGCCACTCCGGATTCCCCAGCTTGAAGAGGATCGCGATGTCGATCATCGTGACCAGGAGCATCGCGGCGTAGAGCGCCATGGCGCCGAGGAACTTGCCCAGGATGATTTCGGTGTCGGTCAAAGGCGAGGTGAGGAGCAGCTCGATCGTCCCCGAGCGCTTCTCTTCCGAGTAGGTACGCATCGTGATCATCGGCATCACGAACAGGATGATGACGGCGGCGTTCTGGAGGACGCCCCGGATCATCTGCTCGTTGACGTTCACGTTGCCGCCGCCGCCCATCGCCATCATCCGCTGGCTCTGCTCGACGAAGACGTGAAGGTAGACGTAATAGAACCAGCCGAAGAGCAGTGCGAAGAGGCCGATGATGATGTAGCCCATCGGCGACGCGAAGTAGCTGCGCAGCTCCTTGCCCGCGATTGCCAGGATGTTGCGGATGCTATTCATGGCCGACCTCCTCGGGCGTCTCGTCGGTCGTGACCTGCAGGAAGATTTCCTCGAGGCTCATTCGCATCGGCCTCAACTCCAGCAGCCCCCATCCGCGGTTGACGACCGTGCGCGCGATCTCGCGTCGTACGTCCGTGCCACGGTCGCTCTCCACTTCGTAGCCGCCGGCAGGTCCGCGGCCATCGGCCGCGACGACCCTGGTGACACCGCCGATCGCCGCCAGGGCGGCAGCGACGTCCTGTCCAGGTGCGTCGACTTGGACAAACATCGTTTCCGCGCCGCGCAGCCGTGCCGTCAGGTTGTCTGGTGTATCGACGGCGACCACGCGTCCGCGGTTGATGATGATGACGCGCTGACAGGTCTGCGCGACTTCGGGCAGGATGTGCGTGCTCAGGATGATCGTGTGATCGCCGGCGAGGTTGCGAATCAGATCCCGCGTCTCGATGATCTGTTTGGGATCGAGGCCGGCCGTCGGCTCGTCGAGGATCAGCACTTCCGGATTGTGAATGAGTGCCTGCGCGAGGCCGACACGCTGCCGGTATCCTTTCGAGAGCTTCGCGCAGTGGCGCGTCGCCATGTCGGCGACACGCGTCCGTTCCATGACCGCATCGACGCGCGACTTCCGCTCGGCTGACGGGACAGCCTTGATGCGCGCAACGAAGTCGAGATACTCGCGCACGGTCATGTCGGGGTAGAGCGGCGGAGTCTCGGGCAGGTAGCCCGTACGCCGCTTGGCCTCGAGCGGTTCGTTGAACACGTCGAACCCGGCGACAACCGCGCGCCCCTCGGTTGCGGGCATGTACCCGGTGAGGATGCGCATCGTCGTGGTCTTGCCCGCGCCGTTCGGCCCCAGGAATCCCAGGATCTCGCCACGTTCTACTCGGAAGCTGACGTCATCGACCGCGGTAACGCGGCCGTAACGTTTCGTCAGGTGTTGGACCTCGATCACAGATGTCTCCAGCCGAGCTCGTGCCGCGGACGCAACCGCAACTGGCCCGGAAGTCGAACGAAAGACAGGCGTTCAGCTTTTACCAGTAAGAGTGCCAGCTGCCGGTATCCGTCGGTTCAGACGTAAGGTATAGACAGAAAAACGATTACGGCCCGAACCCGCATAGTAGTCAGTGCAGGAAAAAGGTGTCAAGGCGCCACGGTGTGGCGTTACCGCCGCAGAGCACCTCGAGAGCGGGGTACGTTCGATACCAAAGTCGCGGCGCCTCGGAAAAATTCCCTTCAGACGAACGTCCCCCTTGAAACCAGGCACCAGCTGGCCTAGGATTATATGAGCACCTGTTCATATATTCAGATGTCCTCATCCACTGAACCCCAAGTTGTTCCAGCCGCTGCGGCACTCGACGAACCGTGCGAGGCGCCACATCTCGATCCCCGTGGGAGCGCCGCCCGACGCCAGTTGCTGATGGCCGCCGAGGCCGTTCGCGCGCTCGCGGACATCTTTCGCATGCTTGGCGATCCCACGCGCGTTCGGATTCTGGATGCGCTGAGCGGCGGCGAGCTGTGCGTCTGCGATATTGCGTCCCTGGTTGGGATTAGCGAGTCCGCGGTGTCTCACCAACTTCGACTGATGCGTGGGACGCGGCTCGTCCGGCCTCGCCGCGCGGGACGTCTGGTTTACTACGCCCTCGACGACCACCACATCATCGAACTGCTCAAGCAGGCGCAAACGCACGTGACTCATGCCCACTACCTGCCCCGTCTGTGAGCTCCACGCCGAGTCGGTCTTCAAGGTCGAGGGGATGGACTGCCACGAGGAAGTCACCATCCTCGAGCACCGTCTCAAGAGGCTGACCGGCCTCGAGGCGCTCGACGCGGATGTCGTTGCGCAACGGCTTCGCGTCCAGCACGACGCGGCAAGGCTGACGACCGCGCAGATCGCCGAAGCGGTTGCCGAAACCGGCATGCGCGCCTGGCTCGAACACGACGAGCCGCGCAACGTGCCGGGCTCGGTCCTGCGTGAAGTCCTCGTGGCCATCTCCGGCGCTGCGCTCGGACTGGGGCTGCTGGTGCAGTTCCTGGGCATCGCGCCGCTCGTGCCAGGCCTGCTGTTCGCGACAGCCATCGTGGCCGGCGGCATCCACACCGTACGGCGCGCGTGGACCTCGATCCGTTCGCACCTGCTCGACATCAACGTGCTGATGCTGGTCGCGGTCATCGGCGCGATCGCGCTCGGCCAGTGGTCCGAGGGTGCGTCCGTCGTCTTTCTCTTCGCACTGGCGCAGCTGCTCGAATCGCGGGCGATGGCCCGGGCACGCGGAGCGATTCAGGCGCTGATGGATCTGTCCCCCGTCGAAGCACTCGTCCGCCGGCCCGGCGGCGTCGACCAGCGGTTGCCGGTCGACGACGTGCGCGTCGGTGACGTCGTCGTCGTGAAACCAGGCGAGAAGATTCCGCTCGACGGGCGTGTGCTCTCGGGGGACAGCCACGTCAATCAGGCGCCGGTGACGGGGGAGTCGCTCCCGATCGAGAAAACGGCCGGTGACGAAGTGTTCGCCGGGACGATCAACGGCCGCGGTGCCCTCGACGTCACGGTGACCCGTCTGCGTCGTGATTCGACGATTGCCCGCATCATTCATCTCGTCGAGCGGGCGCAGGCCCAACGGGCCCCGAGTCAGACGTTCGTCGATCGTTTTGCTCGTTACTACACGCCGGCGGTTCTGGTACTGGCCGTCGTACTCGCCATCGTGCCTCCGTTCTTCTTCGGCGGTTCCTGGTCGTCCTGGATCTATCGATCGCTCGTGCTCCTCGTCATCTCGTGTCCCTGCGCGCTGGTGATCTCGACGCCAGTGTCGATCGTCTCAGCGCTCGCGGCTGCCGCGCGGAAGGGCGTGCTGATCAAAGGCGGAGCCCGTCTGGAAGCGCTCGCGCGCGTGCGGTGCGTGGCGTTCGACAAAACTGGCACCTTGACCACGGGCCGACTTGCCGTGACCGACGTGATCTCCACCAACGGCATGCTGCCGTCGAGGATTCTCTCGCTCGCGGCGTCCCTTGAAACCCGATCGGAGCATCCGCTCGGTCGGGCCATCGTCGAGCGCGCGACCCACGACGGCCTGCCGCTACTGACGGCGAGCCGTTTTCAATCCCTGCCCGGTCGGGGTGCAATCGGTGTCGTGGATCGCGATGACGTCATCGTCGGGAGCCATCGGTTGTTCGAGGAGCGCGCGCTGTGCTCGCCGGTTGTCGAGGAAGCGTTGGACTCACTCGCGAGCCGGGGTCGAAGCACCGTGCTCGTCGGCGCGAACGGAGAATCGGTTGGGGTGATCGGCGTGTCGGACAGCACCCGTGAATCGGCGCGGGACACCGTCGAGATGCTGCGTGGCCACGGCATCGAGCACGTCGTTCTCCTGACGGGCGACCACGATGCGTCGGCCCGTCCGCTGGCAGCGTCGATTGGCGTGGACGAGTACCGCGCGGATCTCCTGCCCGAGGACAAGGCGACGGCAGTAACCGAGCTGCGCGGGCGGTACGGCGCGCTGGCGATGGTGGGAGACGGCGTGAACGACGCACCGGCGCTGGCGTCAGCGGACGTCGGCATTGCCATGGGCGCAGCCGGGACGGACGCCGCGCTCGAGACTGCGGATATCGCGCTCATGGCCGACGAGCTCCCGAAGATCCCGTACGCGCTGCGCCTCAGCCGCGCGACCACGAGAAACATCCGGGCGAACATCGGGTTCTCGCTGGTCTTGAAGGGTGCGTTTCTCGTGATGGCGGTCGCCGGCACGGCCACGCTCTGGATGGCCGTCATCGCCGATATGGGTGCGTCGCTGCTGGTCATCGGCAACGCGCTCCGCCTGCTGCGGGAATAGTCGAACCGAGAGCGTTCCGGATTCGGGACGCTACGCCTTCCGGTTCGAGAAGAAATGCTGATCGACGAACTCGTCGATCGCCGCCTGATCCGGGGCTTCCACTTTCTCGAACTGCAGTCCCATCCCGACCCGCCGATCGCTCCACGACACGCGAGACTCGGCCTCGACGTCACGCTTCGAGCCGGGCAGCCGGAACCGCACGCGGACCTTCGAGCCGCTCTGAAGCGGGCTCATCGTCCGGATCGCCACACCACCTTTGCTCAAGTTGAGCGTCAGCGCGGCGGCGATGGTGTTGCCGAAGCGGTAGGCCACCGGGATCCCCAGAACGACGCGCGGGCTGCCGCGGCGGTTGAAGTTATCGGGATACAGATGCGGTGCAAGCGACGGCAGGATGTGCTGCACGGCGCTGTACTCGTTGATGTAGCCGGACACGCCGAGCGACGCCAGGTCGCGCACTTCCTCCGCCGATGCAATCGTGCCGCTGAACACCAGAATCGGCACGCGACCCTGATCGAGCTTGCGGATCGACCGTACCATCTCGACCCCACCCGAATGGGGGAGGCGCAGATCGAGAACGATGAGATCGATCCGCTCGAGATCACCGCGCACGCGCGCGAGCAACTCGGCGGCGCTCTTCACCGTGAGCGCCGTGTGGCCGGCGCCGAGGAGCGCTGTCGCGAACCGATCCCTGACGAACGCTGTGTCGTCGGCGACGATGACGGTCTTTGTGGTTGCCACAGCAGAAAGCGCCACACGCGGCGTATCGGACGAACACGTCAGTCGCGTTAGGGCTCGTTGCAGAATTTATCAGGTTCTCGCTATAATCCGAAGTCTGTCGCACTCGCGAGGAGGTGCTAAGTGTGCCCGCCGCGCGAGGGGAATGCGCCAGAGGAGCTTGTATGGCCACCTGTCCGGAATGTGATGCCGAAATCGAGGTCGACGAATTCGACGTCGATAAGGGCGACCTGATTAGCTGCCCCGACTGCGGCTCCAATCTCGAAGTGACCGGCACGTCTCCCGTCGAACTCGAACCCGCAGACGATGACGACGAAGATGACGACGACGACGACGATCGCGACGAAGATGACGACGACTTCGACGAGGAAGGCGATGAAGTCGACGAGGGAGACGAAGAGGAATCCAACGGGGAGGACTGGGAAGAGTGAAGCACGCGTCGCCGGCTGAGGAACCGGATCTCATGGGACCGGTTGCCGGCGCTGACGCGCGCGAGGCCAAGCGCGCGGCGCTCTACCGGGGTCTTCGCGAACTGCCGTCGCTCATCGTGGCCTACAGCGGCGGGGTCGACAGTGCCTATCTCGCCTACGCTGCAACCGAAGTGCTCGCCGAACGTGCGCTCTGCATCACCGCCGACAGCCCGAGTTACCCTGCGCATCACCGCGCGATGGCCATCCGCCTGGCGCGCGAATTCAACTTTCATCACCGGATCATCTCGACCGCCGAGATCGATCGCGCGGAGTACCGTGCGAACCCGGCGAATCGCTGTTACTACTGCAAACACGAGCTCTACACGAAGCTGACGGCGATCGGCCGCCAGCAGGGGATTGCGGTCATCGCCGACGGCAGCAACGCGGACGACCGCGGCGACTATCGTCCCGGCCGTCAGGCCGCCCGCGAGTTCGGCGTGAGGAGCCCGCTCGACGACGCCGATCTCACGAAGGAGGACATCCGCGATCTGTCGCGCGCCGCCGGATTGCCCACCTGGAACGAGCCGGCATCCGCGTGCCTGTCATCCCGCATCCCGTACTTCAGCGAGGTCACCGAAGACAAGCTGCGGATGATCGAACGGGCCGAGTCGGCGCTGCGTGAGCTCGGATTTCGGGTCTGCCGCGTCCGGCATCACGACACGATCGCCCGGCTCGAATTCGGTCGCGACGAGATGTCGCGCGCGCTCGAGCCCGAGATGGCCGACGAGATCGATCGCGCACTGCGTGCCATCGGCTACCAGCACGTCACGGTGGACCTGCGCGGCTATCGTCTCGGCAGCCTGAACGACGCGTTGCGGTTACGTCCCGTCTAGTGTCCCGGATGCGAAGGTCGCTGACAGATTTCCGGCCGGGGCATCCCGCCTCGCAGCGTTGCTCGTCCCTCACAGACGCTCGGTCGTCGGGCCTCGCGATCCGGACGCCGCGACCGGCACTCCGTCAGCCAACTTCGCGTCCGGGACCTTAACGTGCGCAAGGGCCTGACGGCGCTCGCGCTGGTCTTCCTCACGGCGCATCTGCTGTCGCTGCCGCCGACGCTCGACGACATCGATTCGATCAACTTCGCCATGGGCGTGCGCGACTTCGACGTCGCGCATCATCAACCGCATCCACCCGGATATCCGCTCTTCATCGCGCTCGGCAAGGTCGCGACCTTCGTGTTCCGTGTGGCCGGCTCGACCGCGCCAGAGGTCCGGGGGCTCGCCGTCTGGAGTGCGCTTGCGGGGTCGATCCTCATCGCCCTCGTATACCTCTTCTGGCGCCGCCTCGATGGCGACGAACGGCGCGCGACGATGGCGGCGATCCTGACCGCGACGTGTCCGCTCTTCTGGTTCACGGCGCTTCGGCCACTCAGCGACATGACGGGGCTCGCCTTTGCCGTCGCTGCGCTGGCCACTCTGGCGGCGGCGGTTGCGACCATCGATATGACACCCGAACGGCGAATGCGGCTTCTTGCCGTGGGTGCGTGCCTGGCGGGCCTGTCGACAGGATTTCGATCGCAGTCCGCGGTGCTGACGCTTCCATTGCTCGCATACGCCCTCCTCTGGCCGCGGCCGGGGTTCAACACCAAGGCACGTGTTACAGCTATCGGCGCGGCTGCTGCGGGCGTGCTTCTCTGGGCGGTTCCGCTGGTCGTCGCAAGCGGCGGTCCGCGCGCGTATCTCCACGCGCTCGGCAGTCAGGCGGGCGAGGACTTTTCGGGCGTCGTCATGTTGTGGACACACAGGACGCCGAAGGTCGCGGTCTTCGCCCTGCTTCATACGTTCGTCCTGCCCTGGGATTCGCCGATCCTCGCGGGCGTCGTACTCGCGTTGGCAGCGGCGGGCGCGTGGGTGCTCGTCCGTCGGGCTCCACGTACGCTCGCCCTGATCTTCCTGACCTTCGGTCCGTACGCCGTGTTCCATCTGCTGTTTCAGGAAACGATCACGGTCCGCTATGCACTCCCGCTGATGTTGCCGATTGCGTACCTCGCCGCGACGGCGATTGCAGAGGCAGGAACCGTCGTTTCGTGCGCCGGAACGGCTGCGATCGCGATTGTGAGTCTATGGCTTGCGGTACCAGCAGGCCTGGCGTTTGGACGGACGCCTAGCCCCGTGTTCGACATGCTGTCGCGAATGCAGGCAACCGCTGAGACCGCGCCAATCGTCGGAATGCACCGCCGCGCGTTCACGGAGTCACGTCGCGCGCGCCAGTGGACCGGCCTTCCTCGAGGGCGACTGCTCGATTCCCCACGTGACTACGAATGGCTCGAGCTGACGAAGGTCTGGCGCGAAGGGGGCGAGTCGACGCGCTCGTGGTTCGTCGCTGATCCTCGGCGTACGGACCTCGCGCTGATCGACTCGCGCGGACGCCGGAGCGAGTCGTTTCGATGGCCGTTCAACGACGCGACGTACGTGGGCGGAGCGCGGCCGAACGAGCTCGACTGGTACACCTACGACAGTCCCGGATGGTTTCTGGAGCGCGGCTGGAGTCTGACACCTGAAACCGCCGGTATCACGGAGCGCGATGGGTGGGGCCCGCATCGGCGGCCGAGCGAAGGCTGGGTTCGTCGCCGTGACGGGGAAACGGTCATGATGATTGGCGGCCGTCACCTGGGCGGCGCCGCCGATCCGCCCGTCAACATCCTCGTTTCAATCGACGACCGCCGGATCGTGACTTTCACGGTCAAGCCCGGATTCTTTCTGGACTTTCATGCTCTGCCGGCGGGCACGCTGAGCGGCTCGGGCATCTACAGGAAACTGACCATTACGGCTGAGAACACGAACGCCGGCGAGACCCCGCGCGTGGCCCTCGAGCAGTTCGATCTCCAGGCGCCCGACGCCGTGCAGTTCGGGTTCGACGAGGGTTGGCAGGAGCCCGAATACAACCCGGATACGGCGCGATCCTGGCGCTGGATGAGCGAGCGCGCGACCATTCGTGTGCACAACGCCGGCCGGCCGGTCGTGCTCAGGCTGACCGGAGAATCGCCGCTCCGGTACTACCCGAGCGCGCCGACGCTGACCGTGAGCGCCGGCGGCCAGCGGTTGGGGGAGTTTCATCCGGATCGCGACTTCACGTACGAAGTGCCCATCCCTGCCGCGGCGATCGCCGGCGATGGCCGCCTGACCCTCGAATCGAGCGCGATGTTCATCCCTGGCGATCGAGAAGGCACGGCCGATCGGCGTCACCTGGCCATCCGGATGTACGGCGTGGAAGTCCGATAGGAAGGTTCTCGTTCTCCGTCTAGAACCGAGAACCGAGAACCCTAGAACCTCTTTTTTCGCCCCAGCGCCAGCAACGAGCTTCCCAGCGGCATGTTCGTGACCCGGAGGGCAGCCGCTTCCAGGCCGAGCAGCGCCGTCAGCACGGTGTTGACGGGCGCGGACGGGACCGTCACCTCTTGATCCGACTCCTTGTGCCCGGTCAGCCGCTGCGAAAACCGGACGGCCATCACGAGTGGCAGCAACGTGAAGTGGGTGTAGGTCATGCGCTCGACCGAGAACCCTGCACGGGTCAATTTCTCGCGCAGGTCGCCCCGGTGGTAGCGGCGGACCTCCTGGCTGAGGACGGAGTGATTGCCTTTCAGCACTTTCAGCGCTGCGACATTGAGGAGGATCTGTCCTTCCGGCCGCAACACCCGATATATCTCAGTGAGAGCCGCGCGCTCGGTCTGGTCGTCGAGCGCGTAAATGACGTCGAACGAGGTCACGAGGTCGAACGTCCCGTCTCCGAACGGCAGCTGCGCCGCTGAAGCCTGGGCGACGAGGCGCTCGCCCCGCCCCCGGGCGAACTCGAGCCCGCGCCACGTGATATCGATGCCCACGGCGCGGCCGTAGCGCCGCAGCATCACGAGGTTATGGCCGGTCCCGCACCCGCAGTCGAGGATGCGTGCGCCTGGGACGCCGCGAGTGGCCTCCACGAGGAGGGGTTCGACGAATCGGCGGAATCCACGGAACCAGAAATGGTCGCGCTCGGCCCGTGCCGTGGCCTCGAGAAGACGATCCATGTGTTGAGTGCGTGAGGAAGAATTGACGATCCGTCAACCGGACGGTAAGCTCATTCTAGTGTCCCCGGCTGGGAATCCGTTTGCCGGGCTCACAGACCGGGCATTCGGCGGTCTGCGGTCGCTCCCCTTCGCACGTACTCCATTCGAACCTTCGCTGAAGAAAACACCTTCGAGGAGAACAGAGAGATGATGCGTAGCCTCCGACTTCCTGCTGCCGCCCTGCTGATGACCGTGGCGGTGAGTGCGGCAGCCTGCGGTGGAAAGAAGCAAGTCCAGACGCCGGCTTCGGCGCCGGCTCCGGCACCAGCTCCCACGCCGACTACACCAGCGCCGCCGCCACCGCCGGCACCGCCGCCAGCTCCGACCCCCACGCCGGCGCCGACCGACGAGGAGTTGTTCTCGAAGATGACGCTCGATCAGCTGAATCAGAAGGGCGTTCTCGGTGACGTCTTCTTTGCGTACGACTCAGTGGAGCTCGGCCAGGATGCGCGGGGAACGCTTCAGAAGAACTCTGACTATCTGAAGCGCTGGGGCACCACGAAGGTCGTGGTCGAAGGGCACGCGGATGCGCGTGGCACCAATGAATACAATCTGGCGCTCGGCGAGCGCCGCGCGGCGGCAACCCGCGACTACGTCGTGAGCCTCGGGATCGCCACCGAGCGGATCAACGTTGTCAGCAAGGGTGAGGAACAGCCGGTGTGCCGGGAGGAGAACGAGGCCTGCTGGCAGAAGAACCGGCGCGGCCACTTCATTTTCACAGCGAAATAGCTGCGGGCCTAAAGGTACGAGCCGGGCGCTGAACCGCTCAGCGGTCTCAGCGTTCGGCGTCGGCCGTCACGGACATCTCGCTGACGATGGCCTTCGCCGCGGCGCGCGGATCCGCCGCAGCAATGACCGGCCGTCCCACGACAAGATAGCTCGCCCCGGCCGCCACCGCTTCTGCGGGGCTCATCGTCCGTTCCTGATCGTCTTGGCCCGAGGTCCGGGCCTGACCGCCGCGGATTCCAGGCGTCACAATCGCGAATCCCGCGCCGCATCGTCGCCTGATGATCGACGTCTCGAGCGGAGAAGCCACGACACCATCCAAACCCGCCTGCTGGGCGAGCTCGGCGAGCCTGACGACTTGATCGAGAACGGGCGTGTCGATTCCGACGCCTGCGAGCCCGGCCGTATTCATGCTCGTAAGCACGGTGACTGCGATGACGAGGGGGCGTGCGCGCCCGTCTCGGGCCGCGGTCTCGGCTGCGGCGTCGCGTGCCGCCTGCATCATCTTCAGGCCGCCCGAGGCGTGGACGTTGACCATCCAGACGCCAAGCGACGTCGCGGCAGCGACGGCGCCGGCGACCGTATTTGGAATGTCATGGAACTTGAGGTCGAGAAAGACCCTGTCACCACGCCCGGTGAGCTGGCGCACGATCTCCGGTCCTTCGGCGGTGAAGAGCCGGCTGCCGATCTTGAATCCGCCGGCGACACCGCGGAGCCGATCCGAGAGGGCCAGGGCATCCCCGGCGTGGTCGACGTCGAGCGCGACTAGGAGCTGATCCACGCGTGTTCCTTCTTCGATGTGTCGAGGCTTCCGGTCAACGCCGACAACGACTCGATGCCGTGGCGTGACATGTAACTGCGAATCCCGTCGAGCAGCGTCGTCCAGAGAAACGGGTCGACGAAGTTCGCCGTCCCCACCTGCACCGCGGTGGCGCCGGCGATCATGAACTCCAGGACGTCCGCGGCGGTCGCGATGCCGCCCATGCCGATGATGGGCAGCTTCACCGCCTGCCGGCACTCGTAGACCATTCGCACGGCAATCGGCCGAATCGCCGGACCGCTGAGTCCGCCCACGATGTTCGACAGCTTCGGCCGTCGTGTTTCGACGTCGATGGCCATTGCCAGGAACGTGTTCACCAGCGACACCCCGTCCGCGCCCGCCTCCTCGGCGGCTCGCGCGAACGAGGCGACGTCGGTGACGTTCGGCGTGAGCTTCGGGATGACCGGGAGATCCGTCACCTTGCGCACGGCGCTGACCACCGCGTGCGTGCCGGTCAGGCTGCAGCCGAACGTGATGCCCCCTTCCTTGATGTTGGGGCAGGAGATGTTCAGCTCGAGCGCCGCCACACCCTCGGCATCGGAGAGGATGCGCGCGAGCTCGACGTACTCGTCGATCGTCGTACCGCAGATGTTCACGAACACGATTGCCCGCCGGTCACGCAGTTCGGGCAGTTTCTCGCGGATGAAGCGATGGACGCCGATGCCCTGAAGGCCGATCGCGTTCAGCATGCCTGACGGGGTCTCGACAATCCGGGGTGGTGGATGTCCCTCGCGCTGAGCGAGAAAGAGCCCCTTGACCGCCACGCCGCCGAGCGTCGCGAGGTCCACGACGTCGCTGTATTCGACGCCGTACCCGAAGCAGCCGCTCGCCGCGATGAGCGGATTGGGGAGCGTCAGCGAGCCAATCGAGACGGACAGATCCATGTCAGTGCGCCAGGGCCTCCCAGACGATGCGACCGGCGTCGAAGACCGGGCCATCGAGGCACGACCGCACGAAGTGCGGGGTGCCATCCTCCCCGCGAGCGAGGACGACGCAGCTGTAACAGCCGCCGAGACCACAGCCCATGACCTGTTCCAGCGACACGTCGCATGCGCGCGCCTGCGCCTGCGCCAGCTTCGCGACCGCGCGCATCATTGGCGTCGGCCCACACACATACAGCCGCACGGGATCGTTCGAGTCCAGGTTTTCGAGTGCGTCGCCAAGCGGCGATGTGACCCGACCACTCACGCCTCGGCTCCCGTCTTCGGTCGAGAGCACGACGTCCACACCGAGGGCCTCGAAGCGATCGACGTAGTACAACTCCGCGGCGCGCCGAGCGCCATAGAAGAGCGTCGTCCGGGTGCCCCGCGCCTGGAGCGCCTCGGCAAGGGTGACGAACGGCGCGAGGCCGACGCCGCCGGCGACCATCCATGCCTGCGCCGGCGGATCGATCGGTTCGAACGGACGCCCGAGCGGCCCGAGGCAGGCAAGACGCGCGCCCGGCTCGGCCTCGTAGAGCAGACCGGTACCGACGCCGATCCTTTTGTTGAGAAGCGTGATGCCGGTTGGTGTCCCGTCCCGAGTTCGCAGGACCTCGAAGATCGAGAACGGGCGGCGCAACAGCGGATCCATGCCGCGCGCGGTCTTGATCATCACGAACTGGCCGGGCTGTGCGGTCGCTGCGATCTCCGCCGCGTCGAGCGCGATCACGCAGTAGTCGTCCGACAACCGCGTATTCGAGATCACCGCGACGTCGATGTCGCTCGGCATAGACGAAGTATACACTTGCCTCGTGCGCTACCTGCGGATGCTGACGAACTCGTTGCTCGCTGGCGCGCTCGCCGCCGCGTACCTGACGATCCTTCTGCTGCAGCTCAATCCTCAGGTGCCGCTCGCCTCCGCGACGTCGGCGCGGTGGTTCGCCACGTTCGGTCTCTTCTACGGTGTGCACCTCGCGATTCTTTTCTATCTGCTGATCGTCGGCCGCGAGTTCTTCAGCATGAACGTGATGTCGCCCGGCTGGCTCAGTGTGCGCGTGCTCGCGTGGCTGACGGCGGCGTGCGCCGCGTGCGCCGCCGTGCTGATGTGGCTCAACCTGCGCGGATTCTCGGCGGCGCTCGAGGTGACGGCGGCGCGTCGCATGGCCACCGGCGCAGCGGCGACGTCAGTGGCGGCCGCCGTGCTCCTGGGTATTGCAATCGCACATTACTCCTTCGGCCGGCGGGGGAGCCGCGTCGGTGCGGCGCTCTTCGCGATCGCCGTAATCGGATCGATAGCGCTGCCGGTAGCCGCGCGCGGCCCCGCGGTTCTCCATTCGCTTCCGTCACGTTCGGTCAACATCGCCGTGCTGCCGGCCTCGCCGTCGCAAGCCCGTGTCGTCATGCTCCTCCTCGACGGCGCGTCGCTCGAGTACATCTGGCCGCGCGCATCGGAGGGCCGTCTGCCGAATTTCGCCCGGCTGCTGGAGTCGGGCGCCACCATCGATCTCGCAACGATTCGTCCAACAGCGCCCAACCCGGTCTGGTCCGCGGTTGCAACCGGCATCTACCCGTCCAGGAACGGCGTGCGATCAGCAGCCGCGTATTTTGCTCGCGGAGACGACCGTGCCCTCGATTTGCTGCCGGACCACTGTTTTTCACACGTGCCGGTACAGCTCGGATTCATCCGTGACGAGCCGAACACGTCCACCGCGTGGCGGGCGAGGCCGCTCTGGAGCATCCTGGCCGATGCCGGCGTTCGCGTCGGCGTCGTGCGCTGGCCGCTGACGTATCCAGCGGAGCCGGTGCAGGGGTTCGTCGTGAGCGATCGGTTCCACGACGTGGTCGGGTCGATGCTGGAGCTCGACAACCGGGCCGCGTTTCCGTCAGCAGTACTTCCTACCCTCCGTGAGGCGTTTGCCCAGAGCGGCCCCGACCAGGACGCGGTTGTCGCCGCCACCGGAGCGGCGGTCAACCCGACGAGCGCCGACGCGTCGGCGGCCCGCCGCGATCGGTTCTACAGCCGCGCGATGCGCGATCTTCGTGCGCGGTGGGACGTCCAGTTCGCGGCGTTGCGTTACCAGGGGCTCGACACCTTCGGGCACTATTTCCTGCGCTACACCCAGCCGCGCGCGTTCGGTGACGTTCCCGAGCAGGAACGCCGGCGGTACGCCGACGCCATCGATCGCTACTACAGTCACATCGACGGCGAGGTCGGGGACGCCATGAAGACGCTGTCGCCGGGTGACCTGCTGCTCGTGGTGTCGGGCTTCGGTATGCAGCGTCTGGAGCCGCTGAAGCAGCTCCTCGGGAGGGTGCTTGGCGAAGAGGTGACGGCCACGCACGACCGCGCCCCGGATGGATTCCTCCTCGCATACGGATCGGACGTGCAGCCGGGACATCACCAGCGGGGCTCGATCGTGGATGTGACGCCGACCCTCCTGTATTTCTTCGGGCTGCCGATCGGCCGTGACATGGACGGCTTCGCACGCACCGATCTCTTCACCCGCGGCTTCACCGCGGAGCGGCCCATCGCGTTCATCCCCAGTTACGGCCGATAGACGCGCGGTCCGGTGCGAATTTCGATCGAGGGCGCCACGCGGCCGTGATAAGATTCCAGGCAACTCTTTAAACGCGGCCCTGAGAGGCCGACAAGAGGTGCTCGTGAGAATTCCTGCCAGATTGTTTCCTCGGCGTCCGCCGCAGTCCGCTGTTCCCAAGGCGTTAGCGTGGTCGGAGCCCTCGTGCGATGTCAGGAGACGTCCATGCCCCAGGTAATGGACGCCGATCGCATGTCGCGCGCGCTGACGCGTATCGCGCACGAGATCCTCGAGCGAAATCGCGGGTTGGAGGACGTGGCGCTCGTGGGAATCCGGACGAGGGGTGTCCCGATCGCGCGGCGGCTCGGCCAGCTGCTGAAGGAAATCAATGGCGATCATGTCCCGGTTGGCGCGCTCGACATCACGCTCTATCGCGACGATCTCATGCGCAGTCCCGTCGGGCCGCAGCCGCTCGTCCGCCGCACCGAGATTGCTTTCTCCATCGACGACCGGCGGATTCTGCTCGTCGATGACGTGCTCTACACCGGCCGCACCATCCGCGCCGCGCTGGACGCGCTGATCGATTTCGGGCGTCCGCGTGCCATTCAGCTCGTCGTCCTGGTGGACCGCGGCCACCGCGAACTGCCCATCAAAGCCGACTACGTCGGAAAGAACGTGCCGACGTCGCTCAAGGAGAGCGTCCAGGTGCGCCTCCAGGAGATCGACGGCGTCGACGAGACGGTGATCGAGGGTGAAGCATGACGACCCACGCAGTCGATCGATCCGGAAGTGCCGACCGCACCACACCTCAGCCGGCAGCGTCGCTCCGTTCGCGGCACCTGCTCGGCATATCCGAGCTGACGGGGGACGAGATCACCCTGATCCTCGACACGGCCGAGGCGATGAAAGAGATCGGCCGGCGCCCTATCAAGAAGGTACCGACGCTGCGCGGCCGGACGGTCGTCAACCTCTTCTTCGAGCCGAGCACGCGGACGAGAACCTCGTTCGAAATCGCCGAGAAGCGGCTCAGCGCGGATACGCTGAGCATCGCCGTGTCGACGTCGAGCGTGACGAAGGGGGAGACGCTGGTCGACACGGTGCGGAATCTGGAGGCGATGTCCCCGGACATGATCGTCATGAGGCATGCGTCCTCGGGCGCCGCGCACCTGCTGTCGCGCATCTGCCGCTCGTCGATCATCAACGCCGGCGACGGCATGCACGAGCATCCGACCCAGGCGCTTCTCGATGCCTTCACGATTCGCGAGCACAAGAGCAGGCTGGCGGGCCTGAAGGTCGCGATCGTCGGGGACCTGCTCCACAGCCGCGTGCTGCGCTCGAACGTGCTGCTCCTGAAGACCATGGGGGCGGATGTCTGGGTCTGCGGGCCGGCGACGCTGATGCCCGCCGGCATCGCTCGCTTCGGCGTGCGCGCCACGTCCTCGGTCGACGAAGCGGTGGAAGGCGCCGACGTGATCATGATGCTGCGCATCCAGCACGAGCGGATGCACGGCCACTTCATCCCCTCCGTGCGCGAGTATTTCTCGCTGTTCGGGATGACCCCTGAGCGCGTGCGCCGGGCGCGCCAGGACGTGATCATCATGCACCCTGGTCCCATGAACCGCGGCGTGGAGATCGATTCCGACGTCGCGGACGGGCCGTACTCCGTCATCCTCGAACAGGTGGCCAATGGCGTTGCCGTGCGCATGGCGGTTCTTTATCTGCTGGCTGGAGACGCACCTTAGGGATGGCAAATGGCAAAGGGCAAAGGGTAAAGGGCAAAGGGCAAAGGGCAAAGGGTAAAGGGCAAAGGGTAAGGGCAAAGGGTAAATGGGAAGGTTGGATGGAACGGATGGTGGATGGGACAGCGACGTGGCGCGGCGGTGAGCGAGCGGGCGAGGTGAGATGAAGCTGCTGTTGAAAGGCGGGCGGGTGATCGATCCGGCAAACGGCCGGGACGGTTCGTTCGACGTGCGAATCGAGGACGGCCGCATTGCGAGGATTGGCAGGGATCTGCCGGTCGCCGGCGCCGACGTCTTCGAGGTCGCGCGCGGGTGGATCGTGACGCCGGGGCTCATCGACATCCACGTGCACCTGCGCGAGCCGGGGCAGGAACACAAAGAAACGATCGCGACGGGGACGGCTTCGGCGGTTGCCGGCGGCTTCACAGGTGTTGCGTGCATGCCCAACACCGATCCGGTGAACGATCACGCCGGCATCACGCAGTTCGTGCTCAAGAAGGCGGCGGAAGCGGGTCTGGCCCACGTGTATCCGATCGGCGCTGTGTCGATGGGATCGAAAGGGGAGCAGCTCGCCGAGTTCGGCGAACAGAAAACGGCCGGGTGCGTCGCGTTCACCGACGACGGGAAGCCGGTGGCGAGCGCGCTCTTGATGCGGCGGGCTCTCGAGTACGCCGGGATGCTCGGGGTGCCCATCATCAATCACTGCGAGGACCCCTCGCTCAGGGGTGACGGCGTGGCGCACGAGGGCTATCACGCGTCGACGCTCGGCCTGCGCGGCATTCCGGGTGCCGCCGAGTCGCTGATGGTCGAGCGCGACGTGTCGCTCGCCGAGCTGACCGGATCGCATGTCCACATCGCGCACATGAGCGCCCGTCAGTCCCTGCGTGCGGTGCGGGCCGGGAAAGAGCGCGGCGTCCGGGTCACCTGCGAGGTGGCGCCGCACCACTTCACGCTGACCGACGAGGCCTTGGGCACGCCGGTGCAGTACGACACGAACGTGAAGATGAACCCGCCGTTGCGGGAGACCGAGGATCGTGACGCGATGCTCGAAGGGATCGCCGACGGCAGCGTCGACGTGATCGCGACCGATCACGCCCCACACCACGCCGACGAGAAGATGCTCGAGTTCGATCGCGCGCCCTTCGGCATCGTCGGCCTCGAGACGGCGGTGCCGATCGTGTTCGACCGCCTCGTTCATGCCGGGCGAATCACGCTCGCTCGGATGATTGAGCTGCTGTCGGTGAACCCGGCGCGCACGCTGCACCTGCCCGGAGGGACGCTTGCGGAGGGATCGCCGGCCGACATCACGGTGCTGGCGCCCGATCTGAGTGTCACGGTATCGGCCGCAGCAATGCGCTCGAAGTCGAAGAACACACCGTTCGACGGTTGGCACCTGCGCGGAGGTGTCGTGGCCACGATCATCAACGGACGAATGGTCTATCGCAACGCAGCCGCCGAGGCGCGCCTGTCGTCGGGCGCCTAGCCTCATGCTTCTGACATCAGCGGCTGCGAGACAAGGACACACGGTGAATCGTCGAGACGATCTGCGCGCCCAGGCGATGAAGAGGCTGCAGGACCTCGAGGTGCTCATGCGCGACGGGCACTTCGACTACGGCAACGGGTTCCACGGTCGCGTGTACCTGAATCCGCACCAACTGTTTCTCCACCCCTCGACGATCTGGCGGCTCGCGCAGGACGTGCTCGACATCCTGCCGTCCGATCTGCTCGAGAAGACCCAAGTCGTTGCCGGACCGGCGACCGGTGGCGCCCTGCTCGCGCACACGCTCGCCGGGCTACTCGACGGCCGGCGTGCGCTGACCCACCCGGCTTGCAGCTTCGCTCCCTTCACGCAAGTCGAGTCCGGACTGGGTCTCCGGAGTTTCTACGCCCAGCACGTCGCCGGCCGGCGGGTGCTGCTGGCCGACGATGTGCGGAACACCGGGAAAACGTTCGAGCGATGCGCACAGCTGATTCGCGAAGCGGGTGGCTACGTGCTCGCGACCGTTCAGATCTGCGATCGGCAAGAAGCCATCGTGGACATCGGTGTTCCGAATTACTCCCTGGTCGACTATCCCGCGCCGCAGAATTTTGCCGCGGCGGAATGCCCGATGTGCGCAGAGGGGCAGCCCATCACCAGGTTCTAAGGTTCTCAGGTTCTCAGGTTCCGGGTTCGCTCCAATGCAACGATCCAAGAAGCGTAGAACCGGGCCATGACCCCTCGCGTCGCGATTCCTGCACCGTCGATGGGCCCTGCGCTCGACGGTCTCTACGAGAACTACAACCGCGAAGACTCCGCGAGCGATCCGGTCCACCGGGTCCGGCCATTCCCCGAGCCGGCCGACCGGGAGATTGCCGGATTCTGTGCCGCGGCGCTCGCCTTCGGACGTGTGTCGAGCGTCCTCAACTCGATCGATACCCTGCTTGCGATCATGGGACCGTCTCCGGCTGCGTTCGTGCGAGGGTTCGAGCCCGAGGCGCCGCATCCCGACTTGCGACGGATGGTCCACCGCTGGACGCGCGGCAGCGACCTGGTCGCACTGCTGTGGGTGCTCAGGCAGATGCTCGATCGCGCCGGCACCCTCGAGGCTTTTTTCGTCGAGGGGCTCGCGCCCGATGCCGAGGACGTGGGCGCCGCCCTCGATACGTTCTCGACCCGGGCCCTGGCGCTCGACATCAGACGCGCGTACGGCCGCGTGCCGAAACGCCCGGGCGTGTGCTATTTCTTCCCCCGGCCGTCGGCGGGCAGCGCGTGCAAGCGGCTCAACCTGTTCCTCAGGTGGATGGTGCGACGTGACGAGGTCGATCTCGGCGTCTGGACGCGCGTCCCCCGGGCGAAGCTGATCGTGCCGCTCGATACGCACGTCATCCGACTAGGCCGGTGCCTTCGGCTGACACGGTACGTCAGCCCGGGCTGGAAGATGGCCGCGGACATCACGGCGACGCTCCGCCGGCTGGATCCGGTCGACCCGGTTCGATTCGACTTCGCGATCTGCCACGTCGGCATGATGAACGCGTGCGGGTTCGGGCGGCGGCAGGGTGACGCGCAGTGCCCCCTCAAAGGGCTCTGTCATCCTCGCCCGGCTCCACGACCGCGCCCTGGAGTCCGATGAAGAAGATCCTGCTGTTCGTGCTGATGCTCGCCGTCGCCGCAGTGGCGTTCGTGCTGGGCCGCCGCTTCAGCGAACGTGACGTTCGCTCGGTGGCCGCGCCCGGGGGCGGACTCATCGCGTCGGTCACCGAGCGCGTCTGCCTGGACGGCCGCTGTCAGGTTCTGTGGGTCGGGGCGGCGGGTCAGGCGCCGACCAAGGTCGCCACGCTCAATGCCGGGCAGACCTGCGACGAGATCGCATGGACGAACGATGGCACGCGGGTCGCGTTCCTCGTCGATGGCTACCAGCTCCGACTCTACACTGGCGCGTCCGCCGTGCCCGCCGGTCAGATCACGCTCGTCGTGCCCGATGCACAGCCAACGACGCGCATCGCCCGCGGGATCACCTTCTCGGAGAACGGCCGCGCGATCACGTTCGACGACTGCCCGCGGGGACGCTCGGGTTGCCGGTCAGGCCTCACGGCAGTACCGCAGTAGAAGATCCAAACGCGCACGGTGCACGGTGCACCCTGCACCTTGCGCGTTTCGTCTCAACTCCTGACCGCCTGGTACACCTTGAGCGTGTCCTGAACCATGCGTTCGGCGCTGAACTTCTCGCGGACGACCCGCAGACCCGCGGCGCCCATGCGATCGCGCAGGGCCGGGTCCCTGAGCAGGCGCACGATCGCAGCCGCCATGGCCGCGTGATCGCGAGGCGGGACGAGCAGGCCGGTCGTGCCTTCCAGCACCACCTCCGGGATCCCGCCCGCGTTGGTGGCGACGACCGGTTTCTCACAGGCCATCGCATCGAGCAGCGACGTGCCGAGTCCTTCGGTGACGGAGCTCATCACGAAGAGGTCGAACGCCTTGTGCAGCGAGAGAACGTCGGGACGGAAGCCGAGCAGCATCACGTGCTTCTCGAGATGGTGATCCTTGATCTGGCGCTCGAGGGCCGCGCGCAGCTCTCCTTCGCCTGCTATCACGAATCTCGCATCCGGCACCTGGCGCACGACGAGCGCGGCCGCTTCGACCAGGTGTCGCTGACCTTTGTGCGGCACCAGCGCGGCAACATTCCCGACAACCGGCGCGTGATGCGGCAGCCAGAGCTCCTCGTGGAGCCTGGCCGGCGGCGCCGCGGCGACGCGTTCGAGATCGATGCCTTCATTGACGATCACCGTCCGATCGACGGGTACCCCGTCGGCGACGAGCATGTCCCGAATCGCCTCGGACACGCAGATGAACATGTCGACCTGGCGGTACTTCCAGCGGGAAAGCGAATTGCCGCGAAGATGGAAATCCACCCGGCGCGCGGCCAGGAGCGGCAGCTTCGCTGGCTGAGTGCTCATCGAGAGGGCCAGCGATGCCATCGCGACGGCGTGCGAGTCGTGCGCGTGGACGACGTCGGGCGTCAAGCTCTTGATGAGTCGCGCCAGACGCCACGCAGCGCCGAGATCCATTTCCGTCCGCGGCGCGAGCGGAAAGACATCCAGGCCTTCCCGCGCGCGCTGGCGCAGCTCCCCGTCCGGATGCGCCACGAGCATCGTCCGATTACCCAGCGAACGCAGGCCCATGACCGTCACCAGGACCTGGTTCTGACCGCCACGCCAGGTCCGCGCGGTGTCGATATGGAGCGAGAACATTCAGGGCCGCGACCCTGGAACGGGCGGGTCCGGGCGGGCGAGCGTAGCCGGGTTCGTAGCGGTCGTCGGGCGGTCGCCCCTGATGGTTGCCGGCTCGGGCCGTGCGATCGGTTCGCGAGCCGCCGCGTGCTGCAGCTCCCACAGCTTCGCCAGCTTCAGGAAGACGTAGTACGAATTCAGGATCGAGACGAGCAGGCCCGCGCCCCCGTCACGGATGCCGCCGCGGAGGATGTAGTTGCGCAGGAACGCGAACGCCGGGTGAATCGCGGCGGCGATCGCGGACGCTCGGCGCCCCTCCGCCATCCATTGCTCTGCGGCAAGCGTCGTGTAGCGATCGATCGTCGTCAGGTGATGCGAGATGTCCCGGTAGGCATAATGCTGGATCTCGTTGCGGAGCGTTCCGGGCGCGCTCTGAAGTTCAACCGACTCGTGCACCCGGCGCCCATTCCAGCGTCCCGCACGTCGATCGTACAGGCGGAGCTGATAGTCCGGGTACCAGTCGGTGCTGCGGACCCAGCGCCCGAGATACCACGTCACGCGCGGAATTCGATAGCCAACGTGCGCAGGTGGCTGCGCGAGCGTCGCGCGAATCTCCGCGGCGAGATCGGCTGAGATCCGCTCATCCGCATCGAGCGAGAGGATCCAGTCGTTCGAGGCAATCTCGGCGGCGTAGTTCTTCTGCGCGCTGTACCCCGGCCAGTCCCGGACCACGACGCGCGCGCCCAGCCGCTCGGCGATGGCCGCCGTCGCGTCCGTGCTGCGTGAATCGATGACGACGATCTCGTCGGCCCAGAAGACCGATTCGAGCGCCGCGGCAATGTGGGCGGCCTCGTTGAAGGTGATGACCGTAACGGTCAGCTTCACTCAGGGGAGTGTAGCAAATGGCAAATGGCAAAGGGCAAAGGGGAAATGGGAAATGGGTCATGGGCCATGGGTCATGGGCCATGGGGGGAGACGGGGCAACAGGGAATGACGTGAAAGAGAACCAGGCCACCAGGGAAGGATCGACGGCAGAGACACCGGCAACGCCGTGCTCTGCCGTCGGTGGACCGGTGTCCTACCGGAGCGGAACGGTCTGGACCGCTTCGAAGTCGATGAGCGACTTGTTGTAGGCGATGATCGCGTTCAGCTCGCTCACGCGCTGGCGGGCGAGATCGCGCTGAGCCTGCAGCACGCGGAACGTGTCGGAGAGTCCGACCGCGACGCGCTTCTCTTCTGCCTGGAGGCTCTGTTCGGCGAGCTCCCGCGCCTTTCGAGTCGACTCGACTCGCTTCAGGCTGGTGTTGACCTGACGTCCGGCCTCCCGAACTGAGAAGACAATCTGCGTTTCGAGGTCATGGATGCTGGTCGTCTGCTGATCGCGCTGCAGCCGTCCTTGCGCCAGCGCGGCGTCGGCGATGCTGGTGCCGAGCGGATAGCTGACGTTCAGCACGACCGACCACGTCTTGAACTCGTTGCCGAACACGTCACGCAACGCGTCGCTGAAGCTTCGCTGGGACGAGCTCAGGATCGGCGGTGGATAGAGCGGCGAATTCAGATCGAACACGCGCTGCGTGCCGGCGGTGCCCACGAGGTTGTAGTTGCCGGTCACATCCAGGGCCGGCATCTTCTGATTCTTGTAGAACCTCAGGTTGATGTCCGTCTCCTCGACCTGCTTCTTCAACTGAGCGAGGTCGGTCCGGTTGGCGAGCGCGTTCGCGATCGCCCCGTCCACGTCGACGGCCTGAGGTGTCAGCGTCGGTTCATCGGAGGGCTCGAGCTTCGTCGTCCAGAAATCCGGCTGCGACGGATTCATCACCAGCGTCCGCAGTCGATCCTCGGCTGTGCGGATCTGGCCCTCGGCCACGATCACGGATTCTTCGTTCGCGGCAACCTCGGCTTCCGCCTGAACGATCTCGATCGGCGCAATCGTGCCGACTTCCACACGCCGCCGGTTGTTCTTGAGCGACGTCTGCGCGAGCTCGAGCGACTGCAGGGCGACCTGGTAGCCAGCGACCGCATTCAGGAGGTCGAAGTAGGAACTGCGAACTTGGCGCGACGTCTGCGTGAGCGTCTGGCGAAGCTGGATATCGGCAATCTGCTGAATTTTCTCGCTGAGCATCAGGTTCTGCCGGTTGTTGTCGAACTTGAAGTTGCGGAGCAGCGGCTGCGTGTACGAGGCCACCAGGTTCGAATCGAGCTGCGGGTTGAACCGGTTCGACAGGCTGGTCGTCGTCAGGCGTCCCGCGTCCAGCGAGACGTTATAACGACCGCCGCCCCAGGGGGTGAACTGCTGGAGGCCGCCGCTCGTGCGGAAACTATCGTTGGTCAGGATCGTCTCGTTGCCGTTCAGGAAGTCATTCGGCGGCGACGTGCTGCTGCGCGACGTCGTCTGCGAAAAGAGTAACGGCGCGTACACGGCCCGGGCCTGGGCCACGCCGTAGGTCGCAATCTGCGGCGTGAGTTGCTCGGCTTTGATGTTGAGATTGTTCTGCAGCGCCATCTTGACCGCCTCGTCCACCGAGATCTTCAAAGTGTTCGGGGGGACCTGGGTCGATGGCTGTTGGGCCGCCGGTGTCTGTCGGGGGGACGGGGCCGGCGGGTTCTGTTCGGATGCGGACACCCCGCGGCCGGATGCGAACAGGCCTACGGCCATGACGGCTGCCGCGGCGAGGCGCAGAGAAGCCGGAATTTGTTGCTTCAAACGCATTGCTGATGACTCCAATATCGGGAACGGAAACCTGGAACCCTTCTGAAATAGCAAGAACTGGGACGGCCGGTTCCGGGTCGCCCAGGGGCTCGGGAGAGCAGACGGATCGTGGGTAACGAGTGTTTCCCGAAATGTATACTTACCCTCGGGTGCGCGCCGAGCGCACACACCCGATCCCGTCCGGCCTCTGTTTCACCGATCCAAGGATTAGACGCCCATGCGCCGATTCAGTGTTGCGATCGCGGCAGCCCTGCTGTTCACCTGCCCTGTTCTCATCACCGGCCAGCAGGCCGCCGCCCGCAAAGCGACCGCGCCCGCCACCAGCTTCGACCTGACTGTCGACAGCATCATGCGCGGCCCGGATCTCGTCGGATGGCCGCCCACAGGTCTTCGCTGGTCTGCCGACTCGCAGAAACTGTTCTTCGAGTGGCGAAAGCCCGGGGAGAAGGAATCCTCGACCTATGTCGTCGGCCGCGACGGCGGCGAGCCCAGAAAGCTGACCGGCGACGAGGTCAAGGCGGCTCCGCCCGCGACCGGCCGCTGGGACGAGGCACACCGCCGCGTCCTGTTTGTAGACGATGGCGATGTGGTTCTGGTTGACGGAACGACG
>DATAEK010000316.1:0-63239 GCA_036258055.1 Vicinamibacterales bacterium
CGACCACGTGGTCGCCGGTGTCGATGAACGGCGTATAGGTGGGCTTGTGCTTGCCCTGCAGCAGCCGCGCGGCGACCGTCGCGACGCGGCCGAGGACTTGCCCGTCGGCGTCGATGACGTGCCAGCGGCCGGACGCCGCGGCATGCTGCGCGGTGGCGATGAACGTCGACATGAGAAAAAACCTGTTAGGGAACGGCGGCTCAGGGCCGCCACTCGCTGCCGGCTGGACGAACCGAGCAGCATGTCCGGCCCGGCGCAACTTACGGCAAACCCAAATGATACGGGCGTTTCTGAAGAGTGTCAAGCCGTTCCACGGTGGGTCCGATAAAGTCCGTGAGCGAGTCGAGGAGTCGCAAACCCATCGCGAGCGCGGCGACGAAGGCTGTAATCGCCCGACGGAACTGTAAAACGGCTGCACGCCGCGCGAGACGGATCGATCGCAAATTTCGCCGCGCTGCATCGGATTTCGCCGTCAGCGCCGCTGTTCAGATTTGGTATCAGCTTTGCCGTTTGCGTCGCGCACGCATCAGCTCGCGCGGCCGAGCACAGGAACCCTATGTTTGGACTGAGCAAACCCAAAGCGGTCGTCGGGCTCGACATCGGGTCGAGCGCCGTCAAGGCCGTCGAACTGCGTCCGGCCGGCAAGGGCTACAAGGTCGCCGCCTTCGGCATCGAGCCGGTGCCGCCCGACAGCATCGTCGACGGCGCGATCATCGACGGCGCCGCCGTCGCCGACGCGATCCGGCGCCTGTTCGAGTCGAAGAACATCCGCACCAAGGATGTCGCCGCCTCGCTCGCGGGCAACGCCGTCATCGTCAAGAAGATCACCCTGCCGAAGATGACCGAGCAGGAGCTCGCCGAGTCGATCTACTGGGAGGCCGAGCAGTACATCCCGTTCGACATCGCCGACGTCAACCTCGACTACCAGATCCTCGACGCCGGCACCGGGCCCGACTCGAAAGGGACGATGGACGTCCTGCTGGTGGCGGCGAAGAAAGACAAGATCGCCGACTACACCGGGGTGATCGCCCAGGCCGGCCGCACCGCGGTCGTCGTCGACGTCGACGCCTTCGCCCTCCAGAACGCATACGAGGTCAACTACGGGATCGAGCCGGGCGCCATCACCGTCCTGCTCAACGCGGGCGCGAGCGCGACGAACATCAACATCCTGCAGGGTGATCAATCCATCTTCACGCGCGACATCTCGGTGGGGGGCAACGCCTATACCGAAGCGCTCCAGCGTGAGCTGAGCCTCCCGTACGAAACCGCGGATCTCCTCAAGCGCGGTCACGCCGCCGATGGTCCCTCGTTCGACGACGCCCGGCCGGTGCTGCGGGCGGTGACCGAGAACGTGATGCTCGAGATTCAGAAGACGTTCGACTTCTTCAAGACGACCGCGTCGTCCGACCGGATCGATCGGATCGTGCTGAGCGGCGGCGCCTCGCGCGCGGAAGGGTTCGCCGAAGCTCTCGCCGAACGGTTCGGCGCGCCGGTCGAGCCCTTCGATCCATTCAAGAAGATTTCGTTCGACGCGAACAAGTTGAAGGTGGACGCGGTGGCCGACATGGCGCCGACCGTCGCCGTAGCGGTGGGCCTCGCGCTGCGCCGGGCGAGCGACCGATGATTCGCATCAATCTGCTCGCCGTCGAACGGGAACGCACCAAGAAGAAGAAAACCACGCGTATCGCGATCCCGGCGGCGCAACGAGTCACGATCGGGGCCACGCTGATTTTGATTGCCACCGTCGCCGGCGTCTTCTGGTGGTTCTGGTCGCTGCATCAGCAGTCCCTCAAGGTCGATGCGGACATCGCGCGCGCCGAGGTCGAAACGCGCCAGCTCCGATCCGTCCTGACCCAGGTCCAGAAATTCGAAGCGCGTAAAGCGCAGCTGCAGCAACGCGTGTCGCTCATCGAGCAGCTGCGCAAGGGCCAGTACGCGCCGGTTCGGGTGCTCGACGAGATCAGCCGCAGCGTGCCCGAGCGGCTGTGGCTGAGCGACATGACCCAATCGGGCAGCGAGTACACGCTGAACGGCTTCGCCACGAATATGACGGCGCTCACCGATTTCGTCGGCGGGATCGAGTCGACCAAGTGGTTCAAGAGGCCGGTCGAGATCGTCGACAGCCAGGTCACGAGCGACGCGAAGACGGGTGACCTCGTCAAGTTCGTGATCAAGGCGACCTACTTCGATCCGGATGCGCCCCCGCCGGCGGCGCCGGCCAAGGGCGCGAAGAAGCGCTAGGGAACCGTCATGGACCTGTCACTCAGCAAGCTTCCCTGGTACGCCCAGATCGGCGCGTTCGTCGTGGTGTGCGCTGGCGCGGTGTTCGGTTTCTATCACTTCTATGTGCAGGAAGTGCAGGCGGATCTCGCGATCCGCCAGGCCCGTCTCGTCAATCTGCGTGTGGACGTCACCAAGGGCATGGCGACGGCGAAGCGGTTGCCGGAATTCGAGTCGCAGGTCGGGCAGCTCGAGCAGAAACTCGACAGCCTTCGCGCGGTGCTGCCGGAGGAAAAAGACGTCGCGGACATTCTGCGGCGGATTCAAGGCCTCGCGGCGCAGTCGAACCTGACGATTCAGCGCTTCACGCCGCAGCCGGCCGTGCAGCAGGCGATCTACGCCGAGGTGCCGTTCAAGCTCAAGGCCGAGGGCACCTATCACGACCTCGGCTACTTCTTCGATCGGATCAGCAAGTTCCCGCGAATCATCAACATCGCCGACATCTCGATCAAGGCGAACCCGAAGCCGGAGCCCAACGCCACGATCATCGCCGAATGCACCGCCACGACGTTCGTGTTGCAGGAAGGGCAGGCGGCGGGGCAGAAGGGGAAGGGCGTCGTGCCGAAGCAGCCGTCGCTCGGCAAGTGAGGCCGGAATGATGACGCCAACGCTGCTGCTCCTGTCGACGATGCTCCTCGAGAGCGCGCAAGCGAAGCCGGGTCAGGCGCCTGTACCACCCGCGCCCGCAGCTTCCGCCGCGCCGACGCCCGCGTCGGCCAAGCCGGCCGAGCAGACGCCGGCGCCGGCGCCGGGAAAAAGCGCCGAGCAGCCGGGGCCGGCAGTGGCCAGCTACAACCCCGAGGGGCGTCGCGATCCGTTCGTGAGCCTGCTCGGTCGTGGCCAGGACCCGCACAAGTCAGGCGAGCGTGCGGCCGGCGTACCGGGCCTGCTCATCTCCGAAGTGACGGTGAAAGGGATCGTGCGCGATCGGTCGGGGTTCATCGCGATGATCCAGGCCCCCGACAACAAGACCTACATCGTCCGCCCTGGCGACAAGTTGATGGACGGCTCCGTGAAGAACATCACCCAGGACGGCGTCATCTTCTCGCAGGACGTGAACGACCCGTTGTCGCTGGTCAAGCAACGGGAAGTGCCCAAGCGGGTCCGCGCCACCGAGGGTCGCGGATGATGGCCGCGCTGATTCGGAAAAGAGCCGACGTAATGATGGCGTACAAGGCAGATAACGGGCGCCGCCCGTATGTGGTGCGTGCCCTTTCAGGGGTGATGCTGCTCGCGGCCGTCGCGGCCGCGGGCGGCATCATGCTCTCGGCGGCGGCGCCCGTGCGTCTCGTCGGGGTCTCGAGCGACGACAACGCGGTGCTCATCGAGGCGAGCGAACCGGTCGCGTATGCCGTCAGCCGGCCGGATCCGCTGACGCTGTTCGTGGACCTTCGCAACGTCAGCGTCTCCGATGCGCGCAACGACGTCGAGCGTCGCGGCGCGGTCGCGGGTGTCCGGCTCGAACAGGCGTCGGCGGTCGACGGGGCTGCGATTGCGCGGGTGCGATTCTCGCTGTCGCGCGCGGCCGACTACAAGGTCCGTAGCGCGCGCAACACGATTCGGGTGGAGTTCGCGTCCACATCAGTCACCGCCGCGCCGGCAGCTCCGCTGGCACCGGCAATGCCACCGGTGGCGCCGAAGCCCGCCCCGGTCCGCCCGGCCTCCGTCGGGGCGCCGGCGTCCACCGGCCGCGAGATCGCCACGACCATCGACCGCATTCGCGCGAGCAAAACGTCCGGATCGACGATCGTGACCCTCAGCGGCAACGGCGCGGTCGAACCCGCGCGGGTCGCGGAGTCGGATGACGAGCCGCGCCGACTGGTTCTCGATTTTCCAAACGTCATTGCCAAGACGGCCAACCAGATCAGCGTCGACAGCGCGATGGTGAGGAAGGTTCGCGTGGGCGTGAACAGCCGCGAGCCGCTGGTCACGCGCGTGGTGATGGAGATTGCCGACGACGTGACCTATCACGTTGAGCGCACCGGAGAGAACGGCCGCGACCTGGCGGTCGTGTTCGAAGCCAAGTCCGTCACGGGTGACGTGGTCATGCTGGCGCCGCCCGAGAAGGGGACCGTCGAACCGCCCGAGCCTCCGATTTCCATGGAACAGGCGATCCGGAACGCGGCGTCGATTACGCCGCAGGATCCACCGCCGCCCGCGGACCCGATCGCGGCGCTGAGCCTGGCTCCGAATCCGGCGATGTCGCCAGCCGGGGCCGGTCCGGCACCCGCCGCCCAGACCGCACCGAAGACCGCAGAACAACCGGCGCCGTCCAGCGCCAAAGAGAAGCCGACCAAGGCGGAAAAGCCGTCGTCTGGGAAGAACAGTGCGCCACCCGCGCCGAGGTCCACGCCGCGCGTCGCGGCTCCCGTTTCGTCACAAAACGAGACGCCGGCGAAAGAGTCGCAGGCGCCTGCCTTACCGCTCGCGAGACCGGCGGCAGCCCAGAAAGCCGCCGCGCCGCCGCAACAACAGCAGCAGGTGAGCTCCGACGCACAGAAGAAGTACACGGGTCACCCGGTGAGCCTGGATTTCCAGGGCGCCGATCTCCGCGCGGTGCTCCGCGGGTTCTCCGAGATCAGCGGGCTGAACATGGTGATCGACCCCGACGTGCAGGGCACGGTCGACATCATCCTCAACGACGTGCCCTGGGATCAGGCGCTCGAGGTGATCCTCCGCGGCAATCAGCTGGACTACACCGTAGACGGCACGATCGTCCGGATCGCGCGGATCGACACGCTGCGGAAGGAACAGGACTCGCGGCAGGCACTCGCGAAGTCGGCGGCCGACGCCGGGACCCTTGCGGTCCGCACCTTCTCGCTGAGCTACGCCCGCGCGACTGCGGCGGCGCCGCTCGTCAAGAAAGCAGCCTTGTCGCCCCGCGGCGACGTCCAGATCGACGAGCGCACGAACACGCTCATCATCACCGACCTGCCGGCGAAGCTCGAGACCGCCGCCACTCTGCTGTCGACCATCGATCGCGCTGAGCCGCAGGTCGAGGTCGAAGCGCGGATCGTGCAAACAACCCGTGACTTCGCCCGAGCCGTGGGTATTCAATGGGGTCTGAACGGACGCGTTATGCCGGACCTCGGCAATACGACGCCGCTGGCATTTCCGAACCAGGGGACGCTTGGCGGCCGCCTCGGCTCTCAGGGCTCGACCGATCCGAGATCGACAGAGATCGAACAGCGCAGCACGGCCGTCAATCTGGGCGTCAACGATGCGACCTCGGCGATCGGCCTGGCGCTCGGCGCGGTGAACGGCGCGTTCAACCTCGACGTCGCACTCTCCGCGCTCGAGCGCACGGGCAAGGGACGTGTGCTCTCGACACCACGGCTGACCACGCAGAACAACATCGAAGCGGAAGTCGCGCAGGGCATCCAGATCCCGATCCAGACGATCGCGAACAACACCGTGACCGTCTCGTTCAAGGACGCGGTGCTGGTGCTCAAAGTGACGCCGCAGATCACGGCGGCGAACACGGTGATCATGAAGATCACGATCGAGAACGCCACTCCCGACTTCAGCCGTCAGGTGAATGGCATCCCGCCAATCGATACGCAGCGGGCGAACACGCAGGTGCAAATCAACGACGGGTCCACGACCGTCATCGGCGGCATCTTCGTCAGCCAAGAACAGAACTCGAACGATCACACCCCGGGGCTCCACCGCGTTCCACTCCTGGGCTGGCTGTTCAAGCGCGAGCGCGTCGAGGATTCGAGCCGCGAGCTGCTGATCTTCATCACTCCCAGAATTCTGAAGGGCTAGCCGTTATGAGAGCGGGATCACAGGTTCGAGAGGACGTACGAGGCAAGGTGGTCTGGGGCAGGCGCGTGCGCGTGTTCGCCGCCGTCGTGCTGGCGGGGCTGAGCGCCTCGTGCGGTGACATGCAGCGCGAAGGGCAGGCATCGTCGTTTCTGATCGTGAACGCGCTGCAAGCGGCACGCGGCGATGACCCGACCAAGTTCGCCGGCAATCTCCTGTCGGACGTGCTCACGGTGGTCAAGGACACCCCGACGATCTTCAACGACGTCGGCCAGGTGCAGCTGCACCTCGCGATGAAGGATCCGGGATCGACCAACTCGCCGACCACACCGACGTCGGCGAACTTCATCACGGTGACGCAGTATCACGTCGAGTTCGTGCGGGCCGACGGCCAGAACCGGCAGGGAATCGACGTGCCGTACGCCTTCGACGGCGCCTTCACCGCGACGGTCGGGAGCGACGATGCAACCGCGTCGTTCACGTTGGTGCGGAACATCGCGAAAGCCGAGGCACCCCTGGCGGCGCTCGCGTCGAGCGGCGTCATCATCTCGACGATCGCGAAGGTGACCTTCTACGGCCACGATCAGACGGGACGCGAGGTCAGCGCGACGGCGAGCATTTCGGTCGACTTCGGCAACTTCGCCGACAAGGAAGCGAGCTAACGCCCGCGCATCCAGGCTGGCGGCGGATGACTCCTATGGAACAGCGATTCTTCAGAACATTCTGTGCGGTGGCGGCCGCGGCGGCGATCGTCGGCGGCTGCACCATGAAGAAACAGGAAACTCCCGATCTGTCGGGCCCATCCGAGTTCGGCACGGCGATCGTCGTCACGGTGTCGCCCGACATCCTGACGCAGGACGGCTCGTCGCAAAGCATGGTCACGGTCACCGCGAGCGATCCGAGCGGACCCAAGCGCGGCCTGACCATGCGGGCGGAGATCAACGTCAACGGCATTCCTGCGGACTTCGGTACGCTCTCCGCGCGGACCATCTCCACGGACAACAACGGCAGGGCGGTCTTCTTCTACACGGCGCCTGCAGCGCCCAGCGTTGCAGTCGACGACGGCACGGTTGTGACCATCGTCGTGACGCCAACCAGCGACGGAAATTTCGCCAATGCTGCTCCGCGCATGGCGTCGATTCGGTTGATCCCGCCCGGCATCATCGTGCCGCCGGACGGCCTCAAGGCCGCCTTCACGTTCTCGCCGTCATCGCCGAACGACAGCCAGCCCGTGCTCTTCGATGCCTCCAGCAGCTCGGCGGCCAACGGCAATGCGATCGCAAGTTACTCGTGGAATTTCGGCGACGGCGGTTCCGCATCCGGAAAGCTCGTGAGCCATGCGTTCAAAAGCGCCGGCACCTACGTCGTCACGCTGACGGTGTCGGATTCGCTCGGCCGCACCGGACAGGCAGCACAGACCATCACGGTTTCAGGCGGTGTGGATCCGACGGCCGCGTTCAGCTCGTCACCATCGGATCCGTTGGTCAACCAGCCCGTGAACTTCAACGCCAGTGCCTCGCGCGCCGCGCCGGGACGGACGATCGTCAAGTACGAGTGGGACTTCGGCGACGGAACTTTTGGCAGCGGCGCCGTCACGTCGCACACTTACTCACTCGCGCGCTCCTACGTGATCGTGCTCACTGTCACCGATGACTCGGGCAAGAAGGGCACCGCCACGGGGACCGTCGCGCCCCGCTGACGCTGAGGCACGATGGCGGACCTTCCGCGCATCGACGAACTGAAACGCCGGGTCCGGCAGGACCCGGCGTCGATCTCGTTTGCCGCCCTGGCTGAGGAGTACCGCCGGGCGGGGCAGTACCAGGAAGCGATCGACGTCTGCCGGGAAGGACTCCGGCATCACCCTGGATACTTGTCCGCCAGGGTCACGCTCGGGCGAGCGCTCCTCGAGGTCGGCGATCTACTGGAGGCGTCTGGCGAGCTCGAACACGTGCTGACGGTCGCGCCCGAGAACCTCCTGGCCACGCGGACACTCGAAGAGATCCATCGCCGCAACGGAGTCAAGCTCACGCCCGCGCCGGAGCCCGCACCCGCGAAGGTGACGCTGGAAATCCCGCGGATTGTCGTCAGTCAGGCGCCGCCGGCCGTCGACGTGGAAGTCTCCGAAGCCCGAACATCTGACGCTCAGATCCCGGAGAAACAGAACGCGGAGGCTCAGGCCGGAGACCTCCACTCCCTGAGCCGTCAGAGCATGGATGCACAGCCCACGGATGTCCTGACCGCCGACCTGCAGGCAACTGATGTTGACGACGCCCACGTTCTGATGGCCGACACACTGAACCACGACACGCAGGTTGTTGCCGCCGACGAGCATGTTCACGCTACGGCCGAGGAGCCGGCGCTCGCCGGTCTCGAGGAATTCCTCGAAGCCATCCTCCGCGCCAGACGCGAAACAGATCACAACCACGAACCGCGGCGCTGACGTACCATGACGGTCATGGACGTCTCTGAGATCGCGCCGTACGTCCGCCGTCTGACCGCGTTGCGGGACGACCTCGCGACTGCGGCGCTCGATGCGTTCGTCGTCACGCATTCGCCGAACATCCGCTACCTGACCGGGTTCAGCGGCTCCGCCGGATTGATGGTCGTCACGCCGGACCAGGCGACGCTCATCGTGGATTTCCGGTATGCGGCCGCCGCGCGCCGGTTGACCGGATCCAATCCAAGCCTGGCTGAAACGCTGGCAGTGAGCGTCGCGGTCAAAGGGCTCGACGAAACGCTGCTCGAAGCGTTGAGGCCGTGCCGCCGGATCGGCATCGAGAGCGATTCGATGACGGTCGCGCGGTTCAACCGGCTGTCCTCGGCGCTGGCCGATGGAGCACCCACGCCACTGAACACGGCGGACCCTTGCCCGATCCTCGTGCCCACCGAGCGGATGGTCGAGACCAGAAGGGCCGTCAAGGATGCGACCGAGATCCGGATTCTGCGGCTGGCCGGCCGCCTGTTGAAGCAGGTTGCGGCTGAGGTCCCAGATCTCGTCAGGCCCGGCCGGACCGAGCTCGAGATTGCGGCGGACATCGACCTGCTGTTGCGCCGGGCCGGGTTCGACCGGCCCGCCTTCGAGACGATCGTGGCCTCGGGACCCAACGGGGCCCTCCCGCACGCACGGCCGAGCCGCCGTACGGTTCAGCCGGAAGACGGCGTGGTGCTGGACTTTGGTGGCGTCTACGACGGATACTGCGTGGATCTGACCCGGACGGTCGAGCTCGGGCGCGGCCGTCAGGATCTGCGCCCGCTGTTCGATGCGGTGGCGCAGGCGCAGAGCGCCGCCATCGCGGCGGTCCGGCCCGGCGTCCTTGCCAGCCAGGTGGACGGCGCGGCGCGCGACATGCTCGCCAGGCACGGTCTGGCTGAGGCGTTTGGTCACGGAACGGGGCACGGGCTGGGTCTGGAAGTGCACGAGGAACCGCGGATTGCCCGCTTCTCCTCGACTCATCGGGACACAGTGCTCGCGCCCGGCATGGTTTTCACGGTCGAGCCCGGTGCCTACGTGGAAGGACTGGGCGGCGTTCGGATTGAAGACGACGTGCTGGTCACCGATGACGGCTGCGAGGTGCTGACGCGCTGACGCCGGGAATCGCGCGTCACCGTGCGCCGGATCGTGTGGAGGCTGATTGGAATTCGACGACATCGAGCGAATCCTGGCGCTAGTGAAGCAGCACGACCTGGCGGAGTTCGAGCTCGAGCGCGATGGATTGAAGCTCCGGGTCCGAAAAGCAGGGACGGGGTTCGTGTCGCTTCCGCCCCAGGCCTCCAGCGCGGTCGGACTTCCGCCCCCTCAGCTGGTGCAGCCGCCGCCCGCTTCGCCCGCGGGGCTGTTACCACAATCGCCTGTTGAAGAAGACGAGGCGCCGCTCGAGCTGGCCGTGGTCAAATCCCCAATCGTCGGGACGTTCTATACCGCCCCCGAGCCGGGCGCCCCGGCATTCGTCGAGGTCGGTCACCGGGTGAAAAAGGATCAGGTTCTCTGCATCATCGAGGCGATGAAGCTGATGAACGAGATCACCTCCGAGTACGAGGGGGAAATCGTCAGCATCTACGTCGAGAACGGCAAGCCAGTCCAGTACGGCGAGCGGCTGTTTGCCATCAGGACGGCGTAATGTTCAAGAAGATCTTGATCGCCAACCGCGGTGAGATTGCACTGCGGATCATCTGCGCCTGCCGCGAGCTGGGGATCAAAACCGTCGCGGTCTATTCAGAGGCAGACGAGAATTCTCTCCACGTCCGGTTCGCCGACGAGGACGTCTGCATCGGCCCGGCGCGAAGCGCCGACAGCTATCTGAGTGTCCCGGCGGTCATCAGCGCCGCCGAGATCACCGGCGCCGACGCGATCCACCCTGGTTACGGGTTCCTCTCCGAGAGCGCCTATCTCGCCGAGGTGTGCGAGGCGTGCCACATCCGCTTCATCGGACCGGCGCCGAACGTCATCCGGTTGCTCGGTGACAAGGCCCGCGCGCGCCGCGCGATGAAGAAAGCGGGTGTGCCGATCCTGCCCGGCAGCGAGGGCCCGGTCGATTCGGAGGAGAAGGCGCTCAAGATCGCCAGGGATCTCGGCTATCCGGTGATCATCAAGGCGGTCGCGGGGGGCGGTGGCCGCGGCATGCGCGTGATTCGCGCACCGGGTGAGCTCGGCAAGTCGTTGAAGACTGCGCAGCGCGAAGCCGAGGCCGCCTTCGGCGTCGGCGACGTGTATCTCGAGAAGTACGTCGAGAGGCCACGCCACATCGAGTTCCAGGTGCTCGGCGATCACCATGGCGCGGTCATTCACCTCGGCGAGCGTGAGTGCTCGATTCAGCGCCGGCACCAGAAGCTGATCGAGGAAGCGCCGTCGGTTGCACTGACGGAGAAGATGCGGCGGAAGCTGGGCAGCACCGTGGTCGATGCCGCACGTGCCGTTCAATACACCAACGCGGGAACCTTCGAGTTCCTGATGGACGACAAGTCCAACTTCTTTTTCCTCGAAGTCAACACGCGGCTCCAGGTCGAGCACCCCGTCACCGAGTTCCTGACGGGTGTGGACATCGTCAAGGAACAGATCCGGATCGCGGCCGGTGAACGGCTCTCCTTCAAGCAGGGGGACGTGACCTTCAACGGGCACGCGATCGAGTGCCGCATCACCGCCGAGGATCCCGACACCTTCGCGCCTTCGCCGGGCGTCATTCATGCGTACAGCGTCCCCGGCGGCCCGGGCGTGCGCGTCGACACATTCGTGCACGCCGAATGCACGGTGCCGCCCTACTACGATTCGATGATCGCGAAGATCATCGTCCACGGGCGAGATCGTCAGGAAGCCATCGCGCGGATGCGTCGCACACTCGAGATGACGGTCATCGAGGGGGTGCGCAACACGATTCCGCTGCACCTGCGTATCCTGAGCGACCCGGATTTCGTGGCCGGACGTATCAGCACGGCCTTCATGGAACGCTTCCTGATGGAGAAAAAGCCAGCCGACGGCCGCCTGGCCGAAGCCGTGTAACTGGCCCGAGGCCTCCATTCTTTACGCCATCGTCGACGATGCGGCCTGCGCGGCGCGCGGGCTGGAGCCGGCAGGCGTCGCCGCCGCCTGTCTGCGCGGCGGCGCGCGACTCCTTCAAGTCCGGTGGAAGGGCCCGTCGACCGGGGATTTTCTCGCGCTCCTCGAAGCCGTCGTGCGCCATTCCCGTTCTTTCCGTTCGGACGTGATCGTCAACGATCGGGCGGACCTCGCGCGCATGGCCGGAGCTGCCGGTGTTCACGTCGGTCAGGACGATCTCGACGTCGAGTCCGCGCGAACGATCGTTGGGCCGGGTGCGATCGTCGGCGTGTCCACGCACGATCGCCGCCAGATCGATGCGGCGCTCGATTCGTCGGCGAGCTACGTCGCCGTGGGTCCGGTGTTCGACACGCGCACGAAGGACACGGGCTACGAGGCGCGCGGCCTGGCGTTGATCGAATACGCTGCGGGTCGGGGCAAGCCGATTGTGGGGATCGGTGGCATCACGCTCGCGCGTGCGAGCGAGGTCATCGCCGCCGGCGCGTCGGCGGTTGCGGTGATCTCGGACCTGCTCGTGCACGGGGATGTCGAAGCGCGGGTGCGCGCGTTCGTCACGGCCCTGCCAGCCCGTCCGTTCAATGTATAATGCCGCGTTTTTGCCTTGCCTGAATCAGCGACGGCCGGCCGCCGCCGCAGGACCTCGATCGCATCAGAATGCCGCGCGATGCTGAGGCCCGCTGTGTCCGTCCGCAGCCTGGAGGGTGAATGGATTCGAATCTGCTGAAGACCAAGTCGATCGAGCAACTGGTCGGCGACGTCGAGCGCGGCACCAAAGCGTTGAAGCGCACGCTCACCGCGATGGACCTGACGTTGCTCGGCATCGGCGCCATCATCGGGACCGGCATCTTCGTGCTCACGGGGACCGCGGCGGCGAACCAGGCAGGGCCGGCGATCGTGCTGTCCTACGTGATGGCAGGTCTCGCATGCGGATTTGCGGCGCTTTGCTACGCCGAGTTCGCGGCGATGATTCCGATCTCGGGCAGCGCCTACACCTACGCGTACGCGACGCTCGGCGAGATCTTCGCGTGGATGATCGGATGGGACCTGATCCTCGAGTACGCGGTCGGCTCGATGACCGTTGCCGTCGGCTGGAGTGGCTACTTTCAGCGGATCCTCGCGGGCTTCGGCGTGCACCTCCCGGCGTGGATGGCCGCGGCGCCGGCCGCCGCACCGGGCGCGCTCATCAACCTTCCGGCGGTGATCATCGTGCTCGGGATCATGGTATTGCTGGTCATCGGCGTGCGCGAGAGCGCGCGCTTCAACGCCGCGATGGTGACCATCAAGCTCGCCGCCGTCCTGTTTTTCATTGTGGTCGGCGTGGGCTACGTGAAGCCGGAGAACTGGTCGCCGTTCATGCCGTACGGCTTCTCGGGGATGATGACCGGCGCGGCCGTCGTGTTTTTCGCCTACATCGGGTTCGACGCCGTGTCGACGACGGCGGAGGAGGCGAAGAACCCGAGCCGCGACCTGCCGATCGGCATCATCGCGTCCCTGATCATCTGCACGGTGCTGTATCTGGCCGTCGCAGGCATCCTGAGCGGCATCGTGCCGGTCGTGCAGTACAAGAGCGATGCACAGTTCCTCAATGCGCCGGTCGGTTACGCGCTGTCAGTGATTCAGAAAGATTGGGCCGCTGGTCTCGTGTCGGCCGGCGCGGTCGCCGGCATCACGAGCGTGCTGTTGGTGATGCTGATGAGCCAGCCGCGCATCTTCTTCTCCATGAGCCGCGATCAGCTGCTGCCCGCCGCTGTCAGCAAGGTTCACCCGCGGTTCCGCACGCCCTACATCACCACGATCATCACCTGTGCGATTGTCGCGATTGTGGCCGGTTTCGTCCCGATTCAAATCCTCGGCGAGATGACCAGCATCGGCACCCTCTTCGCCTTCGTCGTCGTCTCGCTCGCGGTCATCGTCTTGCGCATCAAACGCCCTGACGCGCATCGGCCCTTCCGCGTGCCCGGCGGTTCGGTTATTCCGGTGCTCGGCGTGGTGTCGTGCGTCTACCTGATGGTCAGCCTGTCGGTGATGACCTGGGTGCGTTTCCTCGGCTGGCTCGATGTCGGGATGATCATCTACTGGTTCTACGGCCGCACGCACAGCCCGCTCGTCGATCGCGCCGAGAGTGCCGCGCGGACCGGAACGCAGAGCCTCGCGAACTTCCTGAAGATGGCGGGCTACATGCTCCTCTTCAACGGCTTCTGCATCACGCTGCTGGCGTTCCTGACGATCTGGGGCGTGACCAACGAGGAGCTGGCCAAGTGGAGCGAGCTCGACGGCGTGCTCAGCTATGTCGGTATGCACGTCAATCCGGAGATCGCCGACGCTTTCGGCCTGAAGATCCTCGCGCTCGGGGCGGTCGTGACCGTCGTGGGCGTGCTTGTCGGGCGCGGCTCGAAAACGCGGTAGCATCGTGACAACCCGGCGGCCCGACCTGGCGGGGGGACGGCTGCCGACCCGGCGCGCCTCGCCCTGGTGGGCCGGGTGGCGGCTGTCAGTTGTCCTGCTGACGGTGGTGATCGCCGGCGGGACGATCGGCTATACCCTCATCGAGGGCTGGAGTCTCTGGGACTCGCTCTACATGACGGTCATCTCGGTGACGACCGTCGGGTACCGCGAGGTGGAGCCGCTCTCGAGGGCCGGCCAACTCTTCACGATGATCGTGTTGATGGTCGGCGTCTCGACCGTCCTCTACACGTTCTCGTTCTTGATGGCGCGGCTGATCGAAGGGGATCTGGCCGCGCGCTGGACCCGCCGCCGCCAGGAACGCATGCTCGACGAGCTCAACCACCATTTCATCCTCTGCGGCTTCGGACGCATGGGACAGATCATCGCGCAGGAGTTCGCCCGCCAAGCGGTACCGTTCGTGATCATCGAGCGCGATCCCGATCGGATGCAGGACGCGACCGATCTCGGGTATCTGGCCGTGGAAGCCGACGCCAGCAGCGAACAGGTTTTGACCCGCGTGCACATCGAACGCGCCCGCGGGTTCATCGCGGCGGTCTCTACCGACGCCGAGAACGTCTACGCGGTTTTGACCGCGCGTCTGATGCACCCGACTCTCTTCATCATCGGCCGTGCGGAGACCGACGACGCGAAAGGCAAGCTCGAGCGAGCTGGCGCGGATCGCGTGCTGTCCCCCTATCAGATCGGCGGGCTCCAGCTTGCTCAGACGGCTCTCCGGCCCGCGGTCGTCGATTTCGTGCAGCTTGCCACCAGCTCGGAGAACCTCGAGTTGAACATGGAACAGGTGCGGATCGGCGAGTCGAGCGCACTGGCCGATCAGACGATCCTCGCCGCGAATCTGCGACAGCGTTTCGGTGTCGTCGTTGTCGGGATCCAGCGTGCAGACGGACGGATGGAGTTCAATCCGGCGCCCGACATGGCCATGCATGCGGGAGACTATCTCGTCGTGCTCGGACGCTCGCAGAGCCTGCGCGAGCTCGAAGCGGCGGCGGCACATCCGGCACCTGCCCGGTGACGCGATGAGTGCGCGCGTCCTCGACGGTCAGGCCGTAGCGGCGGCCATTCGCGAGTCCGTTCTGCCCGACGTCCAGCGATTCACGAGCCAGGCGGGCAGGCCCCCTGGACTCGGCATCGTGCTCGTCGGCGAGGATCCTGCCTCCGAGGTCTATGTCAGGAACAAGGTCAAAGCCGGGACGGAGTCCGGTCTCTGGGTCGATCTGCAGCGCCTGCCGGCGGCGGCGACGCTTGACGATCTCCTGGAGCTCGTCCACCGGCTCAACGCCAGCGATCGTCACGACGGTATCCTCGTTCAGTCCCCGCTCCCCGCGGCGATGGGGAAAGGCGCGTCCCAACACGTCTTCGACACGATCGATCCGGCAAAGGACGTCGATGGCTTCCATCCGATCAACGTCGGGCGGCTGGTGCAGGGACGGGCGCATCTCCCGCCGTGCACGCCGTCCGGAGTGATCGAGATGCTGGTGCGGAACGAGATCCGCATCGGCGGATCGCGGGCCGTGATCATCGGCCGTAGCGAGATCGTCGGCAAGCCGATGGCGATGCTGCTGCTTCAACGCGACGCGACGGTGACGATCTGTCATTCCAAGACGGCCGATCTGCCGGGGGTCGCCGCCGGCGGCGACATTCTCGTCGCCGCGATCGGACGCCCCGGTTTCGTCACACCTGATTTCGTGAAGCCGGGCGCCGCCGTGATCGACGTGGGCACGACTCCGGTCAGCGATGCCGCGCTCGTGCGTCGTCTCTTCGGCGAGAGCTCGCCGCGGGTCGCCGCGCTCGAGCGTCGCGGGTCGATCGTCGTCGGCGACGTCCATCCTGCGGTCGCCGAGAAAGCCGGGGCGCTCTCGCCGGTCCCGGGCGGCGTCGGGCCGCTGACGATCGCGATGCTTCTCAAGAACACCGTGGCCGCCGCAATGGCGCGGCGGCCTGCGTGATCCATGGTTCGCGCCGCGCTCACCGGCGGCATCGCGACCGGAAAGTCGTACTGCCTGTCGCGCTTCGCAGCGCTTGGCGCCGCGGTGATCGATGCCGATTTGCTCGCGCGTGACGCCGTCAGCGCGGGATCGCCGGGGCTCGCGCGCGTCGTCGAGCGGTTCGGCCCGGGGGTTTTACATGGCGACGGCGACCTCGATCGCTCGGCGCTGGCGCGCATCGTGTTCGCCGATCGCGTCGCGCGGGCGGACCTCGAAGCCATCGTCCATCCCGAAGTCTACCGCCGCGTCAGCGAGTGGTTCGCCGATCTGCCGGCAGGAACAGCGCTCGCCATCGCCGACATTCCCCTCCTGTTCGAGACCGGTCATCAGCACGACTATGACGTCGTGATCGTCTGTGCCTGTCGCCCCGCCGAGCAGCTGCGCCGGGCCATGCAGCGCGACGCGCTGTCCGAAGCCGACGCAAGAGCCAGAATCGCGTCGCAGTGGCCGATCGAAGAAAAGGTCAAACGCGCGCACTACGTGATCCGCACCGACGGACCCTTTGCCGAGACCGATGTGCTGGTCGTGGCGACCTACGCTGAAATCGTCGAAGGGAAGAAGTAGGCGTTCGCCGGGCTAGGCCGGCCGCTGCTTACCGCGATTTTCCACGACGATGATCGCCTGGGTGTGGAAGTGCAGTTTCGGGTTGAGGCGCCACGTTCTCAGCTGCGTCCGCAGCTTCGAGAGAGCCTGCCGTTGCTCGCGGCCAAGGCTCGGATCGGCCAGTCTGTCGACGACGGCCAGCTCCAGGTCGCTCATGCCGCGGTCGATGTCCAGCGCCAGGAACGCGCGACTCCCGCTCAGTGGAACGGTATTCACGCCCGGAAGGTCACCGATCACGTCGCGGTTGACGACGATAAGTGACCGTCGATCGGCGACCGACACGAGCTCGACGTCAGGCTGGGACCCGTTCCCGCGCCGTCCGGCGCGTTGAGGCGCGTTGTCGAGCAGCGTCAGGATGGCCCAGCCGAGATCCTGGTGCACCTGGTGGAGCCGCTCGATGGCGTCGTCGGGAAGCGTCAGCGCAACCACGCGGCTGGGACGTCCGAATTTCGAGGGGCGGCCGCGCCGCTTCCGGGTCCGTGGCGAGCGGGGATTCATAGTAGCTCTCATCGATGATACACGGCCTCATTGCTCGGTCGCGCGGCAGTTTTGGGAAAATGTGTGATCGATGGCTCCTTCAGATGCCGAATTATTCGCAGTGAGTTGGCCCACCCCTCATTATCCACAGGAAAAACGTAATGCGTAAACATGCGTATGCGCGCGATTTTTTTTCATTTAATTCGTAGTTGATTTCCCCCGCGACTCTTCGTACCATTACCTGTTCACGCCGACAGGACTATCCCAAGATTTCAGACGGCTGTCGCGCCAGTGTGCGCTGTGCGCGTGCGGCAGCGGAGCGACAAAGGGGGTGCAGATGCGTAGATCGATGAAGAGGATGTTCACCCGTCTCGCGGGTGTGACGGGCGTTCTGCTGGCGGCCGCTTCCGTCGCCAGCGCGCAGGCTACGACGGAACGGCGCGTGTTTGCGGATTTTGGCGCCGGCGGCCAGGTCTCGACCCGGACGTTCAGTGCGAGCAGCGCGTTCACGGTTTTCAATGAAGCTGGTCTCGTCGCCACCAACCAGGCCACGGGCCGAGGGTTTGTCCTCGACGTGAACGGCGGATACCGGATTGGACGGAACATCACTCTCGGCGTAGGCTTGTGGACGGCCCATCCCGATGGCGCCTCGGCGAGCGCGGCGTCCATTCCCGATCCATTGATCTTCAACCACCCGACGACCCTCACCCTGACGTCGGCGGATCTGAAGCAGACCGACGTGGGCGTGAACTTCCAGATCGGCTGGCGGACGATGATCGGCGATCGCATGGACCTGGCCATCGTCGGGGGCCCCACGATCATCCACGTCAAGCAGGATCTCGGCTCGATTGCCGTGACGCCCGGCACGCAAACCGGCGTGGCCTCCGTAGTGACCGAGTCAGCGACTACCGCCAAGGCCGGAAACGTGGGCTTCGAGCTGGGCTACCGGATGAGCGATCGCTACGGCATCGGCGGGTTCGTGCGGTATGCGGGCGGGGAAGTGGATCTGCCGTCCATACCCAATCTGACGGTCGGCGGAGTCCAGGTCGGCGGGCGGATGCGATTCTGGTTCTAGCGAGGCTCCGCCTCGGACCGTCGAGGCTCCGCCTCGCTAGACGGCATTCTTGATAACGCCCCGCTGACGCGGGGACGGTCTTGACCGAAAAAACCTAACTCAACTCGTGGAAGTGTTTCGGGTCAAGACCTCTGGTCGGGTGTGGACTGTAACTCTGACTTTCATCTGGAGATTTGGAATGCGCCGAGGTCTTGTAGGGATTGGATTGGCATCCATCATTTTGTTGGCGGGCTGCTCCGCCGACACACCAGCGACGCCCACGGTGCCGACGGGCTCGAGCAGTGGAGCGGGTGGCTCAACGCTGAAGACGCCGGCGCCGACGCTCGTGTCGCCGGTTACGGGCCAGCGGATCACCGGCAACCAGCCGACGCTCGTGCTGCAGAACGTGTCCGCGCAATTCTCGCCGGGAACCCAGGTGTCATACGAGTTCCAGGTGACCACCTTGACCGGCCAGGTGGTGTACAGCCGCACCGTTGCCGGCGGAGCGGCGAACGGTCAAGGGACCACCTCACACACCGTTGCCTCACCGCTCACATCCAACACCTCGTATCGCTGGAGAGCGCGCGCTGTCGTCGGCAGTGACGTCGGGCCGTTTTCGAGTGATGCATCCACCACGGCCATGTTCGTGACCAGCTCGCTCGGCCCGTCGTCATCGGTCGAGGAATTCCGGGTCTTCTTCTTCGCGCTCATCGATCAGAAGGGTGTCGGACCGATTGCGTCGGCGCAGGCGCTTGGAGTCATGGAGCCGGACCTCACGGCCGTCGGCATCATTCTCGAGAAGAGCAGCTCCGGCTCGATTCGTGGGCGTCTCTACCTGCCGACCGGCAATCCCAACAACCTGTTCTCGCGAGCGGTGGACATCGGCAGCTTCGGCGGCCCCTGGCAGTGGGTGAACCGGGGCAGCAGCACGGTCTGCGAAGGAATCTGCTAACTGGAGAGTGTCGCCTCGGTGTCTTTCGCCGGGGCGATCCGTTCCTCGACGAACGTGTTCCACTCGTGGCAGTGCGGGCACTGCCAGAGCAGTTCGGTGCTGCGATACCGGCACCGAACACACACGTGCGGATCCAGATAGAAAATCGCGTCCCGGGTGAGATCGACGTAGCGCGTCACCAGCGCCGGTGGTAGCTGCATCTGCGACAGCGTCTGCCAGATCGCCTGGTGCAGCGCGAGCGCATGCGGGTTCTGCACCAGCGCCTCGAACAGCAGTTCCAGCGCTTCCCGCGGGCTGCCACGAGTCGAGAGATGACGCGCCAGCGCAAGCCGCGCTCGCCAGTCCTGCGGATTCCCCGCGATCAGCCGGCGGCACAAATCCGGGAAGCGACCGGCCTCGCCCATCTTCGGATAGGCCGCCTCGAGCCGGGAGAAGGTCAGATACGCGCGTTCCGGCGCGCGATCGATCAGTCGCTCCCACGCCGCCACGGCTTCGGCTGCGTCGCCCTGATAGAAACGCACATCTCCGAGGTTCAGATACGCGGGTGAATTCTCCGGATCGAGATCGACGGCCGCGTCGAAGCGGCGCGCGGCCTCGGCGTAATCCATCCGCTTCAACGCATCGAGTCCGAGCTCGTTCTCGAGGAAGGCGAGCGTGCCCTGGTGCCGGGCGGGTACTTCGCCTGCACGTCCCGCAAGTCTCTGACGGGTCGCGTAGGCATCGGCCCACTGGTGCTGCTCCTCGTAGAGCTTCTCCAGGTTGCTCAGGGCGTATTCGTTTTCGGCGTCGAGGCGGAGGACTTCGGTGAACGCTTCGAGTGCGCGATCGACGAACCCGCCGCGCTTGTAATCGAGCCCGAGACAGAGGAGCACGTTCGCGTGTTCGAGCCGGGTGAGATCCGGACGTTGCAGGAGCAGCTGGTGCTCCTGGATCGCGCGGCCGACCTGTCCCTTCTCGCGGTAGAGATTGCCGAGTATCAGGTGAATCTCGAGCGGGTTGCCTGCCGACTTCGCGGCGCGACTCAACTCGTCGATCGCCGGGTCGATCTGATTGGCGACGAGAAAGTTGAGGCCGAGCATGTAGTGGGGCGATTCCCGCGCGCGGCGTCGGTCGATCCAGCGGCCGTCCTGCAATTTGTAGCGTTCCCAGGCCTTGCCAACGGCGAGACCCACGAGCAGCGCCACGAGGGCGGCCAGGAGCGTGGCGTGGCCTTCCATCAGCCCTGCAACGCGTGCTGCCGCACGACGTCGTCCCAGCGGTGCTGCGCTCGGAGCACCAGCTCGATGAGCTCCCTGACGGCGCCGTGCCCGCCCCGTACGGCACTGACCCAATCGACGGCGCGACAAATCTCGGGGGCGGCGTCGGCGGGCGCTGCCGAGAGACCCACCCGCTCGAGTACGGCGAGGTCAAGGAGATCGTCGCCCATGTAGGCGACCGCGGCGTCCTCGATGCCGGCTTCGCGCACGATCTCTTCGTAGGCGGTGAGCTTGTTGGCGACACCCTGGACGACCAGCGGGATCGACAGCTGCGCCGCACGATGGCTGGTGGCGGGCGATGCGCGCCCGGAAAGCAGGCCGACGACGAACCCCGCGCGCTGCGCCCAGACGATCGCGGAGCCATCGCGAATGTGAAAGCCTTTGGATTCCGTTCCGTCGGGATGGATGACGACGACGCCGTCGGTGAGTACGCCGTCCACGTCGAAGAGCAGCATCCGCACGCGTGCGGCTTTGTCCTCAACCGTCATCGCCATGGTCAGATCATCTGCGTGCGCCACAGATCGTGCAGGTGCACGACGCCTTCGACGTAGCCGCGGGCATCCACGACCACGACCGACGTGATCTTGTGCGTCTCCATGATCTTCAGCGCTTCGACCGCGAGGAACTGCCGGCCGATGGTGATCGGGTTGGGCGTCATTCCATCCTGGGCGGTCAATTGCAGGACGTCGGGCGTGCGGCTCATCAACCGTCTGAGGTCGCCGTCGGTGAACACGCCAATCAGCCGGCGGTCGTCGCCGAGGACGCAGGTCATGCCCAGACGCTTGCTCGACATCTCGTGGATGACGTCGGCCATCCGCGTGCCGGCCATTACCAGCGGCGCCGAGTCGGCGCCGTGCATCACGTTTTCGACTCGCATCAACCGGCGGCCAAGTTTGCCGCCCGGATGAAGTGATGCGAACTGCTCCTCGCGAAAACCTTTGCGGACGAGCAGCGTCATCGCCAGCGCGTCGCCCATCGCGAGCGCCGCGGTGGTGCTGGCTGTGGGCACGAGGTTCATCGGACACGCTTCCTCGGCGATGCCGCAGTCGAGGGTGACGTCGGCCGCTTTGGCCAGCGTCGACTGCGCGTGACCGGTCAGCGCGATCAGCTTCGCGCCGATCCGGCGGATCGATTCGAGCAACCGCACCAGTTCCTCGGTTTCGCCGCTGTACGACAAGGCCAGCACGACGTCGTCCTCGCGGATGGCCCCGAGGTCGCCGTGGATCGCTTCGGCCGGGTGGAGGAACCACGCGGAGGTGCCGGTACTCGAAAAGGTGGCGGCGATCTTCCGGCAGATGATGCCGGACTTGCCCATGCCGGTGACGATGACCCGTCCGCGGCACTCGTACAAGAGCTGGACGGCCGCTTCGAACGCGCCATCGATGCGATCGACGAGGCCGAGGATCGCCTCCGCCTCGATGCGGAGCACTTTGCGCGCGAGATCGAGCGCTGCCGAGGTGTCCGTCTTCATGACCGCTCCCTGGCGAGCACGCCCTCGTGCGCGATCGCGTGCAGGCGTGTCAACCGGTGGAGTAGAGGCTCGAGTCGATCGATCGGCAAGGCGTTCTGCGCGTCGCTCTTGGCTTCGGATGGCCGCTCGTGCACCTCGAGGAACACGGCGTCCACGCCGGCCGCGACGCCCGCTGACGCCAGGGGTTCGATGAACTCGGCCTGCCCGGCGGTGACGCCGTCGCCGCCGCCAGGAAGCTGCAGGCTGTGAGTGACGTCGTAGACAACCGGGAAACCCAGCCGCCGCAGGATCGGAAACGCGCGCATGTCCACGACCAGATTGTGGTAGCCGAACGAGACACCCCGCTCCGTGACGATCACCTGCCGATTGCCGGCGGCCACGGCCTTGTCGATTGCGTGCCGCATATCCTCGGGCGCGAGGAATTGCCCTTTCTTCAAATTGACGACCCGTCCTGTCCGGGCCGCGGCGACGATGAGGTCGGTCTGGCGCGAGAGAAACGCGGGAATCTGCAGGATGTCAGCGACGGCGGCCGCAGGCTCGGCGTGTGATGGTTCGTGAATGTCGGTCAGAATCGGCACGCCGGCGACATCGCGCACCCGCGCGAGAATCTTCAACCCCTGGTCGAGACCGGGTCCTCGAAAGGAGCGCCCCGACGTCCGGTTGGCCTTGTCGTACGAGGCTTTGAAGACGTATTGCACGCCGGCGCGTTTCGCGATGTCGCGGATCGCCAGGGCCAGTCCGATGGCGTGTGATTCGCTCTCGATGACGCACGGCCCCGCGATGAGCAGCAGCGGCGCGCCGCCCCCGACGGTAAGCCCGGCGAACTGAATCGGCGTCACGCCGCCTAACCTATCACGGACGCCGCGTGCTCTTGCCGGCTCGCGGTCTTGTGCCGGTGGCTGGCCGCCACGAAGCCCGCGAAGAGCGGATGCGGCTTCAGTGGTTTCGACTTGAACTCGGGGTGGAACTGGACCGCCACGTACCAGGGGTGAGAGGGAAGTTCGATGATCTCGACGAACTTGCCGTCGAGCGAGCGTCCGACGATTTCGAGTCCCTGATCGGTGAGCGTTTTCTCGTAGAGGCAGTTGAACTCGTAGCGGTGACGGTGCCGCTCGTGAATGACCGCCTCGCCGTACAGCTCGCGTGTCTTCGAGCCCGCCTTGAGCTCGCAGGCATAGGTTCCGAGGCGCATCGTGCCACCGAGATCGTCGATGCCCAGCAGATCCCTGAGCTTGTAAATCACCTTGTTCGGCGTATCCGGCGTGCATTCGGTCGAATCGGCATCGGCTACGCCGCAGACGTTGCGCGCGTATTCGACCGCCGCCCACTGGAACCCGTAGCAGATCCCGAAGTAGGGGATGCCACGCTCGCGCGCGATCCCGGCCGCGCGCATCATGCCTCTCGTGCCGCGGTCGCCGAACCCGCCCGGCACGAGGATGCCGTGCGCGCCGTCGAGCAGCTGCTCGCCTCCGGCGTGCTCGAGTGCCTCGGCTTCGACCCAACGGATGTTCACGCGCAGCCGATGCTTGAACCCGCCGTGATACAGCGCTTCGTTCAGGCTCTTGTAGGAGTCCTCGTAGCCGACGTATTTCCCGACTACGTGGATCGTGACCTCGTCGGCCGGATTCTTGATGCGATCGACGAGATCCACCCAGGCGCCCATCCGCGCTTCGGTCAGCGGCAGTTTCAATCGATCGAGCACGATGCGGTCGAGTCCCTCGGCCGCGAGGACGAGCGGGACCTCGTAGATGCTCGAGACGTCCTTCGCCGTGATCACCGCTTCCTCGTCGACATCGCAGAAGAGTGCGATCTTGCGCTTGATGTCCTGATCGAGGAATCGGTCCGTCCTGCACAGCAGGATGTCCGGCTGGATTCCGATCGCCCGCAGATCGCGGACGCTGTGCTGCGTCGGCTTGGTCTTGAGCTCACCGGCGGCGCCGATGAACGGGACGAGCGTCAGGTGAATGTAGAGCGTATTGTCGCGGCCGACATCCTGCCGGAGCTGGCGAATCGCTTCGACGAACGGCAGGCTTTCGATGTCACCCACCGTGCCGCCGATCTCGACCAGCACGATGTCCACGTCGCGCGCAACCGCGCGGATACTGTCCTTGATCTCGTTGGTGATGTGCGGGATGACCTGCACGGTCCGCCCGAGGTAGTCGCCGCGCCGTTCCTTTTGAATGACCGAGAGATAGATCTTTCCGGTCGTCCAGTTGTTGTTGCGTGTGGTCGTATGGTTGGTGAACCGTTCGTAGTGCCCCAGATCCAGATCCGTTTCGGCACCGTCGTCGGTGACGTAGACCTCGCCGTGCTGGTAAGGGCTCATCGTGCCGGGGTCGACGTTGATGTACGGGTCGAACTTCTGCAGGGCGACCTTGTAGCCGTGCCCCTCGAGCAGCGCGCCGATGGAAGCCGCCGCCAGCCCTTTGCCAAGGGAGGAGACGACGCCGCCCGTCACCAGAATGTATTTGATGGGTCTGCCCGAATTGCTGGAGGAAGGAACCGGTGTCTCAGGGGTTGCCGGCATGTCTGTCATCAGGCTCCTGTTGAAACATCATGGGTCACGTCGCGGAGCTCACGCTGGGCGCCGCGGACTTGAAGGTGTCGCGCACCCGCTCGAGATCTTCGGGTGTATCCACGCCGACCGAATCGTGCCGGGTCTCGACCACTTTGATGCGGATTCCGTGCTCGAGCGCGCGCAGCTGCTCGAGCGCCTCGGAGCGTTCCATGTCGGTCTGTGGCAATCGCGCCAGACGGAGCAGGCAGTCTCGCCGGTACACGTAGAGGCCGACGTGCCGCCACGCCGCCGCCGCGGGCGCGCCTTCCCGCGCGTACGGGATGGGCGAACGCGAGAAGTAGAGCGCGAATCCGTCCGCGTCGACCACAACCTTCGTGACGTTGGGATTGTGCAGTTCCGCGGGGTCGTCGATGCGTCGTCGCAGCGTGCTCATTTCGAGCGACGGATCCGCGGTGAACGGTGCGACCGCTTCGTCGATCATCGCCGGCTCGATGAGCGGCTCGTCACCCTGCACATTGACGATGAGATCGCAGTCCAGATCCTCCGCAATTTCCGCGAGACGATCCGTGCCGCTCTGATGCGCCTGGGAGGTCATTCGCGCGTCGCCGCCGAACGCTTCCACCGCACGGAGAATTCGTTCATCGTCGGTCGCGACGATGACCGACGCGATCGATCGCGCTTCGGCGGCCCGGCGATACACGTGCTCGACCATCGGCCGTCCGGCGATCAGGGCAAGAGCCTTTCCCGGGAGACGCGTCGACTGATATCGAGAGGGGATGACGGCGATTGCGGAAGCAGAACGACGATCAGCGAGGGGCCCAGAGCGTGAAACAGGGGGCACGACAAATCTTACCACAACTGCACGAGGCTGCTGCACGCCGCCGAAGCGTCAGACTCGCCGCTGTGGTACCATGATCGCGATCTTGCACCATGACCGCGACCCGCGCAGCGGCGTACCTCGGCGCGAGCTTCCTGTGTGCGGCCTGGTTCGCGTCGGCTGCGGGCGTGGTCACGCGGCCCGCGCCCGAGCCTGAACAAGATCGTTCAGTCAAGACATCCGGAACCGAAACACTCGCTGCCGATGTGCAAGCGCAGGCCCTGCGTTTGCGCGAGCACATGGCATCGGCGCCGAAGCCGCGAGAACCCCTTCGTAACCCGTTCGCATTCGCGCTCCGAGAGGAGCCGAAGAGCCGCGGCGTCGGGCCAGTCGCGGCATTGCGGGGTGCGCCGCCGCCGCCTGTTCCAGAGCCGCCGCTGTCGCTCATCGGCGTCGCGGAGCAGCAGACGCCAACCGGTCCCGCGCGCACCGCGATCGTGACCGCGGATTCCGATGAAATCTACATGCTGAAAGAGGGAGACGTGCTTGGCGCGCGCTATCGCGTCAAAGCCGTAGGCCCGGACTCGCTGGAGTTGACGGACCTCGTGACCGGCGCGGTCCGTCACCTCGTCCTCCGTTGATCCTCACCCGCGCGCGTCGCTGACGCTCGCGAGCCTGGCCGTTCGTACTGCCGGAATCCGTCCGATTTCCTGAACCGCCGCGACCGCGTCATCGGCCCGCGCATCGAGGTTGACGACGCCGATCGCTCCCGCCGTGCCACGCCCCAGCGCGAAGCTCGCAATGTTGATTCGGTGCCGGCCGAGAATCGTGCCAACCTCGCCGATGACGCCGGGCTGATCGTCGTTGTGGATGACGAGCATGGAACCTTCGAGCGGCGCCTCGACGTCGACGCCGTCGATCTGCGAAATCCGCGGGCTGCCATTCTCGAACACCGTGCCCTCGATCCACCGTTCTCCCTGACTGGTGTGGACTTTGACCGACACCAGGTTCGTGAAGTCCCGCGGACGGGAGCTCTTCGACTCGATGATCTCGATGCCCCGGCTCGCGGCGACCGTCCGGGCGTTCACGACGGTGACCGCGGACGAAAGCATCGGCCGGAGGAGTCCGGCGACGACCGAGCTCGCCAGGAGGCCGGCGTGTGCGCTTACGACCGGACCGTAGAGCCTGACGCCGACCGCGTGCGTGCGGCCATCGGCCAGCTGCGCGGCGAACGCGCCCATCCTATCTGCGAGCGTCATGAAGGGGCGCACGCGATTCATTTCCTCCGGCGGCACGGACGGGAAGTTGACCGCGTTGCGGATGATTCCGGACAAAAGGAAGTCGCGGACGGCGGCGACGGTCTCGAGGCCGACCTGCTCCTGTGCTTCGACGGTCGAGGCGGCAATGTGCGGCGTGGCCACGACCTGCGGCAACGTCGTCAGCTTTCCGTCGGGTGGTGGCTCGTTCTCGAACACGTCGAGCCCGGCGCCCGCGATCCGACCCTCGGTGATGGCTTCCGCGAGCGCGGCCTCGTCGATCAGATCGCCACGCGCCGTGTTCACGATCCGGACCGAGGGCCGGCAGCGCGCCAGTCGTTCGCGATTGATCAGGTGCCGCGTTTCCGGAGTCGACGGTAGATGCAACGTGATGTAGTCGGCGCGGGCGCACACCTCGTCCAGATTGACCAGATCGACCGCGAGTCCCGCCGCCACCTGCTCGGAGATAAAAGGATCGTGCGCGACAATTTCCATGCCGAACGATCGCGCACGCGCCGCGACCTCCTGGCCAATGCGGCCGAGACCGACGATGCCGAGCGTTTTGCCGCGAAGTTCGATGCCGGTCAATTTCTTCTTGTCCCACACCCCGCGTTTCATCGCGGCGTCCGCGGTTGGCAGTGCTCGCGCGAGCGCAAGCATCAATGCGAACGCGTGCTCAGCGACGCTGACACTGTTGGCGCCGGGCGCATTCACGACGAGAATGCCGCGCGCACTCGCGGCGGCGACGTCGACGTTGTCCACACCCGTTCCGGCGCGGGCAATTACCCGAAGCTTCGGCGCCGCAGCAATCAGATCTTCGTCCACGGTTGTTGCGCTGCGAACGATCAGCGCAACCGCGTCGGCGAGGTCACGCTTCAGATCGCCCGCAGGACGTCCGCTGCGAGCGTCGACCGTGACGTCGGGAGTCTGTTTCAGGATCTCGAGTGCTGACGAAGGAAGGGAATCAGAAACAACGATGTGCATGAGTGTGTGATGGCAAAGGCCTGCCGGTTCGAACCGGACTTGAACATGTCCCTCAAGTATAATGTCGCGTTCGGTGCGTCACGCCAGCCGCGCGTGTTCGCACCAACGTGGTGCAAAACGCTGTTGGTGCCGCATTGATGCGGTCGCGTGCGCGATCGACGGATGTTTTCCACAGCGTTTTCCACAGTTTCTGTGAAGATCTTGTAACGCCGTGCCGGTGATGTGACCTAAAACAACGCGCTGCTTATGCCTACCTTCTCGATTCTCAAACCACCCGTCGAAGGAACAGCCATCACCACGAAAAACGGACGCGTGATCGTACCAGATGATCCGATCGTGCCGTTCATCGAAGGTGACGGCACGGGACCGGACATCTGGCGCGCAAGCGTTCGCGTCTTCGACGCGGCGGTCGCAAAAGTCTACGGCAAGAGCAAGCGGCTCGTGTGGTTCGAGGTGCCCGCCGGCGAGAAGGCGAAGGAGCAGCACGGCGAATGGCTGCCGAACGACACGCTCGAGGCCGTACGCACCTACAAGATCGCGATCAAGGGTCCGCTGACCACGCCGGTCGGTGGCGGAATCCGCAGCCTCAACGTCACGCTGCGGCAGGTGCTCGATTTGTTCGCGTGTGTCAGACCGGTACGCTACTTCGCTGGCACGCCGGCGCCGGTCACGCATCCTGAACGGATGAACGTCGTCATCTTCCGCGAGAACACTGAAGACGTGTACGCGGGCATCGAGTGGGCGAAAGGCACCCCGGAGGCAGAAAAGGTCATCCAGTTCCTCAACCGGGAGATGGGGAAGCACGTCCGTCCGGATTCGGGCATCGGCATCAAGCCGATGTCGGAGACAGGGTCCAAGCGCTTGATGCGCATGGCCATCCAGTACGCGATCGACAACAAGCGCAAGACCGTGACGCTCGTCCACAAGGGGAACATCATGAAGTTCACCGAGGGAGCGTTCCGCGACTGGGGCTACGAGCTGGCGAAGGCGGAGTTCCGCGATCGGATCGTGACGGAAGACGAGGTCACCGGTGGCGCGTCTCGCGAGGGCAAGATCCTCATCAACGATCGGATCGCCGACAGCGTGTTCCAGCAGGTGCTGACGCGCACGTCAGAGTACGACGTGTTCGCCACGCCGAACCTCAACGGCGATTACCTGTCCGACGCGTGCGCGGCCCAGGTCGGCGGACTTGGCATGGCGCCGGGCGCCAACATCGGCGATGAGATCGGGTTCTTCGAGGCGACGCACGGCACCGCGCCGAAATATGCCGGCAAGGACGTCATCAATCCCGCTTCCGTCATCCTGTCAGGGGTCATGATGTTCCGGTATCTCGGCTGGATCCCGGTTGCCGACCTGATCGAGCAGTCGCTCGAGGCCACGATTCGGCAGAAGAAGGTCACCTACGACCTGGCGCGGCAGATGGAAGGGGCGACCGAGCTCAAGACGTCTCAGTTCGGCGACGCCATCATCGCCAACATGTGATCTGAACCGATACAGCCGGTATTTTTCGGGAGCAGTCTCCGCTTCGAGTGGAAACACCTCTGTTTTCGAGGGGAAGGACTAGATGAATCGCAAAGTTACCGTCGTTGGCGGCGCCGGGAACGTCGGCGCGACCGTGGCGCGCGCGATCGCCGACAAGGAGCTCGCCGACGTCGTCATCATCGATATCGCGGAGTCAAAGGCAGCCGGGGTTGGCCTGGACATGCTCGAAGCCTGTCCGATCGAGGGATCGGACTCGCGCGTCGTGGGTTACGGCGCGACCGACGAAGGCTGGGCGCAGACGGCCAACTCGGACGTGGTCGTCATCACCTCCGGCGTGCCGCGCAAGCCCGGCATGAGCCGCGATGATCTGCTTGCGGTCAACTACAAGATCATGCAGTCGGTGACCGAGCAGATCATCAAGCACTCGCCGAACACGATCATCGTGCCGGTGGCCAATCCGCTCGACGCGATGTGTCAGGCTGTGTACAGGTTGAGCGGCTTTCCACGCGAGCGCGTGGTCGGTATGGCCGGTGTGCTGGACTCGGCGCGGATGAGGACCTTCATCGCGATGGAGCTCAACGTCTCCGTCGAGAACGTGCACGCCTTCGTGCTCGGCGGACACGGCGACACCATGGTTCCGCTGGCGCGCTTTTCGACCGTGGCCGGCATCCCGATCACTGAGCTGCTGTCGAAGGAACGGATTGACGCTATCAGCAAACGTACCGCCGATGGCGGCGCAGAAATCACGAAGCTCGTGGGCACCAGCGCGTGGTACGCACCAGGATCGGCGGCGGCCGAGATGGTCGACGCGATCCTCAAGGACAAGAAGAAGATCCTGCCGTGCTCGGTCTTCCTGCAGGGTGAGTATGGCGTCCGCGATCTTTTCGTCGGCGTGCCGGTCAAGCTCGGCGCACGGGGCGTCGAGCAGATCATCGAGATCAAGCTCACGCCGGAAGAGGACGCCGCGCTGAAGAAGTCAGCCGCGGCGGTCAAAGAACTGACGGACGTAATCAAGGTCTAGGACGGAGATAGCTTTTCTTAATGCCGCGGGGCCCCACCCCCGCGGCTACTCGGCGCTCGCTTTGCTCGCGCCTGGTTAGAAACGACAGCCTGCTTTCAGTGGCGATTCCTCGCCATGAGCATCGCCCGGAAGTACTCGCGGTTCATCCGGGCGATGTTGGTGATCGGAATCTCTTTCGGGCAAACGGCCTCACATTCGCCCTCGTTCGAACAGCTCCCGAATCCTTCCGCGTCGTGGCGATCGACCATCGCCGTCACTCTCCGATCCCTCTCGACCTGACCCTGCGGCAGCAGCGCGAGATGAGAGATCTTGGCCGACGCGAAGAGCGCGGCCGAGGCATTTTTGCACGCGGCCACGCAGGCCCCGCATCCGATGCACGCCGCCGAGTCCATCGCCTGCTCGACGAGGTTCTTCGGGATGAGGATGGAGTTTCCGTCCTGGGCGCCGCCGGCATTAATAGAGGTGTAGCCGCCCGCCTGAATAATCCGATCGAAGGCGCTGCGATCGACGACCAGGTCCTTGACCAGCGGGAACGCCCGCGCGCGCCAGGGCTCCAGCACGACCGTGTCGCCGTCCCGGAACCGTCGCATGTGCAGCTGACACACGGTCGTACCGGGATCCGGTCCGTGCGGCACACCGTTGATCAGAAACCCGCACGAGCCGCAGATGCCCTCACGGCAATCCGAGTCGAACGCAATCGGATCGTCGCCCTTCGCGATCAGCCCTTCGTTCACGACGTCGAGCATCTCGAGGAACGACATGTCCGGGCTGACCTCCTCGGCCGTGTACGGCACGAGCCGTCCGACGCCTTTCGGGCCCGCCTGCCGCCAGATCTTCAGGTATATGCGCATATGGTTCGTCCGCCCGCCCGCGATCGGCTTCTGCCTCACGTCAGCTTCTTTCAATGCCGCGGGGCCCCACCCCCGCGGCTACTCGCCGCTCGCTTCGCTCGCGGCTGGTTACCGACGACAGCCTGCCAACACCACGGCTCTGCTCCCTCTCGACCTCCTACCTCCTACCTCCTGCCTCCTACCTCCTGCCTCCTACCTCCTGCCTCCTTACTTGTAGCTCCTCTGGCTCGGCTTCACGTAGTCGAACACGAGCGGCTCGGTGTGGAGGACCGGCGGTTCGCCGACGCCTTCGAATTGCCAGGCGGCCACATACGAGAACTGGTCGTCGTCGCGAAGTGCTTCGCCGTCAGGCGTCTGGCTCTCTTCGCGGAAGTGACCGCCGCAGGACTCGGTGCGGTGGAGCGCATCGAGTGCGAGCAACTGGGCGAATTCCAGGTAGTCGGCAACCCGTCCGGCGTACTCGAGATTCTTGTTGAGATTGTTTGGTGGACCCGGCACCGACACGTTCTGCCAGAACTCCTGACGCAGCTGCGGAATGCGAGCGAGGGCTTTGTGCAGGCCCTGATCGTTTCGTGTCATACCCACGTCGTCCCACAGCACGGCGCCGAGCTCGCGATGGAGCTGACGTGGCGTTTTCGAGCCTTTGACCGAAAGCAGCTTGTCGATGCGTGCCTGCACGGACGACTCGGCCTCTTTGAACGCGTCGTGATCGGTGGTCACGGGCGCCAGCGCCTGCCCGCCAAGGTAGTGGGCCAGCGTGTAGGGAATCACGAAGTAGCCGTCAGCCAGCCCCTGCATCAGCGCGCTCGCGCCGAGCCGATTGGCGCCATGGTCGGAGAAATTCGCTTCCCCCAGGACGTGTAGGCCGGGGATCGTGCTCATCAGGTTGTAGTCAACCCACAGGCCCCCCATCGTGTAGTGGATGGCGGGGTAGATGCGCATGGGCGTCTTGTACGGATTCTCGTCCGTGATCTTCGTATACATGTCGAAGAGGTTGCCGTAGCGCGTCCTGATGACGTCGACGCCAAGCCGCTTGATCGCGTCGCTGAAGTCCAGATAGACAGCGAGTCCGCTGTCCCCGACACCGCGGCCCTGGTCGCACACCGACTTCGCGTTGCGCGAGGCGACGTCCCGCGGCACGAGATTGCCGAAGCTCGGATAGCGCCGCTCGAGGTAGTAGTCGCGTTCGCCTTCAGGGATCTGATCCGGGGCGCGCCGGTCGCCGACCTGCTTCGGAACCCAGACACGTCCGTCGTTGCGCAGGCTTTCGCTCATGAGCGTCAGCTTCGACTGATGCGTCCCGGACACCGGAATGCAAGTCGGGTGGATCTGGGTGTAGCACGGGTTGGCGAAGAAGGCGCCGCGCTTGTGGGCGCGCCACGCTGCCGTGACGTTCGAGTTGACCGCGTTGGTGGACAAGTAATACGCGGTGCCGTAGCCGCCGGTGCAGAGCAGCACCGCGTGACCCGCATAACGCTCGATCGCTCCGGTCATCAGGTTCCGGCACACGATCCCGCGCGCCTTGCCGTCAACGACCACGAGATCGAGCATCTCGCGATTGGCCAGGGCCTTTACGGTGCCGCGCTCGACCTGCCGCATCATCGATTGGTAGGCCCCGAGCAGCAGTTGTTGCCCGGTCTGGCCGCGAGCGTAGAACGTCCGCGAGACCTGAGCGCCGCCAAACGATCGATTGTCGAGGAGTCCGCCGTACTCGCGCGCGAACGGCACGCCCTGGGCCACGCACTGATCGATGATGTTCGCGCTCAGCTGCGCCAGCCGGTACACGTTGGCTTCGCGTGACCTGTAGTCGCCACCCTTGACCGTGTCGTAGAAAAGCCGCTGGACGCTATCGCCGTCGTTCTGATAGTTCTTCGCTGCGTTGATGCCACCTTGCGCTGCGATGCTGTGCGCACGCCGCGGGCTGTCCTGGATGCAGAAGCTGAGGACGTTGTAGCCCAGCTCACCCAGCGATGACGCCGCCGAGGCGCCCGCGAGCCCTGTGCCGACGATGATGATCGTGAACTTGCGCCGGTTGGCAGGATTGACGAGCTTGGATTCGAACCGGTGGCGATCCCACTTGTCCGCGAGCGGTCCACCAGGGACTCTCGAGTCGAGAACCATAGGCACTACCGGGGGGCTTCGCCCCGCCGGACCCCCCATCTCCACCCCAGCGCGCAGAATACGCGCGCCGGGGACACCGGTCGCCGTCGCTCGCGGGGGCTTCTTCGCCCCGCTCCGCTCCGGCGGGGCGCGCCTTTGGCGCGCCTAGTTACGTCGCAACGAAAACGAAATCTGGTTCCGCGTCTCATAACGCTAGTGCGTCAGGTAGACCCAGATCGGAATCACCGCGAGTCCACCGCCGATGACGGCGGCACCGACGATGCCCCAGGCGACGAGCCGTCGTGTGTAGAGCGGATGATCCAGCCCGATCGACTGGAACCCGCTCGAGATGCCATGCCGGAGGTGAAGCGCGACCAGCAACGTGCAGACGACGTAGAACATCACCCAGAAGGGCCGTTGAAACACTTCGACTTCCGTTCGGTAGAGATCTCTGACCGTTGCGTCGCTGGCCGTGGCGTACCAGGCGCCGTACTTGAACTGTTTCACGTGGATCAGCACGAACAGGACCGTGACGAGCCCGGTCACGATCATCGTGGACGAAGCCACGCTCTTCCGGCTCGTGTGGCCGGCGGGCCTCTTCATTTGATAACGAACCGGCCTGGCAGTCTGGTTACTCGTCCACATCGTCACGGTTTTGTAGATGTGGAGCAGGAAGATCAGCAGCAACCCGATTTCGATGGGCACGATCAACGGGTTCGAGATGAGCGCGTGCGAGTAGCGGTTGAAGGGTTCGGCGCCGAAGAAAATGATGGCGTTGCCGGCCAGGTGCAGAATGAGATACGCGAAGAGCGCCAACCCCGTCAGCCCGATCAGCAGCTTCGTGCCGACCGAAGACCTGAATACGCGGCGAAGGTTCGAAGGCATCGTCGACGTGAGCTCCGAGATCAAATGATTGTACCTGTTTCCCGGATGCCCTCGGTCGGCGTGTCCGGCTATCCTGGCCCGCGCCGCGCTTGATTCGGCGGAGCGGCCCGGCACATGATGATCAGGTTGTGCGCTCGGCGTGCGAGCGCACCGTGAGTGTCGGCTGGTGGCCTGTCCTCGTCAGATGTAACGCGACGTCCGGGTAGGGCCGTCTGACCGCGTTGCTCCTCACTCACATGGTCTCGGCATGCTCGGTCGTCACGGCGTGTCAGCCGGGCGCCGCGCTCCGAAATCCGCGGCACCTATGACGAAGACCGGCCACTCGGCCCCGACGCATCCAGCCAGACGATGAAAATCCACGAGTATCAGGCGAAGGCCATCCTTGCGAAGCACGGGGTTCCGGTGCCCAAGGGTGAGGTCGTGTTCACCGCCGAAGAGGCACGGGCGGCCGCGCAGCGGCTCGGCGGCGGCACCGTCGTCGTGAAGGCGCAGATTCACGCAGGCGGGCGCGGAAAGGGCGGCGGCGTCAAAGTCGTCAAGGGCCCCGACGAGGCCGCGCAGGCTGCATCGAAGATGCTCGGCTCGACGCTCGTGACCTATCAGACCGGGCCGCACGGTCAGAAAGTCGGCCGCGTTCTTGTCGAGCAGGGGCTCGCGATCAAGAGAGAGCTGTATCTTGGCCTGGTCATCGATCGCGCCACTGAACGTCCAGTGTTGATGGTGAGCCGGGAAGGCGGCGTCGAAATCGAGAAAGTGGCGGCGGAGACTCCCGATCGCATCGTCAAGGCCGCCATCCATCCGGGCATCGGGTTGTCCCCGTACCAGACCCGGAAGCTCGCGTTCGCGCTGGGTCTCGAAGGACCGCAGGTGGCGCAGGCCGGCAAGTTCATGTCGGCGGTCTGGGACGCGTTCAAGTCGACCGATGCGTCGCTCATCGAGATCAACCCGCTGATTGTGACCGAGGACGGAAGCCTGATCGCGCTCGACGCCAAGATGAATTTCGACGACAACGCGCTGTACCGGCACACGGAGATCAAGGATTTCCGGGATCTCGACGAGGAAGCGCCGCTCGAGGTCGAGGCTTCACGGTATTCGCTCAACTACATCAAGCTGGACGGAACGATCGGCTGCATGGTCAACGGCGCGGGTCTCGCGATGGCGACCATGGACATCATCAAGCTGGCAGGGGGAGAGCCGGCGAACTTCCTCGACGTCGGTGGCGGCGCGAATGCGGAACAGATCCGCAACGCGTTCAAGATCCTGATGTCGGACAAGAACGTCCGCGCCGTCTTCATCAACATCTTTGGCGGCATCCTTCGCTGCGACGTGCTCGCCGAAGGCGTGATTGCCGCCGTGCGCGAGCTTGGCGTCCCGGTGCCGATCGTCATCCGGATGGAAGGCACCAACGTCGAGAAGGGCAAGCAGATGCTGAAAGAAAGCGGCCTCAACTTCGCGACCGCGGACTCCATGGGTGAAGCGGCGGAGCAGGTCGTGAGGCTCGCCGCGGCTGCACCGGCTCGCTAACCCCGATCGCGCTCACTGACGCAGGAATTAGCTGAATGGCCGTACTCATCGATCGCAACACTCGCCTCATCGTGCAGGGCCTGACGGGCCGGGAAGGTACCTTTCACGCGAAACAGGCCGCTGCCTACGGCACGAAGGTCGTCGGCGGCGTGACGCCCGGCAAGGGAGGCACGACCCACGAGGGCTGGCCGGTGTTCGACACCGTCGCCGACGCCGTGCGAGAGACCGGCGCGAACGCGACCGTCATCTTCGTGCCGCCGGCGTTTGCCGCCGATGCCGTGATGGAGGCGGCCGACGCGGGCGTGCCGCTCGCCGTGTGCATCACCGAAGGCATCCCGACGCTCGACATGATGCGGGCGCTGCTGCTCGTTCGCGGATCGAAGACGCGATTGATCGGCCCCAACTGTCCCGGTCTCATCACGGCGGGTCAGGCCAAAGCCGGCATCATTCCAGGGCACATCTGCCAGGAGGGGCGAGTCGGGGTCGTCTCGAAGAGTGGCACGCTGACCTACGAAGCGATTCACCAGCTGACGCGGCTCGGACTGGGCCAAACCACGTGCATCGGCATCGGTGGGGACCCGCTCATCGGGACAAGCTTCATCGATGCGTTGACGCTGTTCGGCGCGGACGCGGCCACCGAAGCGGTCGTCATGATCGGTGAGATCGGCGGGACCGCCGAAGAGGAAGCCGCAGCGTTTGTCGCGAAGGGATTCCGCAAGCCGGTCGTCGGCTTCATCGCCGGACAGACCGCGCCGCCAGGACGACGGATGGGGCATGCCGGCGCGATCATCGCGGGTGGCAAGGGGACGGCGGCGGAGAAGATGGCAGCCCTCACCAAGGCCGGCGTTCACATCGTCAAGAGCCCTGCCGACATCGGCGCCAAGGTCAAAGAAGCGCTCGGCGCCTGAGCGCCCGGGAGCACGACGCCATCGTGCTATATAATTCTTGATAGAACCGACTCGCGACTCGCTCGAGTTGGCGGCGTGCGCTCTGCGACCGGATCCGCTTCCGATCCGCATTCGCGCACTCCTCACCAACGTCGTCTGAGTCTGCAGCGGGCATCTCCCCCAAGCGATCCGTTTGTTTGCTCCGGAAGGGCTCCACATGTCTCCGAGTGAACTCGCGGTCCAAGAGGCCGCCGTCTCGTCCGGCGCCCGGCGCGTTGTCAACGACTTCAGTATCCAAGTCGCGACCGTCAACGGGTCCGGCAGCCAGACTGCCAATCTCGTGCTGTTGCGCTCCATCTTTCAGATGGGTGTACCGGTGTCGGGGAAGAACATGTTTCCCTCGAACATCGCGGGACTGCCCACCTGGTACACGATCCGCGCCAACCGCGAAGGCTACGTTGGGCGAAAGAAGGAAATCGACTTCCTCGTTGCGATGAACGCCGAGACGGCGAAGGAGGACGTGCTCTCGCTCGATCAGGGCGCGGCCGTGCTCTACGACGAGCCGCTCAAACTCAGCACCCTCCGCAGCGACCTCGTGTTCTATCCGGTGCCGTTCGACAAGATCGTCTCCGAGGTCTGCAAGGACGCGAAGCTCCGGCGCCTCGTCAAGAACATGATCTACGACGGCGTGCTGTCGAAGCTGCTCAACATCGACTTGAAGCAGATGGAGCACGCGCTCAAGAAGCAGCTCGGGAAGAAGGTCAAGGCGGTTGAGCTCAACATGGGTGCGCTCGAGGCCGGGTTCGCCTACGCCGAAAAGAACCTGCCCAAGCTCGATCCCTACTGGATTGAGCCGATGGAAAAGACGCACGGCATGATCCTCGTCGAGGGCAACGCCGCCGGGGCGCTCGGCTGCATGATGGCCGGTGTGACCGTCGTCGCCTGGTATCCGATTACGCCGTCGTCTTCGCTTCCCGAGACCCTGATCGGATACATGAAGAAGTACCGGATCGACAAAGCGACGGGCAAGGCGACGTTCGCTATCGTCCAGGCCGAGGACGAGATCGCGTCAATCGGGATGGTGATCGGAGCGGGATGGGCGGGCGCGCGGGCGATGACGTCGACGGCGGGCCCGGGCATCTCGCTGATGGGCGAGTTTGCCGGCCTCGCGTACTACGCCGAAGTGCCGGGAGTCGTTTTCGACATCCAACGAGTCGGGCCGTCGACGGGCTTGCCCACGAGAACTGCTCAGGGGGACATGCTCAAGACGGCGCTGCTCTCGCACGGCGACACGAAACAGATCCTGCTGATCCCAGCGTCGGTCGAAGAGTGCTACACGATGGCGATGGACGCCTTCGACCTGGCCGAGCGGTTTCAGACGCTCGTCTTCGTGATGAGCGATCTCGACCTGGGGATGAACACCTGGATGTCGAATACGTTCCAGTACCCCGACCAGCCAATCGACCGCGGCAAGCTCCTCGACGAGGACACGATGCAGCGGCTGGGGCAATGGGGACGCTACAAGGACGTCGACGGTGACGGCATCCCGTATCGAACCATTCCCGGCGATGGCATGCCGTCGTACTTCGCTCGCGGTTCCGGACATAACGAACGCGGACAGTACAGCGAGCGGCCGGACGATTACGTCAACAACATGGATCGGCTAGCGCGAAAGTTCGAGACCGCGCGGAAGTACGTTCCGAAGCCCGAGATTCAGGAAACGGCGGGCGCCGAGGTTGGGATCATCGGCTTTGGCACGAGTCACTGGGCGATCGACGAGAGCCGCGATCAGCTCGAACGCGAAACCGGGGTCAAGACCGCCTATCTTCGTCTGCGCGCGTATCCGTTTACGGACGATGTGGCGCCGTTCATCGATCGCTACCAGCGCATCTACGTCGTCGAACAGAACCGCGACGCTCAGATGCTCCAACTGCTGAAGTTGGATCTCAGCCCGGCGCGGGTCGACAAGCTGCGCAGCGTGCTCCACTACAACGGCCTCCCGATCGACGCACGTTCGGTCACGGACGAGATCCTGGTGCAGGAGGGTCATAAGTCGCGAGAGGAAGTGCGCAGCTCGAGTGTCTCGGCAGCGCTTGCAGCGGGTGGGGAGTAGCGCTCGTGCTGGGCTGCCAGTGAAATGGAAACAGTCAGCGCCTGCGGCCCGCCCGAGGCGCGAAGTCGCCGAGGGCGAGCGAGTGGGGGTGGGGCCCCACGAGCATTGAGAAAATATGGCCCGCCGCTAGAGAAAAGCAGGGGCCCCGCGAGCATTAGGAAAAACTAACACTATGGCGACAACCACTCCCGAACCTGGCAAGAAGGTCAACCGCATCGGCCTCGAAATGCAGCCGTATCGAGGCGGCAAGACGACGCTCTGTGCGGGGTGCGGGCACAACGCGATCTCGGAGCGCATCATCGAAGCGTTCTACGAGATGGGGGTCGATCCTCGGATGGTCGTGAAGTTGTCGGGGATCGGGTGTTCGAGCAAGAGCCCCGCGTATTTCCTGGGCGCCGCCCACGGGTTCAACGCCGTCCACGGACGGATGCCGTCGGTCGGGACCGGCGCGATGCTGGCGAACCGGAAGCTGATTGCCATCGGCGTGAGCGGCGACGGCGATACCGGTGCGATCGGCATCGGGCAGTTCATCCACCTGATGCGCCGCAACCTGCCGATCATCTACATCATCGAAGACAACGGCTGCTATGGGCTGACAAAGGGGCAGTTCTCGCCGACCGCTGATCTGGGATCGACGCTCAAGACCGGTCTCGCCAACGACTTGCCCCCGATTGACACCTGCGCCCTGGCGATTCAGCTCGGCGCATCGTTCGTGGCGCGGTCGTTCTCGGGCGACAAGCGGCAGTTGCTGTCGATCCTGAAGGCCTCGCTCAGTCATCGAGGCACGTGCATGCTCGACGTGGTCTCTCCCTGCACGACGTTCAACGATCACGAAGGCTCGACCAAGAGCTACGCCTACGTGAAGGATCACGACGAACCGCTTGGCGAGATCAGCTTCGTGCCGTTTTTCGAAGACATCTCGATCGATTACGAGCCCGGAACGACCAAAGAAGTCCAGCTGCACGATGGCTCACGGCTGTACCTGAAGAAGGTCGCCGACGACTACGATCCGACCGACAAGTTCGCGGCGATACGCCTCATCCACGAGACGTCCCGACGTGGCGAGGTTGCTACGGGCGTTCTCTACGTCGAGCCTGACAAAGACGATTTCGTGACCCTCCTCGACCTGGTCGATGAGCCGCTCGCCACGCTGCCGCTCGAACGCGTGCGGCCCGGGAAAGAGGCGCTCGACGAAGTGATGGAAAGCCTCAGGTAACGGATATTCATGCGAAAACTTACAGTTGGAATTCTCGTACTCTCGGTGTGGTCGGGTGCCACGGTTGCCGGTCAGGGTAAACGGCCCCTGAATGTCGACGATCTGTTCAACGTGCGTGACGTGCGGGATCCGCAGCGTTCGCCGGACGGCAAGTGGGTCGCCTACACCGTCTCCCGCGCAATCAAGGAGACGGACAAGAACGACACTGACGTGTGGATGGTCAGCTGGGACGGAACCCAGCAAATCCAGCTCACGTCCACACCCGACGGCGAATCGCGGCCGCGGTGGAGCCCGGACGGCAAGTACCTGGCGTTCGTGTCATCGCGTCAGGAGGCGAAGGACGGGCAGCTCTGGTTGATGAACCGTGCCGGTGGCGAAGCGATCAAGGTGACGGACGTCAAAGGTGGCGTGGCAGATTACGCCTGGTCGCCGGATGGCGCGCGGATCGCCCTCGTCGTCCAGGATCCGGATCCGCTCGTCGCCGCGGCTGAGGCGGAGCGTGAGAAGGCGAAGGAGGGGCCGGCGAAAACGCCGAAGCCGATCGTGATCGATCGCTACTACTTCAAAGCCGACGTCAACGGTTACCTCCGGGCCGAACGTTCCCACCTGTACCTCTTCGACGTCGCCTCGAAAAAGACGGAAGCGTTGACCTCGGGGCGCTTCGACGAGGAGTCGCCCGCGTGGTCACCCGACGGCAAGCAGATCGCGTTCATCCGCCGTCACGGAGACGGTGACGTCGACAAGATGCCCAACCGCGACCTCTTCGTCATCGAGTCACGCGCCGGCGCCGAGCCGCGCCGGCTGACGACGACGGCGGCCGATGAGTCAGGGCAGCTGTCGTGGAGCCCGGACGGAAAATCGATCGCCTACCTTCTGGGCGACGAGCCGAAGTACTCCGCCTACGACCAGAACAAGCTCCTCGTGATCCCGGCCGCGGGCGGGGAAGCGCGCACGCTCACGGATGGTCTCGACCGTCCCGTAACCACGCCGCTCTGGTCGGCGGATGGTCGTTCCATCTCTTTCGTCGTGGTGGACGATCGCGCCGAATATCTTGCCCGCGTGCCCGCAGGGGGCGGGCCGGTGCAGAAGCTCTCCGACGGCCGGCGGGTCGTCGTGAACCCCTCCGCGGGCGCCGACGGTGGATTCGCCGTGCTCGCGTCGACGGCGACCGAGCTGCCGGAAGTCTGCGCGCTCGAGAATGGCAAGCTTCGCCGCCTGTCGCATCAGAACGACGAGTGGCTGCAAAACGTGATCCTCGGGACGACCGAGGATTTCACCTCGACGAGCAGCGACGGGACAGAGGTCCACGGCCTGATCGTCAAGCCGCCGACCTACGCTGCCGGGCGCAAGTATCCGACTCTGCTGCGCATCCACGGCGGACCCAACGGTCAGGACGAGCACGCGTTCACCTTCGAACGCGAGCTCTTCGCCGCGAACGGCTACGTCGTCGTCGCCGTGAACTATCGCGGCAGCAATGGACGCGGCAGCGCCTATCAGAAGGCCATCTTCGCGGATTGGGGTAACAAGGAAGTCGTCGATCTCCTCGGCGCGATGGACTACGTGCAGAAGATCGGCCTCGCCGATCCGGATCGACTCGGTATCGGCGGCTGGAGCTACGGCGGGATCCTCACGAACTACACCATCGCGACCGATCGGCGGTTCAAAGCCGCGATCAGCGGCGCCGGCAGTTCGAATCAGATCTCGATGTACGGCACCGACATGTACATCAACCAGTACGAAGCCGAGCTCGGCCCGCCCTGGAAAAACCAGGATGTCTGGGTCAAGGTGTCGTATCCGTTCTTCCACGCCGATCGCATCCGGACGCCCACGCTGTTCATGGGAGGCGAGAGGGACTTCAACGTACCGCTGCTCGGGAGCGAGCAGATGTATCAGGCGCTTCGCAGCCTGGGCGTGGAGTCGCAGCTCGTGATCTACCCGTCGCAGTTCCACTCGCTGACCACGCCGAGCTACAAGAAAGACCGGCTGGAGCGCTACGTCGACTGGTACGGCAAGTACCTCAAGCCCAGCACTGCGACGACTGCACCCGGGCGCTAGCCTCGGAATTGCTGACCGTCCTCAGCCTTGGGTCTTGTCCACGTTCGCGCCGATGACGTCCTCGCAGACCGCAATGGGATCGTCAGGCAGCCCCTGGTCATCGAGCCCCTTGCCGTGCGGGTTACCCTGTTGAGGCGAGTCTCCGGGTCGATCGCCTTCGACCGCCCCAAGGTGCTCGTCGGTGGATGGATGATCGTTCCCGGTGTCGTCCTGCATCGTTTTCCCCCTTTGCAGTCGGTCGCGCCCGCGGGAGACCAACCGCGCGTCAATTCGTAGCTCGTGCCTTTCGGGATCTGCACGGATATAATTGCCCGGATATGCAGCAGACGTTGGCCATCATCAAGCCTGATGCGATTGCCGCACGGCACGCCGGGCAAATCATTCAGCGCATCGAAGAAGCCGGATTCCAGATTCGTGCCATGCGGATGGTTCATCTGTCCCAGCGGGAGGCCGAAGGCTTCTACGCGGTACATCGCGAGCGGCCGTTTTTCGGTAGTCTGACGAAATTCATGGCGTCCGGCCCGGTCGTGGTTCTCGCGCTCGAGGCGCCGGACGCGATCCTCAAGTGGCGCTCCCTGATGGGAGCCACCGATCCGGCCAAGGCGGACGCGGGGACGCTGCGCAAGACGTTCGGCAAGTCGATCGAGAACAACGCGACGCACGGATCGGACGCGCCGGAGACGGCCGCCTTCGAGCTCTCGTATTTTTTCCCGGGAATGCAGTTGGTGTAAGAGGAATCGCGCGTGGGCAAGCTGCTCGTCGTGATCGGCGTGATCGTGGCCGGCATCGGGCTGCTGATGATGATCGGCGTCCCATTCGGACGGCTCCCCGGCGACATTGTCTACCGTCGCGGCAACGCGACGTTCTACTTTCCCCTGGTGACGTCGATCGTCGTCAGCGTAATCCTGACACTGATCTTCGCGTTCCTTCGGCGCTGACGCTCCGGACTGACGACTGACGACTGGCGACTTCCGACCGACGACTGCCGACTGCCGACTGAGCTATGTCCATCAAATCCGACAAGTGGATCAAGAAGATGGCCCGCGAGCACCGCATGATCGAGCCGTTCGAGGATCGGCAGGTGCGAAGCGGCGTCGTGTCGTTCGGCCTGTCGTCGTACGGCTACGACATCCGGGTCGCCGACGAGTTCAAGGTGTTCACGAACATCAACAACACGCTGATTGATCCCAAGAACTTCGATCCGCGTTCGTTCGTCGACATCAAGGCGGACACCTGCATCGTCCCGCCGAACTCGTTCGCGCTGGCGAGAACCGTTGAATACTTCCGCATTCCGCGCGACGTGCTGACGGTGTGTCTCGGCAAGTCCACCTACGCGCGCTGCGGCATCATCGTCAACGTGACGCCCTTCGAGCCGGAGTGGGAGGGGACGGCGACCCTCGAGATCTCGAACACGACGCCGCTGCCCGCCAAGATCTACGCGAACGAGGGAATCGCGCAGGTCCTGTTCTTCCAGAGCGACGAGCCCTGCGAGATCTCCTACGGCGACAAGAAGGGCAAGTATCTGCGCCAGCAGGAAGTCACGCTGCCCCGGATCTGAGCCGAGTTCGCGCGGCAATCATGCCGGCCACCACGTCACAGGTGCGCTGCGTTTCAAGAAGCGCCAGCCGTTCCGACATCGACACGTTTCAACCTTCTGGGCGGGCGCCGGTCTAAGCCATTGAGGATATTTCAGAAGGAGCAAGACATGCGACGGTGGGTTTTGAGCGCGGCGGCGGCGCTGACGCTAGGCGTGGCGGTGCCAGCGATGGCGCAGCAGCCAGCGCCCGATCAGCAACAGGCGGAGCGCATACAGAAACGGCGTGCCGCGGTACGACACAACGTCCGCGAGCGGTGGCAGCGGCTCGACAAGGACACGAACGGTTCGATCTCCCGCGACGAGTGGGTGCGGGATCCGCAGACGTTCGATCGGCTCGACGCCAACAAGGACGGCGTCCTGAGCCGCGAGGAACTGGGGCAGGCCGTGCAGCAGCGGATCCGGCAGCGTGCGGACGATCGCTGGAAGCGGCTCGACAAGGATGGGAACGGATCGATCTCTCGTGAGGAGTGGCCCCGGAATCCGGAAGCGTTCGATCGGCTCGATACGAACAAGGATGGCCTGCTGACTGGCGAGGAATTGACCGCGCGCGCGGGCTCACGCCGCCGTCGCTAGCTGACGCGAGCGCACGCGACGGCGCCGGCGTTCAGCAGCGCCAGCGCCAACTCGACATCAAAGCTGCGCTCAGCCGTAAAGCTCGTGCCTGACGCACGAGCTCATCGGCTTCCCGGCCGTCGTAGAATTCCCCGAATGGATTCGCGTTCCGACGGTCCGGCCGCCGCCCTTACTCCTGACACCCTCCTGTTGTTGAACCGCGCGACGCTCGTGATGCACACCGTGCGGACGGCGATTCACGAAGTCAACAACGTGCTCCAGATGATCAGCGGTTCCGCTGAGATGCTGTCTGGTGCACCCGGCCTTCAGCCGCAGGCCGCGGCGCGAATCGACACCATTCTGCGGAATGCACTGCGAGGTCACGCCATTCTGCAGAGCGTGTCCGATATCGCCCGTCGCGATCGTGCCGGCGAGCGTGCCCTCGACGTTCCGCGGCTGGCGGCGCAGGCGCTCGAGATGCGCCGGTACGAGCACACCCGCAGCGGTATCACCGCGCTCGTCGAGCAGCAGGGGGCGGCGAGCCCGCGCGTGGTGATGGATCCGCAGCATCTGCTGCAGATCCTGTTGAATCTCGTGATCAATGCGGAGCAGGCGCTGGCGGAAGCGCCGACTCGCGAGCTGCGCGTCTCGATCGCCGCGATGGACGAAGGTGTGGAGATCCGCGTGACGGACAGTGGCCCCGGCGTTCGCGCCGGCGATCCCCTGTTCGAACCGCTCAAGTCGGGGCGGCCGGAGACCTCGGCCGGGCTGGGCCTCGCCGCGAGCCGGCTGATTGTCGCGCAATACGGCGGGAGCCTCGACGCGCAGCAGACGTCCTCAGGGGCGGCATTCCTCGTCAAGCTGCCAGCGATGGCGGTGACGTAGTCGAGGAGCTAGCAGTCAGTAGACGGAGACCGCCATCGTTCGCTGTTATACTTGACGCGCTCTCCGGCTCCGGACCTGCGTTCACCGTTCGCATGAGTCAGGAATCCACCGCCATTCTCCTCGTCGAAGACGACGCCGCGTTTGCGCAGCTCGCGACCCGGATGATCGTTTCGATCGCGCCTGACTATCACGTCGATCACGAAGAGACCCTGACGCGCGCGTTGGCCCGTCTCGAGCGCGAGCCGTACGATGCAGTGCTGCTCGATCTCGGACTTCCTGACAGCAGTGGTCTCGACACGCTCGTCGCCTGCGCCGGACACGCGCCGTCGCTTCCTGTGGTCGTCCTGACCTCGCATGCCGATGCCTCGTTCGCGCGCAGAGCCCTTCGCGAAGGGGCCCAGGACTACATCCTGAAGTCGGATGCCGATGCCGAGCTCCTGGTCAGGACCTTGCGCTACGCGATCGAACGCAAGCAGACGTCGGAGTCGGTGAGGGAGTCGGAACGGCGCTACCGGCTGATGTTCGAAGGCAATCCCGAGCCGATGTGGGTCTTCGACCTGGAGTCGTTGCGGGTTCTCGCGGTCAACGACGCCGCGGTGCGCGTGTACGGTTACTCACGCGAGGAGTTCATCGGCAAAAGCATCGTCGAAATCAGCCGCGCCGGCGATGAGACGTCAGGACAGGGAGAACCCGGCGAGAGCGAAACGCAGAGCCGCACGACGACCGTCGTGCATCAGCGCAAGGACGGCAGTCTGCTCGACGTTCGGCTGACCATTCACCCGGTCCAGTTCGGCGATCGACAGGCACGCCTCGTGATCGCGCAGAATGCGACCGACCAGCTGCGCTACGAACGCCGGCTGCGTCTCGTAGGCGAGGCCAGTGCGGTTCTCGACTCGCGGCGTCCCGAGTCGATGCTCGACGACCTCTCGCACTTGATCGTCGAGTCGATCGCGGATTTCTGCGCAATCGTCCGCTTGAACGACGACGGCCGACCGGGGCAGGTGCACGTCGCACAGAGTCAGCGAGCGCAGTCGGGCCACACTTCGGCCGAGACGAGCTCGCCCTCCGTCCTGTTGCCCGATGACTGCCGGCAGGGTGTGCTGCAGGGACGCTCGTTTCTCGTCCGCGACGCAGCGGACGGTGGTCCCTGGCGGCGCGACTGGACATCTTTGATGGTGGTGCCGCTCCAGGTGGGCGGCCGAGTATCAGGTGCCATGACCGTGGCGCTCACGGAGAAGGGGCGCTTCTATGACCCGGACGACCTGGCGACGGTCGAAGATCTGGCGCGCCGTACTGCGCTCGCCATGGATCACGTTCGGCTGTTGCGCGAAGCAAGGGAGATCTTCGACGGCGACCTGACGGGCAATTTCGTTGCCTCCGCAGACGGCGCGCTGCTCGATTGCAACGGCGTGTTCGCGCGGATGCTGGGATTTGCGAGCGTGGACGACGCGCTGGCGAGCAGCGCGACCGCGATCCTGGGCGGCGACGTCAACTGGCGCGGGTTCGTCGGCGGCGTGAGTCGTGAGGGGCGCCTGAGACAGCACGAGATCGCGCTGCAGACCCCCGACGGCGTTCAGGTCCACGTACTCGTCAGCGCGACCGGACTCTTCAACGAGGCCGGTACGATCACGACGATTCGAGGGCAGTTCTACGACCTCACCGCGCACAAGCAGCTCGAAGAGCAGTTGAGTCAGTCCCAGAAAATGGAAGCGGTCGGACGACTGGCCGGCGGCATCGCCCACGATTTCAACAATCTGATGACCGTGATCGGCGGCCAGGCGGGCGGACTACTCGAGCGCCTCGAGCGTAGCGATCCACTCGCCCGGAAGGTAGAAGCGATCGTCGCCGCTGCCGATCGGGCAACCGGACTGACGCAGCAGCTGCTCGCATTCAGCCGCCGTCAGGTGTTGTCGCCGCAGGTGGTGTCGCCGAACACGATCGTGAGCAACGTCCACGGGATGCTCGAGCGTCTGATCGGCGAAGACATCACCTGCGTGCTGTCCCTCGCATCAGAAGTCGACAACGTCAGGGCGGATCCGATGCGAATCGAGCAGGCGCTGCTGAATCTGGCGGTCAACGCCAGAGACGCGATGCCCGACGGGGGAGCGCTCACGATCTCGACATCCGTCGTGGAGCTCGACGACGTCTACAGCCGCCAGCATGCTGCGGTCAGGCCCGGACGCTACGTCATGCTCGCCGTGAGCGACACCGGCTCGGGAATGGCACCCGAGACCCGAATTCGCGTGTTCGAGCCGTTTTTCACCACCAAGGAAATCGGAAAGGGAACCGGCCTGGGGCTGCCGATGGTCTACGGGATCGTGAAGCAGAGCGGCGGCTACATCTGGGTGTACAGCGAGCTCGGGATCGGCACGACGTTCAAGATCTATCTGCCGTCCGTGGACGCGCCGGTCGAGGAGCCGCACCCGCGTCCGGCGCCCGAGCTGCCAACCGGCACTGAAACCGTGCTGCTCGTGGAAGACGAGGACGGCGTCCGCGAGCTCCTCCAGGAGATCCTGACGGAGCAGGGCTATCGCGTGCTCGCGGCGAGCCGTGGGAGCGAGGCCCTCGGGATCAGCGATTCGACTCACGAGGAGATCCCGCTTCTCGTGACCGACGTCGTCATGCCGAAGATGAGCGGGCGGGAGCTCGCCCACAGGCTGCGTCTCAGCCGTCCGGCGCTTCGTGTGTTGTACCTCTCCGGCTACACGGAGGAGGCGATCGCGCAGCACGGGATCATCGAACCGGACGCGGCGTTCCTCCAGAAGCCTTTCACGCGCGCCGATCTCGCGCGCAAGATCCGCGAAGTCCTCGCTCCACGGGTCGAGCAGTAAATCCCGTCAGCGTGGTCACTTGTCGCGCACGACGGGCATGACCCCGTAGAATGCGGCCATGGCTGATTCCGTGCTGGGTCGCATCCCCGTCGTCGCCGGACTTGCCTATGCGGATCGCGTTCGGCAACTCCCGTCGTCGTTTGTCGCAACCCTGACTCCAGAGCCCGGCAACCGCTATTTCCCGATGGCGGTGGCCGTCGTGGCCGGCGGCGCGAAGGTCGGCTACCTCGCACCGGAGATCGCGCGCGTGTACCACGAGGCGATCGCGGCGGCACCCGCGCCCGTGACCTGTCCTGGGCGTCGTGCGCTACCGTCGGACCGCGAGTCGTCGGGCGTGGAGGTCCTGCTGGACTTCACCAGCCTGGACCTCGGCCAAGCCCCCTGAACCAGTACACAACAGACGTTCTACCGTCGAGCGCAGCAAGTCATCGAGGCATTTTCGCGAGCAGCGCGCGCATGTCGGCGATGTCGCGCGAGTACGGTCCTGGCGGCGCGGTCGCCACGAAACGTTCGAGGTACGGCCGCGCGTTCCAGGGCTGTCCCGCGCGTACGAGCTGAATGCCGAGGTTGTAGAGGGCGTCGTAGTTGGTGGGATCGATGTCGACGGCGCGTTTCCAGCCCTCGATCGCCTGATCGGGATGGCCGGTCTTCAGCGCAATCATCGCGAGGCCGGCAAGCGCCTGCGCGGATCGTGGATTCGATGCGAGCGCTCGCTCGAACGCTGCCCGCGCCGACGGCAGATCTCCAGCGTCGAGATGCAGCGCGCCCACGTTCTCGTGAATCATCGTGTTCGCGGCGTCGATCGTCAGCGCGCGATCGAACGTCTTCAGCGCGTCGCCGCGCCGCCCACTTCGCGCGTAGGCAATCGCCAGCGCGTTGAGGGTGTCGAGGTCCGCTGACGTGCCCGATGCCAACGGCTCCAGCATCGCAATCGCATCATGTATCCGGCCCATCTCCGAGAGATACGTCGCCAGTTGCACCTGCGCGCCCGTCGTCGGTTGTCCGGCGTGCAACGCCGCCTGCAGCGTCTCGATCGCGAGGCGGGTGTTCCCGAGCTGCCAGTAGTCGAAGGCGAGGTGGCGTGACGCCGACATCATGTCCGGCCGGCGGGCGACGAGCTCACGGTACCTGGTGATCGCCTCTTCGGTTCGGCCCTCGCTGTCGAGCGCGACCCCTTCGTGCAGGAGCCGGTCGAGATCTACTAGGCGCTTGGGATCGTCGGCTTCGCCATACTGGGCCTTTGCCGGCGCGCCACCAGATACGTACCCCAGCGCGCGCAACCGTGCGAGCACCTGCGGATCTTCCTGCTGCGGAGTCCCCGGGAGCGCGGCTTCGAACCCGCGAAGGTGTGCGGTCAGGACACGCCGGCGGTCGCCCGCACGGTCGACGATGTTCTGCAGCTCGGAGGGATCGCGCGCGAGATCGTAGAGCTCCGGAATCGGCAGGTGGATGTACTTCTCACGGCCAGCGAGAACTCCCTGGAGCGGCGCCCAGCCGAACTGCAGCATCGACGACATCGCCTCGAAGTACGACGGGCGCACGACGCTGTCATTACGGTCCGACGCCTTGCGCAGCGATCGGCCGGGAAGGCCGGATGGCGGCGCGATCTGCAGCGCGTCCAGGATCGTGGGCAGAAGATCCACGTGACGCACTGGCGCCGTCACGACTTCCGCGATCGCCGGCGCCGTCATCGTCGTCCCGACCTGCGCGATGACGAGCGGCACATGAAGCGTGGACTCGTACGCGAAGAGCCCATGCGTGGACTCGCCGTGATCGCCGAGCGCTTCGCCGTGATCGCCGGTGAGGACCACGAGCGTCGGGCGCGGCGACCGGCGCGCGGCGTCCAGGAGCGGACCGAGGGCACTATCGACGGCGGCAACCTCGCCGTAGTACGGGCGCCCGGCGTACTCCTGATTGAAGGGAGACGGCGGTACGTAGGGCGCGTGCGGATCGAACACGTGGACCCACGCGAGCCATTTGTGAGCGGATTGCCGACCGATCCAGTTCAGCGCCTGGCCGACGACGGCTCCTGCGGGACGTTCCGGCAACTGGAAGACTCCCGCACCCGAGGCGTCGTCGAACCGGCCGTCGTAGACGTCGAACCCCGGCGTCAGCCCGAAGCGGGCGTCGAGCGGGAACGCTCCCACGAACGCGGCGGTGGAGAAGCCGCGTGCCTTCAGGATCGTGGCGAGCGTGGGCGTTCCGGCGCGCAGCCGATAGCCGCTGTTCTCCCGGTAGCCGTGCTGGAACGGGTAAGTACCAGTCAGGATGCTCGCGTGGGACGGGAGTGTGATGACGGCGTGGGAGTGCGCGAAGGTGAACCGTACTCCGGCGGCCGCGAGCGCATCGATGTTGGGGGTTTTCGCTGGTCCGCCGTCACAGCCGAGCGCGTCCCCTCGCAGCGTGTCGATCGTCACGAGGAGCACGTTTTGCTCGGGAATTGCCGCCAGATCCCGCCCAGCCGGAACGTTACGAGCCTGCCTCCAGAGCGCCAGCCCGAAGCAGAGGACCAGTATCGCGGCGGCGGCCGCCGGACCGCGTGACGAACCCAGAATCATGCAGTCTCGCAATTATGAAATGGCATTTGGACCCTATAATCCAGCCATTCGTCCCAATTTGCTCTTGCCGCACGGCTTGAACGCCGGTATCCTCCGGAAACTCGTTTCATTATTGAGGATGGACGCGTGGGTCTGCTTCTGGAGGAGGCGCTATGAGTTCCGTTCGTCGGGGTGCGAGCCTCTTGATAGGTTCTGCACTCGCCATCGGCATTTGTGCGATGCCGGCAATGGCGCAGGTAAGTACGGGAGAGATCTTCGGTAAGGCTACCGACGGCACCGGCGCGGTCCTGCCGGGTGTGACCGTCACGATCACCAGCCCGGCGCTGATTCAGCCGACCAGCGCGGTCACGGAAGCCAGCGGCGGGTATCGCTTCCCGAACGTTCCAATCGGTACCTACAACGTCACTTTCGAGATAACTGGCTTCAAGAAGCTGGTCCACGAGAGTGTTGTCGTCACAGCTGGCTTCAACGCCGAGATCAACGCCAAGTTGGACCTGTCGACCGTGCAGGAAACGGTCACGGTCTCCGGCGAAAGCCCTGTCGTTGACACCAAGTCTACACAGCTCGGCGGCACCTTCAACCAGAAGGCGCTGCAGGACATCCCGACCGCCCGCGATCCGTGGGAAATCATCCAGCAGACCGTGGGTCTGACGATGACCTCGGAAAACGTCGGCGGCAACGGGTCCGGTCAGCAGCCCGGCTTCAGCGCGCACGGCACGGACCGTCAGCTATGGACCATGGACGGCGGCACGATCACGGACACGTCGTCGAACTCGTCGCCGACCTATTACGACTTCGACTCGTTCGAGGAGATGACGATCAACACCGGCGGCGGCGACGCTTCGCAGCAGTCGGGCGGCATCACCGTCAACCTGATCACGAAGAGCGGCGGCAACACGTTCAAGGGCAGTGGCCGCTTCTACGTCACCGACGACAAGTTCGAGTCAGAGAACGTCACCGACGATCTCCGGCGTCAGAAAGCCGGAGCGGGCAATCCGATCCAGAACATCAAAGATTTCGGGGCTGAGTTCGGCGGACCGATCTGGCGGAACCGGGCCTGGTTCTGGGCCGCACGCGCCCGCAACGACATCAAGGTCGGCGTGATCGGGTTCCTCATCGACCCGGCCGGCGACCCGAACGATCGCAACAACCTGCGGACGGATCTGACGCGGCTCGACGACACGAACGTGAAGCTGCAGTACCAGTTCAATTCGGGGAACAAGAGCACGTTCTTCTGGTCGCGCGGCGACAAGATCCGCAATGCTCGCGGCGTCAACTCCACGACGCCGATCGAGTCGGCGTTCAAACAGAGCGGCCCGACCGACATCTACCGGATCCAGCACCAGTGGGTCGTGAACAGTCGGTTCACGCTCGACGGGCAGTTCTCACACACCACGGGCGGATTCCGGCTGGATTTTCAGGACGACAGCCTGGTCGACGTCCAGCGGATCAACTACGTCGACGAGGGGCGTGTCGCCAGGTCGGCAGACTCGAACTACAACACGATCCGGCCGCAGTGGGAGACGCGCATCGACGGCAACTACTACCTGCCGAAATTCCTCGGCGGCGAGCACTCGATGAAGTTCGGGTACCGCTATAGAACCACCCCGATCGAATCGATCAGTCAATACGGCGGCGGCGGGGAGGTCCGGATTCGGTCGGCCGCCAACATGAACACCTGTACCGTCGGCGGCGTGACCTTTACGCTCGGTTGCCACGAGGCCAACATCACGCGTGACGCGGACTTCAGCATCCAGCGCTGGGATTCGGACGTGTTCTTCAGCGACACGTACCGGGTGCATCGGCTGAGCCTCAACCTGGGGATCCGTCTGGATCATTACGACGACGAGGCGCTGGCGGCCTCGACGCCAGCGAACCGCATTCTGCCGGACCTGCTTCCGGGGATTCAGTTCCCCGGCGCCGATTCGAATGTCGTCTGGAACAACTGGCAGCCACGATTCGGAGCCAACTACGATCTGTTCGGAACGGGCAAGACCGTGCTCAAGTTCAGCGCGTCGCGGTACTATGCGATCACCAACAGCACGTCCAACGCCCTTCAGGCGAGTAACTCAACGACGCTTCGCTACGCCTGGCGCGATCTCAACGGTGATCTCACGGCGCAGCGAAACGAGCTGGACCTGTCGAAGTTCCTCACGACGCCGACCTCGAACTACAACCCGGCGGACCCGTCATCGGTCACGACGCCCGCGACGATCGATCCCAACCTCGAGAACGCTCGCACCCAGGAGATCACGGCGGGGGTCGATCATGAACTGATGCGGAACTTCGCAGTCGGGGCGACCTACATCCATCGCAAGTACGATCAGTTCGCATCTGCCTTCCGCGTGGGTGTGACGAGCGAGGAGTACTCGCCGGTCACCTTCACGAGAAACTGCGGCAACATCGTCGACGGATCGCCCACGTGCGATCAGCCCAGTTACAGCGGGACGTACTTCGTCCGCGGGTCTTCGCTGCCCGCGGCGACGTTCCGGCGCAACTACGGGTCGTACGAGACCTACGACGGCGTGGAACTGTCGGCGCGCAAGCGGTACAGCCAGCGGTGGATGATGGCAGCCAACCTGGCCGTGAATACTGGCAAGCACTTCGACCCGGTCCCCACCCGCGACTACACGGACCCGACGAACATTGCGGTGGAAAACGGCAAGGCGACGAGCGTTGTGCCCTGGTCGGCGAAGGTCTCCGCGCTGTATGCGCTGCCCTGGGATGTGTCAGTCTCCGGCCTGCTCGACATACGCTCCGGATTCACCTACAACACCACGATCCTGTCGCCGACCCGTCCCAACGGCCTTGGCACAATCTCCGTCAAGTTGCAGGACAACAACAGTCTGACTCGCCCGGACTTCACGCAGTTCGACATGCGCATCGACAAAATCGTGAAGTTCGGCTCGCGCCGGATCACGTTCGCCGCGACCGTCTTCAACCTGTTCAACAACAACGTGGTCCTGTCGACGATTACGCGCCAGGATCAGTCGACCGCGAACAACGTGACGACGATCCTCGCGCCGCGCGTCGCGCAGTTCGGCGTGAAGGTGAATTTCTAGGGAGGGCGCACGCGCCGCTGTCCGCGGTCCGCATTCCGCTGGCCGCGGCCGGCCGCGCAGATCGAGACGACCGGTAGAGGTCTGCGGCTCAGGTCGTCAGTTCGACGCCCGGCGGAGCGGTTCCGCCGGGCGTTTTTCTTTCACCGGGGTTGCAGACCGCTGCAATCGGGTGTTACGATTAGTGTTCCAGACGCGGGGTGGAGCAGTCCGGTAGCTCGTTGGGCTCATAACCCAAAGGTCGCGGGTTCAAATCCCGCCCCCGCAACCATCAAGTTCCAAACGGGTTACAGCATTTCGCCGTAACCCGTTTTTTATTTCTATCTACGGTCTGTCTAACGAAGCGATGGAAAAGCAGTCTTCTCCGATTCATCTGAGCTGCCACGTGGGGAAGCTATCCGATGCCGAGGCGCACGTGGTCTTCTGGCGCGGCGGCCGTGCGGCCGCCCTTCTCGCTCGACGCGAACCTCGCCGATTCATCGAAAGAATGGCTGGTGCAATGCGAGACCGGTGAATACCGCTACAACTACTTGACCCTATCGGTCCGGTCGTCGGACGTGAATTCAGTCGTACTCGTGCGTTTCGAGACGGACGACGACCCGAGGCCGTTTGGAATCCTGGAGATCATGCCCGACGGTGGCACGTTGGACCTCGGCAAGGTCGATTATCCGTACCGTTACACCACGACGGTCGGAGCAGCACGCGTGCGAAGCAGCGCTCGCTATCCGACCACGGGCGTCTGGACCGAATTCACCATCCCCCTGCAGACCGATTGTGCGCCGTACCCCTGCTTCCGTGTGACTTCGGTCAAGACGGTCGGCGCGGTCAGTGTCGAGCTGATTCGGCTGACCGAACCCGAGCCGATACCGCAATAGGGTCGGGGAGCCTGAGATTGTCAGTAACGTGCGTGCGAGCGGGATCTTTGGCAACTGCACAGGAGCATTGACCAATGGCAAGCTGGTGGAAAGCTTTGTTCTCCGTGCCAGCCCTGGGTGTCGTGATCTTCGCTGGTGCGACGCCACCACAAACCTCGTCCGGCCGGATGGAGAATGGCGTGCTCAGCATCGAAGTGGATCGGCACAACGCGCTCTCCTGGGCGGTCGATGAGCTGAGCACGTTGGGCCGTGTTCACCCGGCGATGTCCTGGGGAGGTGCACTGCTGGTCATCACGGCTGTGTCGCGAACGATGGTTGCGGGCACGGACGCATGGCTGGCATTCGCGAAAATTCTCATAGGATGAGACCGTGGGTGCCTTCCCAGCTCCCAGCTAACTTGCTGCCAATTGCAATGCCGTCGGTTCACTGCTTCAGTAACGCTGGCCAATTGAGCACAACACTGATTGACGTTCGAGCCGCTGGTTGATCCAGTGGCACTTCGATCAGGAAGCGCTGGCCGTCGGGAGTGGACTGCGGAGTAGTACTCACGCCTATGCTCGGAGGGAAGGGAAGCCGCTGGGGAACGCCACTTTCAAAGGCGGTACCGGTTGTGTTCACTGGCGCGGCAAAAACCGCCGTTCCAAATGGAGCCGTGTTGAAGACGATCTCTCGGTCGATGCGCCACTGTGGCCAGTTGGCCTGGCCCTTCAAGATCTGCCACTTGCCCTCGCCGAATGACGGCTGGCCGGTCTGCCCTGACACTCGGAACGGGCGGACATAGACCTCAGCCGCACCTCCAGTCTCGAGCGATACGTACGCAATCCAACGCATGTCGGGTGAAAAGACGCCGGCCCACTCATTGAAGGCCTCGCCGAGCATCAGATGTGGCTGGCGGTCGCTGAGGGACAATGCCCACAGGTCATATCCCGTGTTCGGAGCGTTCTCGGTGTGATAGAGCAGGAACCGACCGTCGCGCGACCAGCTGGTCGGATGGTGCCGCAACCCCGGCTCCTTGAGCAGCACCTGCTCGTCGCCGAGTCCGGACGCGGCTTTCTGGTAGATCGTGTCGCCGAGACGGCCGGCCGAGTACGCAATGCGGGCGCCGTCTCGAGACCACACGGCGGGCGAGTAGACCTCTTTGTTGAACGTGAAACGCGTGCGCCGACCGTTGGCAAGGTCCAGCATCCAGAGATCGCCCGGCACGTTGTACGGAGCATCTTTCGCGACTGCGCGCGTGCCATCCGGCGACAACACAACCCGCCAGTCCGTTCCTGGCGGTCCGAACGTTCCTAACGTCTTCCCCTGCCGGTCAACCCAGGTGAGCTGGAAGGTACCAGGCGCTGATGCGGTCCGATAGACGAGAACGCCGTCAGACACCGAAAACACTCCGGTGAAGTACCACGTGATCGCGATGTCCTCGGCCACAGGTACCGGAACGTCTTGGAGCTCCATGCGGCGAGCGTCGAATGGTTGTGCCATCAGCGTGCCGGCGCGCAGAAAGAACAGGTAGTCGTTCGCGAAGATCGCAGGCACATCTGTGGCCAGTATCCGCTGACGCGACTGGTTCCCGGCGTCGACGTCGAGAGAACCAACGTACATGCCCTCAACGTCGGGCGGTCCGGAGCGGAAATACAGAAAGTGATTGCCGTCGGGAAGAAAGGTGGGCCCCGTGTGAACGAACTCTCCCTTGGATAGGTCGACCTCGGTCACCGCCGTCGCCGCGCCCCCTGCCGGGGACACTCGCCACAGCGGACCACCCGATCCGCCGCCCCAACTCCCCAGCACGATGTCGCCATGACGATTCCAGGTGCCTGATCGGAGCGCGGCGGTGGGAACACTGGTCACCGTTTCCGGTGGACCGCCGGTCGTGTCAACTCTCCTGAGTGTGTTGTCGACGATGAAGCCCACGTACCGGCTGTCGGGGGACCAGAAAGGGGTCGAGGCACCCTCCGTACCCGGCAGGCGCCGCCATTCAAGTGCATCGAGATCGCGCAACCATAACCCACCTGGAGCGGCCGCCGTGAACGCCAGCTTGCGGCCGTCCGGGGATACCGAAACGTCATCGTACAGAGTCACATTCTCCGGCCCCGGCGCCTCGAATCGGCCGGGCGAGCCTGGCGCCGTGGGCTGGAACACCCATGCGGCAATCCCTAACGCGATCGCAGCCATCAACACGGCCAACCCTTGCCACGTGCGCCTCTTTTGCGCAGCGATGAGCACCTGGCCATGCGCTGGATCCGCCGCGTCGTGGGCGCCGGATGGCGCGAGCGCCTCCTCCAGCTCGAGACCGGCGTCGCCGATGTGCTTCAAGCGGCGCCGGCGATCCTTCTCCAGACAGCGCCGAATCAAGCGGCGCACGTTCGAGGGCGTGTCGTCAGGCAGCAGAGAGTAGTCGGGGGCCGCCGAGAGCACGGTGGCGAGCGTCTCTCCCGTCGTTCGTCGCGCAAACGGCGACACCGCCGTCAGCAGCTCGAACAACACGACGCCAAACGACCAGATATCGGATTGGGTGTCGACCACCTCGCCGCGCACCTGCTCCGGACTCATGTAGGCTGGTGTGCCGCCGACGACGCCGGTTTGCGTGGCGCTCACCGCGTCATTCCACACGAGCGCTTTGGCCAACCCGAAATCGAGCACCTTGACTTGTCCGTCCGGCCGACGCTTGATGTTTGCCGGTTTGAGGTCGCGATGCACGATGCCTTGCGCATGGGCGGCTGCGAGCGCTTCGGCCACTTGCCGCGCGACGTCCAGCGCCTCGTCGAGCGGCAACGACCGCCGCCGAAGCCGAGCGGCGAGATCCTCGCCCTCGACGAGCTCCATCACCAAAGCTTTCAGTCCGTCCGCTTCCTCGAGGCCGTACACCACGCCGATGTTCGGATGATTGAGCGCGGCGAGCACGCGCGCCTCGCGCTCGAAGCGCACGATGCGTTCGCGATCCTCTCGAAACGCGCGCGAGAGGATCTTGACGGCAACGTCGCGTCCGAGCCGAGTGTCGCGGGCGCGATACACCTCGCCCATTCCACCGGCGCCCATCAGTCCCTGGACTTCGAAGACGCCGAAGCGGTGTCCGGCCAGCGACGGCGTCGTCGACATCGCACTCGGTGTGGTGTGCGGCGCGAGCTGTTCTGGCGCGGAGGACGAGCTCGACTGATCGGCCAGCACCTCGGCCGCGGCGGCTGCCACGTAGTTGTTGATGGAGCCGGTGGTTTGCCGGTCAAAGCGCAGCAGCGACTCGACCTCGGCGCGCAGAGCCGCATCGACGTGATGCTCGACGTAGTACGCCTCGCGCTGGGACGGCGACCAGTCGGCCAGTTCGCGAAAGAGTGCAAGCGCGTCGGGATGCATGGTGCGAGCGAGGTCCAGGCCGCGCGAAGCCATTATAGAGGCGGAGCTGATCGGTCAGCTGGAAGCGGTGGAGCTCGACAAGAAAGCGGGAGAACAAGCGGGAGACGGGCCGTGAGTGAACCGGCCCGCATCGACCGAGCGGAGACCTCCACTGGCACCTCGCACTATGCGGCATTGACCGGCCGCTCGCGGACTGCGGCTTCTCCATCGAGAGCAAGCAGACGTTGCACGCGGGCGCCTCGCGTGGGAGCTGCGCGGCGGTTGCCAACTCGATCGCCAGCTCGGCGACCGATTTCGCAAGGAACGAACCGCGCTTACGCAGCTTCTCGACGGCGCGCGCATACCAGCAGCGCATCCGCTCGAACTTCCAGCGAGGAGATCTACTTCTATACGCTCGCCGCACAGCCGGTCGCGCGTCCTCCACCAGATCCCGAGAAGAAAACGTCTCAGGCCCATACACGCCGCCAATCGCCGGCAGCAACCGCTCCATGACCTGACGATCGCTGCGACTCAGGGCTGAGACGGGACTGTGCTGCCGCTCGAGTGCCGCAAGAATCTGCCGCTGCAGCTCGATGTCTTGCCGATGGAGTGCGACCAGCTCGCGCAACAAGGTCGCGATCGTGTCGGTCGAGTCCGCGGGCGCATGGCGCAGAGCGGTCGCGGCCATCAGTAGCGGTGCTCAGCCAGGAATGCATCTCGCCACTGCCGGAATCCAGCGCCAGCCGGTGCCTCCTGCTGTGACCAGAACGGCACAAACGCTGCTGCCGCCGCTTCACGCGTCAGGGCCGCGCCGTGCTGCTGCCAGAGCGCATCGCCCGCGGCGGTCCAGGAGTAGTCGCCGGTCGGCAACTTCACCGCGTCGTACTCGAACTCGACCCAGCCGGGCAGCCGGCACTGCGGCGGTGTGCCGGTCATCAGCGCGAAGTGCCACGCCTTCGAGAGCGGCAGGTCAATGCGCGGTTTCGGCGAGCGTTGCTTACGTGGCATTCGGTTACCTCGCAATCGAGCGCAGGGCCGGCGGGCGCTTACTCTCGGTCGGCGGGCTGATGTCCAGATCCAACTCCCTGAGCAGCCGCGCAAACGCCAGCCGGGAATCCGTCTCCGCGCGCACACAGGGATGTAACCGCGGTCCGCCCGCCTTCGTCTCGACCGTCAATCCGTCCCGCGCGATCTGCTCGCGTGCCTCCGCGCAGCGATCCCAACTTTCAGCGGCCAAGGTCAACAAGCGCACGTGGTGCCCGGCGAGTTCCCACGTGGACACCACCGACTCCCACCAGCGACGGGTCGCCGGCTTCAGATGTCGGGGAGCCTTTAGGCTCGGGTTCGCCATGCCTTAATACCCCTCGCTTTTGCCGGGTAGCGGCCCATCAACGGGCTGTGCAATTTTGAACAGCCACCAAGACCCCAGCGGTATACGTTTGCAGGTGTGAAGCCTCAGCCGTATCCACAAGTGGCTCGCACGCTCAGCGGCAACAGCGAAGAACGCGCCGCCCAGATTGAGCGCATCAAAGAACGCCTCGACCGGCTCGGGGGAAACCCTCACCAAGTGGCGGCCGAACTCGGGGCGTTGGCGCGGGAAATCAAGACTCTCAGAAAGACTCCCAACCCTGCCGCACCCAAACAACACAATTAACACCCCGCCGACGCCGCATCAGCGGCCCTTCGTTGCGCCTTCGTCCGCTTCCGCGCCTTCCGCTTCGCGGGCTTCTCGTCCTTTGGGGGCGTGGGTGTGCGCAACAACGCAACGGGGAACACGCGTAGTTGTGTTTGGCCGCCCCGCGGGTTCCCTGCCCACCCCGTTCGAACTTCTCAAATTCCACCCGTAAGTTGGTCTATATAAACGGTTTATCACCATTTTGATCAACGCAATCGGCGACAGGTAAACACCAACTGCGCGCTCCAGGCCGAGAACGCAGAGCGGCTGCGCATGTAGCACTTGGTTGCGCACAGTCCGTGCTTGCCTCGCCATCTTCGGTCGTTGTAGACGCTGATGCCGAAGCGGTGGCGCTGCTGCTCGTCGGGCTTCGCATGGACAGCACACCGACTTCGTGACACGGCAGGATGCGGGCAAAAGCCGATGCGGCAGGCACGCATCGTCATTGCAGCGCCTCGCAACACTGGACCAACTGAATCAGTTCGGCTTTGTGCTCACGAATCAGGGCACGGTCATGGTCGTTGAGGCGGGCATTCGGCCCGACCAGGATGCGACCGTCGGTGGCGAGCTTGATGTCCAAGCCTCGGCTTCCAGATCCCACAGCACGCGAAGCGCCGGCAGCGAGACGATGAGCCCGCCCTTGAGCACGACCGTCTCAACTTCAAGCTCCGTAGTAGTCATCGCCATTCTCCCGTGGGGAATACATTGGCGAATCGCTTGGACCACTTGGACCACCAGGACCAGACTCGCGTCCGTTGGGTTGTGTTGGTCCAGCCGGTCCAGGCGATTCGGCACTGTAGTCCCTATCGGCGACGACAAGTCCTCCATCTGCTGGATCGCGTCGTTCCCGGACTCGGGATTCACGAAGTACCCGCGTTGATTCAGGCGGTCAAGCCCTTCGAGCGCCCAGTTGAAAATCGCGGGCGCCTCCGGCAGCAGTTCGCCGGTGAGCTTCGGGTTCTCGCTCCCATAGAACGACTTCGTTAGCACGAAGAGGATGACCGGGACGCCAACGCCCCGGATGAATCGCTCAATCTCGGCAACTCGTTGCTCATGATCACGAAGCGTGTCGGGAGTCGCCCGGTCCAGGGCTCCCGATACTTGCGGTCAATCGTGAGGCTGTCTTCACCGCTCACCGATAACAGCCGCTCGACGACGATCTTGCTGTCGGCCTTCGTCGAGAGCCGAGCATCGGACAAGGAGGACAAACGCTCTCGGTATCGCGCAGTTCGGCGGTACCGCGCCGTCAGCGAAGCCTTGGAAGGGGCTCGGTCCTGGCGTCCTGGAGGTCGTCGAGTCGCACGACGGAAACGCCTATCGAGCGGTGTATTCGGTTCGGTTCGAGAAAGCCGTGTACGTCCTGCACGCGTTCCAGAAGAAGTCGCCGTCCGGTATCCGGACGGCCAAACGGGATATCGGTCTCGTCGCTGAGCGATTGAAAACAGCCGAGAAGGATCACGAGGAACACTATGGCAAGCAAAAGCGCTGATCAGCGAGAACCGGTACCTTTGGCGCTGAAGGACTCTGCGTCCTCGGCCGATCCCATTTGACGTGTGCTCTGCTACTCTAGATCGCTCGGTCGGAACCAGGAGGCACGTGACTGTTCTGGAAGCGGCGGCGGCGCTCGACAGGTTCCTGTTACGGGTGAACCGACCGGTCCAGTACACGGTGATCGCCGCCACGGTCCTGCACATGATCGCCGTGGCGATTCCAAACGTCCCGCGGGCTTACGTCCATTACGCCCGTTTCCCGGTGCTCAGCGGCGTTCACCAGTACGAGACCTACGGTGCTGACACGATTGGCAATTCGTACGTCGCGAAGGTCGTGTTGAATGATCCGCTCGACATGTACACCAAGGCGCGCCTTGAACAGACACCGCTCGAGAAGGCGACGTGGACCAGGGAGGCATCAGCTCCCTATCCGCCGGCGGCCTTGCTCACGGCTGCGGGGTTGTATGCCATAGGAGAGGCGATTGGAATCGGGTTCTACGGCATGGTCCTGCTGCTCGCCACGCTGTTCGTCGGGCTGTCCCTCTGGTATTTCCTGAACACGCGGTGGTACCTTTTTCCTCTCCTGTACCTGAACTTCGCGTACTTCGGACATCGGTTCGTCTACGTGCAGGACGACTCGTACCTCGCGATGCTCGTCGTGGTCATGATCGCGCTCATCCTCGCCCGCTCGCGGCGCGACGCCGCTCACATCCTGATGGCGCTCGCCATCACGATGAAGCTCTCGCCGGCGGCGTACGTGTGGCAGATCCTGACCATGCGGAGTGGAATGGCGATGATCTTTGTCGCCATCCTGTTCGCCGGTTTCGTGCTCCCGTATTTCATCTGGGACAACTACCTGACCATCTTCACGTTCCACGACCAGGTCAAAGGCAACATCTACGACACGGTCGCGGGGGTCGTATTGGTCGTGCCCTTCACGATTGTGCTGTGGTACGTCGAGACGCGACTCGGGTTCGACCTAGAGGATCGGATCGGGTGGTCGCTCGTTCCGTTCGCGATGTTCGTCGGCATCAAGATGCGAGTGGCGCGGCACCTGTTGATCGTGCTCCTGGTGCCGGACAAGCGGGGTTTGCGCAACATCGCGGTATCCATCGGCCTCGCGCTCTACGCCGCGGCTCCGGATGTGTTTCGGCTCGGGTCGGTGCTCTACATCACGACCGTTCTGCTCTTCGCATGTCTGGCGCATTATCTGCGGAGAATCGGCTGGGCAACGGTTCGCGACGACGTGCGGCATCCGCTGCGCACCGTCGGGCTGCTGCTGTCGAAGCCCCGGCCCGGTTCTATGGCGGCATAGTCGCGGTGTTGATCACTCGGAATGCGCGGTGAACGAGCGCGGACCAGGCGACACAGTACACGACGAAACGAGACTGCCTTGAATCCGGACCTGATGCGGGCCATCGATTACTGGGTCGGAATCCCGCTCGTGTTTCTCCTCACCATAGTCGCTCGCGTCCAGCGCTTCCTCGGCCTGGCGACCTCTCCGGTCGGCAGGCCGCGGAACATCCTGTTCATTCAGCTCGCCGAGATGGGGACGATGGTCGTGGCCTATCCCTCGCTGAGGAAAGCGCGCGAGCTCCATCCGGACGCCACGCTGCATTTTCTGTGCTTCACGCAGATTCGGTCGAGCGTGGAGATGCTCGAGATCATCCCATCCGAGAACATCATCACCGTTGACGCGCATTCCGGCCTGTCCCTCGCGCGCGACACGCTGCGGTTTCTGTGGCGTGCCCGCCGTCGCCGCATCGACACCGTGATCAACATGGAAGCCTTCGTCAGGTACAGCAGCATGCTGAGCTACGTGTCTGGCGCTTGCCGACGCGTCGGTTTCCACCGGTTCAACCAGGAAGGGCTGTACGCGGGCGATCTGCTGACACACAAGGTGCTATACAACGCGCACATCCATGCCGCGCACACGTTCCTCGATCTCGTGCACGCTCTCGACTCGCCGCCGGAGCAGGTGCCGCGCGTGAAACGGCCGAGGACCATGGACTGCCTCGAGGTTCCGAAGATGTCGGCCGACGCGAGCGCGGCAGACGGACTCTGGCGGAAGCTCCGCGCGATCCATGCCGACATCGGACCCACCCAGAAGCTCGTCGTTCTCAATCCGAACGCCAGCGACCGGTTACCGATGCGTCGCTTGCCACTCGAGTCGTTCACCGAGCTCGCCCGCCGGCTGCTGGAAGATCCGCAGGTCTTCGTGCTGATCATCGGCGTCGCCGCCGAGAAGGTCCACGCACAAGACATTTGCGCGCGGCTCGGCTCGCCACGTGCGCTGGACCTCACTGGCCAGACAACGATGACCGAGCTGCTGCAGCTGTTCGATGTCGCTCACGTGCTGGTCACGAACGACTCGGGACCGGCCCACTTCGCGGCGCTGACACGGATCCACGTCGTCGTCTTCTTCGGGCCGGAGATCCCCGACCGCTATCGACCGCTGACGACCAAGTCGGATGTGATCCACACAGGATACTCCTGCAGTCCGTGCATCGGTCCGCTCAACCAGCGGCAGTCGCCCTGCAACGACAACTTGTGCCTGAAGAGCATCAGCATCGAGGAGATCGCCGTGCTGGTTCGCTCGCGTCTCGAGGCGGTACGGTCTTCAGCTGCTCCCGTTAGCCCTCCCTTTTAGCAACCACCTGGTCTACGAGGCCTCGCAAATGAGCCAGTTGTGGAAATCGTCCGATGTGGAGAGCCGAAAGGGACGTGACCGCAGACCAGCTCACGCTGCCGGCCGCCAAAGCTGCAGATAATGTTGGTTGCGTGCCCCCGCAACCAATTGAACCAGCACGAGAAGGTCGCCCGT
>DATAEK010000317.1:0-87608 GCA_036258055.1 Vicinamibacterales bacterium
ATGAGCGCTTCGGGGCGCGGCGGGCAACCGGGCACGAAGACATCCACGGGCACGACCTGGTCCACGCCCTGGACGATGGCGTAGTTGTCGAACACGCCGCCGACCGACGCACACGCGCCCATCGAGATCACCCACTTCGGCTCCGGCATCTGGTCGTAGATGCGCCGCAGGACCGGCGCCATCTTCCGCGACAATCGGCCGGCGACGATCATCAGGTCCGACTGGCGCGGCGATCCGCGGAACACCTCGGCGCCGAACCGCGCGATGTCGTAGCGCGAGGCGCTCATCGCCATCATCTCGATCGCGCAACACGCGAGCCCGAACGTCACCGGCCAAATCGACGATCGGCGCGCCCACTGCACCATCTTCTCGACGGTCGTGGTCAGAACCGGAATCTCCAGGTCAGCCATGTAGATTTAGCCCCGCTCGTGTCCCCAGTCGAGCACGCCCTTGCGCCAGACGTAGACGTAGCCCGCCAGCAGGATGGCAAAGAAAACAACAATCTGAATGAACCCCGTCCAGCCGAGCCCCCGCAGCGCCATCGCGAAGGGGTAGAGAAACGCCACCTCGATGTCGAACAGCAAGAAGATCATCGCGACGAGATAGAACTTGACGGGATGCCGTTCCCGCGCATCCCCGACGGGGGGCATGCCGCATTCGTACGGCGCGAGCTTTTCAGGCGTGGGCTTGTGGGGACCGACGAGGTTCGACAACAGAACATTGAACGCCCCGAATCCGGCGCCGAACCCGATCATGATCAGGATGGGGACCCACCCGTGCATCGCGTCACATGTTCCCGCCCGCTTGTGAATGTTTTCTCAAGCGAGCCGCTAACGCGACCGGGGGGATCCGGGCGCGGCGACGGCTAGAGGCGCTCGCCCCGCGACCGTCTAAACACCGCATGCTATCACAGGCGTTTCAAAATCGGTCGAAGGCAGAGCTGCACCCAGTGCGAGTCCAAAACAGCTTCAGTGAACTGCTTGCCCTGGCTCGGCCGGAATCTCTGCGCGCGTGCTGGGGCCCACCCCCAGACGCTGCAGCTCGCGCATTCGCGCTCGCTGCGGCTCAAGGCTGCTCGCTCGCGCCGCCGGTTAACAGCGACTTGTCGGCTCAGTCAACAGTGCGAGAATGATCACCATGCGTCTCGCCTGGTTCAGCCCCATGCCGCCGGTGCGATCGGGGGTTGCGGTCTGCAGCGCGGATCTCGTCGGCGCGCTCTCGGCGGAGTTCGAAATCGACGTGTTCGTCGACGAGCCCGTCGTCCGTGCCGCCCGCGGGGCGCGATCGGCCCACGACTTCGTCTGGCGTCACGCGCAAGCCTCATACGACCTGACGGTCTTCCAGATGGGCAACTCGTCGAACCACGACTACATCTGGCCGTATCTGTTCCGCTTTCCGGGTCTCACGGTGCTCCACGACGTGCATCTGCATCATGCGCGCGCGGCGACCCTGCTCAGAAACCGGCGCGCGACCGACTACCGGACCGAGTTCGCATGGAACCATCCTGCCGCCGATCCCGATCTCGCCGAGATCGCCGTGGCCGGCTTCGACAATCATCTCTATTACTCCTGGCCGATGACCCGTCTCGTCGCGGAGGCGTCGCGGCTCGTGGCGGTCCACACACCTGCGCTCGCCGCAATGCTCTCAGCCGATGCCCCTGATGCCCGGATCGACGTCGTTCGCCTCGGCCATGGTGTGACGATGACGTCTGCGGAACAGCAGGGCGCCCGCCGTCGAATGCGCGAGCGTTACGGCATCCCGTACAACGCCGTGCTCTTCGGGTGCTTCGGCGGGCTCGCACCCGACAAACGGATTCCCGAAATCCTCACGGCCCTCGAGGCGATCCTGCGCTACGTACCCGACGCGCATCTGCTCCTGGCCGGTGCGCCGGCCTCGCACTACGACGTCGCGGCCGACGTAGGAAGCCGCGGACTCGACCACCGCACGCGGCTCACGGGCTACCTCGAGTCCGACGATGACTTGACGGCGTGTCTGGCGGCGTGCGACGTGTCGATCAATATGCGATGGCCCACCGCGCGCGAGATCTCGGGCCCGTGGCTTCGCGCCCTCGCCCTCGCCAAGCCAACCATCATCATGGACCTCGCGCACTCGAGCGGCGTGCCGTCGCTCGACCCGCGAACCTGGCAGCCGCATCAGGAGGGGGCCTCGCATGCGGTGCCCATCTGTGTGGCCATCGACATCGTGGACGAAGTGCATTCGCTCAAAGTGGCGATGCGACGGCTGTCCGCTGACGCCGAGCTTCGCGAGTCGCTTGGCCGCGCGGGCCACGATTATTGGCGGCGCGAACACACGATCGCCGGCATGATCGAAGACTACCGTCGCGTCATCACGCGCGCGATCACCCTCGAGCTGCCCCGCGGCGCGCTGCCGGCGCATGCAACGGATGACGGCAGCCACGCGCTCCGACGGCTGCTCGACGACTTCGGCATGCCTTCACCTTTGAGGTAGACTTTGACGATACGCGTGAACGGCGAACCGCGCGAGATCGGCGGACCGCTGAGCATCAGCGCGCTGCTCGCCCAGTTCGACATCGATCCCCGCCGCGTTGCGGTCGAGCACAACCTCGAGATCGTCAAACGCGCCCGCTACGACACCACGATGGTTCAGGCCGGCGACGAGATCGAGATCGTGAATTTCGTCGGGGGCGGCTAGGCCCTCGCGGATGGCACATGGGAAATGGCAAATGGAAAATGGCAGCAACCAGCGAATTACGATTCCTTGAAGACCCATGGTTTCTGATCCACTCGTCATCGCCGACAGAACCTTCCGATCGCGGCTGATTGTTGGCACCGGCAAGTACCCATCACATGCCGTGATGGCGGATGCCCACGGCGCCTCGGGTTCCGACATGGTCACGGTCGCGGTTCGCCGCGTGAACCTGACCGACCGCAGCCAGGAATCGCTGCTCGACTACATCGATCGCGAGCGGATCTTCATCCTGCCGAACACCGCCGGGTGTTATACCGCTGACGAGGCGATTCGTACCGCGCGGCTGGGACGCGAGGTCGGGCTGTCGAACTGGGTGAAGCTGGAAGTGATCGGCGACGAGCGGACGCTGTTCCCGGACAACGAAGCGTTGCTCGAGGCCACGCGGGTGCTCGTGCGCGAGGGATTCGTCGTCCTGCCGTACACCAATGACGATCCGGTGGTCTGCCGCAAGCTCGAAGCGGCGGGCGCCGCCGCCGTCATGCCGCTCGGTGCCCCGATTGGTTCCGGGCTCGGCATTCAGAATCCGAACAACATCCGCATCATCCGCGAGCAGGCGCGCGTCCCCGTCATCGTCGACGCTGGTGTCGGCACGGCATCGGATGCGGCGGTCGCGATGGAGCTTGGCGCAGACGGCGTGCTGATGAACACCGCGATCGCGCTCGCCCAGGATCCGGTGGCGATGGCCACCGCCATGAAGCTGGCCGTGGAGGCCGGGCGCCTCGCGTTCAGGGCCGGACGCATTCCGCGCCGCGCCCACGCTTCGGCCAGCAGCCCCCTTGACGGGTTGATTGCAACTGGCGCCGGCAGCGGCCGCACCGTCTGAATGGCCGAGCGCCTGGAAGAAACGCTGCGGCGGCTGAAGCGCGAGCGTGACGAGGCCGACCGCCGGTACAACGAGGCGCTGACGGCGCTCGATCGGACGCTGCCGCCCCTCTCTCTGAATGACCCGCCATCGCCGGTCGATACGCACCAGCTCGAGGCGCTCAACAACGCGTGGAACATCATCCCGGCGCCGCCGTCTGCGTCAGGGCTGCGACAAAAGCTGGCGAGGTTGGTCTGGAACAGGGTCGCGCCCTACTTCCAGCGTCAGGTCGCCTTCAACTCCTGGCTGGTCGATCATCTCAATCGCAACGTAGCGTCCGCACGCGAGTCGCAGCGCGCGGCCGAGCAAGCTGCCGCCGCGTTGCGCCAGCAGTTCGCGGAGCTCCAGGGTTTCCAGTCGCGCCTGATCGTGTACCTCCAGCAGATCACCGCGTATGTCGATACCCGCGATCGCGAGGCGGCCGGCGGCGCGCTCGTGCTGAACACGGCGCTCAGCGGCCTAGCTGAGAACGTGGACAAGCGCGCCGAATCGATCGCGGCGCGCGACTCGCGTCTGAACGCCCGCACGGCGGAGATTGCCGCCGCCCTTGAGGATGTGCGCGCCCTCGCTGCCGTCTCCCAGCAATCCTCGCTCACCGTAAAGCGCGAGCTCGAACGGCTCCTCTCGTCGTCTTCTGTGCCTTCCATCACTGCGGGCGGGTCGACAACGAGTACCCAGGCCGGGAAGCCGGGCGCCGCGTTCGCACCGGCCCTCGATGCCTACAAGTACCTCGGATTCGAGGATCAGTTCCGCGGCTCGCGTGATGTGATCCGGGCGCGGCTCGAGAGCTATCTGCCGTTCTTCGCAGGCGCGGCAGACGTGCTGGATGTCGGATGCGGGCGCGGTGAGTTCCTCGAGCTGCTCGCAACGTCCGGCGTCAGCGCCAGGGGAATCGACCTCAATCACGAGATGGCCGAGTCGTGCCGGGCGCGCGGCCTCGACGTCGTCGAGGCGGACGCCGTGGGCTATCTCACCTCGCTTCCCGATGCCTCTCTCGGCGGGCTCTTCGCCGCGCAGGTCGTTGAGCACCTGCAACCCGCGTATCTGCTGCAGTTCCTCGAGCTGGCGGGGCACAAGCTGCGACCAGGCGCGCGGCTCGTGGTCGAGACGCTCAATCCCGCGTGCTGGGTCGCGTTTTTCGACAGCTACATTCGTGACATCACGCACGTGACGCCACTACATCCTGAAACGCTTCGCTACCTCGTACTTGCGAGCGGCTTCTCGCGCGCCGACATCGAGTATCGGTCGCCAGTGCCGCCCAAGGATCGACTCGCGGCTCTGGTCACACCTGAAGGCGCTGACGAAGCCTTGAGCGAGCTCGCCGAGTCGATCAATGCCAACACAGACAAGCTGAATCGCCGGCTGTTCACGCATCTCGACTACGCCGTGATCGGCCAGGCGTAGGTTGAGGACTCCACGCCCCAGCTCGATCGATCGTGTGCGTACTCGCACGGGGAACAGGGTTCACTGGCGTTGACCGCGCGCGATCCGGACACATGTGCGGACGCTCGCCGGCGCCCCTCTTACCCCATGCGCTCAGTGATTTGGCGTCGATCGTAGCCGCCGGAAACGACGGCATCCACTGCCGGCGATCCACCCGACTTGTCTGGCTGGTTACAGATTTGTGAGTAAACTACCCGGTTGAACGGATATCGCGGTAGGGTCCTCGAGCTCGAAAGCGCCGTTTTCCCGAGGCTTTGCGCAGTGTGGCACTCCTTTGCGCCATCGGAACGGGGTTTGCCCTTCCCGGGGGACAAGGGAACCCTCATGAAACGACATCCAGGCTCGTACTTCTTCATACTGACGCTCGTAATCCTGCTCGGTACAGCATCGCGGCTGTCCGCACAGACCGTCATGTGGGACGCGAATTCGGAGCCTGACGTCGCGGGATACATCCTCTATTACGGGTCCTCCTCGGGCGCCTACTCGAATCAGGTCGACGTCGGCAATCGCACCAGTTACAACCTGAACATCGACTGGTCGCGCAACTGGTTCTTCGCCGTGCAGGCATACTCCACCGCCGGCGCCACCAGCCCGCTGTCGGTTGAAGCGCAGTGGACACCGGTCGCGACGCCGCCGCAGGGCACACGATTGACCTCGCTCGACGCGAGCACGGCAGGACCCTATCAGGTCGGTCAGCCGGTGACATGGACCGCATCAGGCACGAGCTCCAAGGGACCGCTCGAATACAGGTTCTGGATGTCGAGCGCCGGCTCGTGGAAGATGATGCAGGACTTCAGCGCGAGCAGCGCGTTCACGTGGGTGCCGACCTGGTCGGATCAGGGTCCGCACCTCCTGCAGGTGTGGGCGCGCACGGTCGGGTCGACCGCTCAATACGAAGCCTTCCTCGGCACGCCGCAGTTCGACGTGATGTCGTCGCCGATGGAGATCTCCGCCGATCTGGACTTCCCCACGCCGCCGAACAATCCCGTGACGTGGACGGCGAAGGTCGCGGGCAGCACCTCCACGGCGCTCGAGTACAAGTTCTGGGTGCAGGATCTCCGCACTGGCGTGTGGAGCGTGATGCGCGACTACAACCCGAGCCCCCAGGCCGTCTGGGTGCCGACCACTCCCGGCCAGTACGGCGTGCAAGCCTGGGCGCGGCGCCCGGGGACGAGCGCGCCTTACGATACGTGGGCGGGAACGAACCTCATCGAGATCAAGTCGTCACCGCTACAGGTAACGCGGCTCGACGCCGACACCGACTTCCCCTTGCAGACCGGTACGACCGTCACGTGGACCGCACGGGTGAAGGGCGGCACCGCTGGTCCGCTTCAGTACCAGTTCTGGCTCTTCTCCAACAACCGCTGGACGCTCGGCCAGGCCTGGAGCTCGGCGAAGACGTTCACGTGGCGGCCGACGTGGTCGGACGCCGGCGCGCATGCGGTGCAGGTGTGGGCCCGTAACGCCGGATCCACAGCGGACTACGACGCGTGGAAAGGCACGCCACTCTTCCAGGTCCAGTCGGCCGCTCTCCATATGACGGCTGACAAGCAGTTCCCGCTGGCTCCGGGTACGACCGTGCGATGGACGGCGCAGGTGCCCGATACGACCGTCGGCTTCCAGTATCAGTTCTGGATCTACGGCCAGTCGAACGGCCAGTGGACCATGGCGCAGCCGTACTCTGTAGCCAACACCTTCGACTGGACGCCGAGCGTTGGCACCTATGCCATCCAGGCGTGGGCCAAGCGGAACGGATCGACCGCTGCATACGACGCGTGGCGCAGCAGCGACTGGCTGACGGTGGGTCTGCTCCCGGTGAAGGTGCATTCGCTGCTGCCGAACAAGACGCTGCCGGCCTCGGTCAACACGACGATCACCTGGACGGCGCTCGCGAGCGGTGGAACCAGCGGGCCGCTGCAGTATCAATTCTTGCGGTACGACACGGCCACGGGCTGGACGACGGCGCAGGCCTGGGGCCCCTTGAACACCTACACGTGGACGCCCTCGAGCACGGACGCCGGGCCGCACGCCCTGCAGGTCTGGGTGAGGAGCGCCGGCTCCACGGCGCAGTACGAGGCGTACGGCGCGACAGGGTACTTCACGATCGTTCCCTAGGAACGACCCAGTTCTAGCGTTCTCGGTTCCCGGTTCGCGGTTCTCGGTTCGGCGTTCGAAGATTGTGAACCGAGAATTGAGAACCGGGAACTTCGTCAAGACGCAACGAGCTGCTCGAACTTCAGATGCAGCCGTGACAGCGTGATCCCGTTCTCCGAGCAGAGCTCTTCGAGGCTGCGCAGGCGGCCGCCATCGAGCTCGCGCGCGCTGACGACGACGCAGTCGACGGCGCGCTCGGTGGCCAGAACCGCCAGCGTTTCGTACCCGCCGAGGACCGGATACCCCTGAACGCGATGGCGCTGCTTGACCGGATTGTCGTCGATGAATCCCAGCACGCGGTAGTGAGCGTGCGCGCTGCTGAGGAGCTCGTGCAGCACGACGGAACCGCCGTCGCCGGCGCCGTAGATGACGAGACGATCGCCGACGCGCCGTCGGCGGACGAACTCGCTGATCAGACGGAATGACGCCCGTGATCCACTGAGCGCGAGCATCAGGATCGCGGCGTAAATCACGAACACGCCACGCGAGTAGTCCTCGAACCTGAACACGAAGACGATCGCACCGACGATCGCGAGCATCCCGCCGAGTACACCCTTCGCCAGCACCACGCCATCCATCAGCCCGAAGTAACGCCAGACGCCGCGGTACACGCCGGCGACGAACAGCGCCGGAAGCTGCAGCCCGATCACGATCGGCAGTGAGTTCAGGAACTGACGGAAGTACAGCCCGTACTCTTTCCCCTCGAACCGGAGTCGATACGCGGTGTAGTAACTCAGCGCGACCAGGCAGAGATCGAGAAGCACTTCGGCAGCCCGCCGCTTGTACATCAGGTCGGTAACAAACGGGGTGATCCGTCCTGACTTGAGCAGCGCGACGTCGGAGTCCTCGTACACACGAACGCGCGAGAGATAAATTGCGAAGATGGCCAACGCGAGCAGGAAGCCGGCGGCGGCCGCGGCGCCGAGGCCGGTGTCGAGCGTCCGCAGCACGAGCGCGATGAGCCCGCCCAGTGCCGCAAGCGTCCACAAGACCGTGACCGCCATCCGTTCCGAGAGGCCGATCGCAACGAGCCGATGCGACGAATGATCGCGCCCGCCCTGAGACGGCCGTCTTCCTGAGAGCAGCCGCAGCACGGTCACGAGCGTCGTGTCGAAAATCGGGATCAGCAGCACCAGGACGGGGCCGCCCACGATCGACAGCAGACCGGAACCGGCGCGGCTGTCGGGCGCGTTTTCGAGCGCCAGCGTCGCCACGCTCAAGCCGATGAACAGACTGCCGCTGTCGCCCATGAAGATCGACGCGGGATGGAAGTTGTAAAGGAGGAACCCGGCGAGCGATCCCATGAGGAGCGCCGTGTAGGCGGCGCGCGGGCCCACCTCGCCCATGTCGGCAAAGCCGACGAGAAGCGCGGCGGCGGCGATGAACCCGATGCCGGCGGCGAGCCCGTCCATGTTGTCGAGCAGGTTGAACGCGTTGGTGACGCCCACCACCCACAAGACGGTGAGCATCGCGTCGAGGGTCAGCGACTCGACCCAATGCAGCCGATATCCGAAGAACACCAGTAGCGAGGCGATCGTGATCTCCGCGACGAGTTTCGTGGAGGGCTTCAGGTTGGCGAGATCGTCGACCAGGCCCAGCAGGAACATCGCCGCGCCGGCAACGAGGATGATCCGGAGCTGCGCGCTCGCGTCCAGGCCGGCGCCGCCGATGAGGACGACCATCGCAATCGCGACGCCGCCGAGGAGTGCCGTCGGCCGGGCGTTCCACCGATCCGCCTTCGGCTTGGCCACGTACCCGGCGTTTTGGGCAAGGCGGCGGCAGAGCGGCACGAGCGCGAACGTAGCGAGGAAGCCGGCGACGAACGGTAAGAGCAGCGTCAGCAACTTCGCCCTTCTGCCTCGCCCGACAACCGTGACGCGGAGTGATTCATGCGATCAAAGCCAGGAGGTAGCTTACATCACGATCGGCGCGTTCACCTGCCGGTCGCGCTCACCTGCCGAGCACCTTCTCCAATTCCGCCACGGTTCGCTCCGCGGTCGTGGTCCATGCGAACTGACTCGCGCGGCGCTCGGCATCCTGCCTGAGACGTGCGGCGTCCGAACCGTTCGCGGCCTGGGTGGCGGTGAGCTGACCGGCGAGCGCGGCGCCGTTACCGGCCGGGTAGTAAAGGGCAGCAGTACCGAAGAACTCCGGCATCGGCGGCAGGTCGACCGAGACGCAGGCGCAGCGGTAGCTCATCGCTTCGAGGACCACGTTCGGACAGGCCTCGACCCGACTGGTCATGACGAACGCCAGGCACTGCGAGAAGCACCAGGCCATCTCTTGCCGATCGAGCGCACCCGCCCAGACGATCCGATCGTCCACGCCGGCTGCAACTGCCGATCGCTCCATCCGCCGGCGATACCCGGCGCCGCCAGGAGAAACCTCGCCTGCGATGACGACGGTCGGCATGAAGCCGCCCGTACGCTTGGCGTGTGAGAGCGCGGATACGAGATCCTCCAGCCCGCGAGCCGGACGAATCGAACCGGCGGTGAACACGAACGGTCGATCGTCAACTCGGGCCAGCGAGGCCGGCCGTCGGCCCGACCCGCAGGCCGGGTCGACACCGTGATACACGATACCAATCTTGCCTTCGTCGATGTGCCATCGATCGCGCAGGACGTCGCGAACGTAGCCCGACACGGCGATCACCCGCTGGCTGCGCCGGCAGGCCCGTTTCGCTTCGAACGCGCGCGCCAGGTTCTTCATGGCCTCAGCCGGCGGGTTGCCCTGCAGCGGCACGACGATCGGCTCCATGTTCCGCACCATCACGACCGCCGGCACCGCGCCGCAGTCGATCCACCGGGCGGTGGGGATGAAAACCACATCGGGCGCGAGCGCACCGATTCGATCGCGAAGACTGCGGAACCCGCGGAAACCGTCGCCGGAGGGCCAGGATTCCGCGCCGGCCACCGTTTCACGAACCGATGGCGGAAGGAAGACGTGCAGATCGCGGACCGCGCGATGGGCCCTGAGCAGCGGCACCAGCTCCAGCAGATATTTCCGGGAGCCGCCGCTCAGTCCACCGGACGTCAGGTTAACGAGCGCGACCCGCACTCACCTGACCTTCGGCCGGGAGCGTGACCTCGCTCGCGGCGATCGCGGGCCGTCGACCGCGCCCCACCACCATCCCTAATCGAAACACCTCAACCTGTTCGAAGCCGACTCGATCGAACCAGGACCGGAGCGTGGCGACCGACTGCGGATGATCGTGCGCCGGCGACAGCATGTCGAACGTGTCGAGCACCGCCCACTCTCGGAGCTGCGTGGACGTGAGCGGCAACACGCCGTCGTAGTTCGCCACGGGAATGGCGTAGCGCAAGCGTCGGCCAACGCCGGGAATCCGTCCGATCGCGAGGCTGACAGGGAAAAGCAGGGGCACGACCCCCTGAACCACGCGAAAGAGGGTGCGGGGAGGAATGCGACGCGTGATCGGACGAAGCCAGTACTTCGGCCAGAGTGCGTTCGCGCGAAGGTGGGGATACACGTCCACCGCGAGGCGACCGCCGGCGTTGACCTGTTCCGACAGCGCCACGAACGTCCGTTCGACATCAGGTGTGTGCTGCATCACGCCGAAGCAGTACACGTAGTCGAAGCGCTGCTTCTCGAAGGGCAGCCGATAGACGTCGGCCTGGACGACATGGAGCCGCGGATTCGATCCCAGGTTCAGCCAGCAGGCGTCGACGGCGTTCGAGTAGTCGACCGCAACGATCTCAGCTCCGGTCGAGAGACTGATCTCGGCGAAGCGTCCGGCGCCGCATCCAAGATCGAGGACCAGCCGGCCGGAAAGATCGTCGGCTGTCCAGGCGCTCTGGGCGAAGAACCGCCGCCGCGTGATCGGTTGTCCGGAGTAGCTGTCGAGTTGAGTGCGCCGGAACTCGTTCCACTGAAACCCGAACGAGCTCGTGTAGTTGTCAGGCGGCGCGAACCGCGGGATGAAACCCGCGATCGGATACGGAGATCCGCATCCCGTGCACACCAGCTCGCCCTCTTCGATCTCGCCCAGGCGCTCGGCCGCGCGCTGGACGCGGAGCTCGGCGCCACAGCCGGGACACCTGAGAATTCGCAGCAGGCTCCGCTTCATGCGACCGCATCCTGAGCCGGACGGGCGCTGGTGCTGATCCGGTACTCACGCCGCCACAACTCGAACATCGTGAGCGAGAACAGCCGCTGCGCATTCGACAGCCCTGCCCGCTGTTCCCGAATCAGTCGATCGATGACGCGGCGATCGAACAGGCCTGGATCGGCGTCTCTCAGGACCTCCTCGACGAATCGGCCCCAATCGCCCTTGAACCATGACGCCAACGGCAGCGAAAAGCCCTGCTTGCGTGTGAGATCGAGCTCCTTCGGCAACAGTCGAGCGCCCAGCATGCGGAGTAGAACCTTGCGATCCGATTCCGTCGCCCGCAGATGATCAGGCACCCGGCCGAACGCGAACGCAATCAACCGGTGATCCAGCCACGGCGATCGCACCTCGAGCGACGTCAGCATGCTGGCCCGATCGACTTTGACGAGGAGATCATCGACCAGGTAGGTCTGAAAATCGAGCGCGGTCGCGCGATGGACCAGACTGCCTCCCGCGCGACTCAACACGCTGGCGCGAAAATCTTCCGGCGACGGCGATGCCGCCGGCGATCCCAGTGGCCGCATGAGCCGGCGGCGGGTGGCCGCATCGAAATACAGATTGAACTGCACGAGGTCGAGCGGCGCATCGTGCAGGAGGCCCTGCAGGTAGTTGCGCCCGCGCATGCCGAAGGGCATCAGCCGTTCGGACAATCGGAGACCAACCCGGCGCAGCGGTGACGGCAGATAGCGCCTCATCTGTCGATGCGCCTGCAGCCAGCTGTAATGTGGATACCCCCCGAACAGCTCGTCGCCACCGTCTCCGCCCAGCGCGACCGTCGCCTCGCGTCTGATCATCTGGGACACGAGGAAGGTCGGCACCATCGACGAGTCGGCGATCGGCTCGTCGTACTGGCGTGCCAGGCGCGGAAGCAGATCGACCGTCGCCGGTTCCGCGGCGAGCTCGATGTGCTCCGTTCCAAAATGCCTCGCGACCAGACGCGCGTAAGGGCTTTCGTCGTATCCGCGGTGGCCGGGAAACGACACGTTGAACGTCTTGATACGCCCGGAGACGACGCGCGCGGCCATGGCCGTGACGAGGCTCGAGTCCAGACCACCGCTCAGCATGATCCCGACCGGCACGTCCGCGATCAGCCGCAGCCTGACGGAGTCCATCAACAGCCGATCGAGCTGCTCGACGAGCGCTGCCGTCTCTACCGGGCCATCCTCAGCGTCCGGCAGACGCCAGTAGCACCACGTGCGGGCAGTGCCGGTGTGAAGGTCGTAGACGAGCGCGTGGCCCTGCGGCAGCTTGTGCGCACCGGCGAGGAGACACATGTCGTCCGGCACGTACCCGAAGGCGAGGTAGTGGTCGAGTGCGTCCGGATCGAGCCGCCGGGGACAATCGGGATCCGCCATCAGTGCCTTCAGCTCGGACGCGAACGCGATCGTCGATCCATCGCGCCGGTAGAACAGCGGCTTCTCTCCGGCTCGATCGCGCGCGAGGAGCAGGCGGTTGACGCGGCGGTCGAACAATGCGAAGGCAAACATCCCGTTCAGTCGGGACAAGCAGTCGACGTCCCATTGCCGGTAGGCCGCCAGCAGCACTTCAGTGTCGCTGGCGGTGTGGAACGCAACGCCAGCGCGCTCGAGTTCCGCGCGCAACTCGAGGAAGTTGTAGATCTCGCCGTTGAAGACGATGTGGCAGTCGCCGGACGGATCCACCATCGGTTGCTCGCCGGCTGGCGACAGGTCGATGATCGCCAGACGCCGGTGTGCAAGGCCGACACGCCGGTCGTCAGCGCACCAGAGCCCAGCCGCGTCCGGACCCCGGTGCACCATGGTGTCGCGCATGGCGACGAGCCGATCCCGGTCGACGACCGGCGCCTGCGAGACGATGCCTGCGATTCCACACACGACGGTTACGTGCCTCCCAGCTTCCGCCGCTCGATTATCCGGCGGTAGACGCGATCGTACTCCCGAACGACGTTCATCACCGACCATGCCTCGGCCCGCCGCCTGGCGCACAGGGCGCGCGCGTGCGCCGCGACCGGGTCGCGGAGCACGTCCAGCAGCGCGTCGGCCACCGCCTCGGCGTCATCCGGATCAACGAACCGCGCCGACTCGTCGTCGAGCATCTCACGATGCGCGGGCACGTTCGAGACGACGAGTGGGCAGCCGCTGGCCATCGCTTCGAGGACCGCGTTCGGCCGTCCCTCGAACAGCGAGATCGATGCGAGCACGTCGGCGCGCTTGATCCATGCCCAGATTCCGTCCAGGTAACCCGGAGTGCGCACGCGGTCGCGAAGACCGAGATCGCCGACCAGCCGTTTGATCGCGGTCTCCTCCGGCCCTGTCCCCGCGAGGACCGCCACAACGTTTTGCTCGGCGGTGACCCGTCGAAGCGCGCCGACGAGCACCTCGAGGTTCTTCTCCGCGCTGAACCGCCCCACGAAGAGCACCAGCTTCTCCGCCGGATCGAGTCCGGTGCGCTCCGGCGTCGCCGCCTCGACGCGGTCGATCTCCTCGATCGGCACGACGTTGGGCACGACGAAGCGGGGCACGCGGGCATCGAGTCGGGTTGCCCAGTACGCGTCACCGGCGTGCGAGTTCGAAATCACCGCATCCGCGTGATCGGCAATCCAGACACGCAGCCGATTCTTGACGGTCTGCGGATACGCACGCTCGGAACTGTGCTCGCTGAACACCCAGGGGATTCCCTTGAGCTCTGCGGCAAGACCGCCAAGAATCTCCATCTGCAGCAGCGCAACGTGCACGATGTCCGGCTTCGATCGATCGATGGCGCGGAGCAGGGCCCACAGAATCCGCGGATCGTGATTGTGCCGGGCCTCGAGCTGGTGCACCACGGCGCCGTTGGCGCGGAGCCGATCGAGGTTCGGTCCCCCGGTCACAAGCGCCACCGCCACGTCCCACCCAATCGCGGTCATGCCCCCCGCGAGATACGAGAGCTGCCGTTCTGCGCCTCCGCCTCCCATGCCTGGAATGCAATGAAGCACGACCGGCCTCACGCGGTGGCTCCGACGGCCCGAAGCGGGACGACGCCCTCGCGGCGGTTTTCAGCAACGAGGACGTTCACGCAGGCCAGCGCCAGTCCGCAAATGGCCCAGAAGCTGTAAAAGAGCAGAACGTTGGTGAGCGCGGCCGAGATCGCGACGACCGGGAGGGCGGCGAACGCGGCGGCCACGACGACGTCGTGCTGCTTGACCATGGCGTGCCAGGCGAACCTCAAGCCGCGGCCGTACTGCGCAAAGTGCAGCAGGAACGGCACGAGCGCGAACAGCCCACCCTCGACGAGCACCTCCAGGTACGTGTTGTGCGTCCCGTAGCCAGTGCCTCCGGTCGACGCATAGATCTCCGGATCGTTGCTGGAGAATGGCTGGAACTGTGCATAGCCCACGCCGAACAGCGGGCTCTCTGACACCCCACGGCCGATCATGCGCAGCACCAGCAGCCGCACGTCCGCCGAATTGCGGCTCATGCCATCGTTTTGCACCCCTCGTTGATTCCTCTCCACCAGCCGATCGCGTATCGCACTCTGGCTCAGCGCGAGCGCCGCCAGAGCCGCCGCTCCGATGAGCAGCCATCGTTTGTTCTCGCGGCTGACGACCCAGTGCAGCACCGCGAACCAGGCGCCCAGGAGTGATGCAACGCCCGTCTGCGAGAGCGTGGCCAGGCTCAACCCCGTCAGGGTTCCCGGCACTGCAAGCCTGGCGGGCTGCGTCGTGCGAGCAACCGTGGCGCAGGTGATGACCGCAGCGGAAGTGATCGCGATCGCACTGAAATTCGGACCGCCGAGGCCGCCGAACCTCCCGGACAGCCCGCCGTGTCCAAGGGTCAGCAACCCAAAGGCTGCGTCGATGATCCCCGCCGCGGCCACCGCCATCGCCGCACGCGCCAGGTGTGTGCGGCTGCGCAGCAGTTCGCACGTCAGAATCGACGGGATGATGGCCAGGGCCGGCCTGACGATCGTGCGCGAGAACACGCCGAGCACGACGAACCCGATGATGTACGCGAAGATCATCATGGCCAGCCAGCGATGCTGCCAGAGCGCTTCCCACCCGCTCCGCTTCCCTCGAGCCAGCCGCCAGAACATGCCGGCGAGCGATCCGATCACGAGTCCGTCTGCGGGCGACAGGAAGAAACTGGCGATCGGCACGAACAGGAACTGCGTCGGCGCGAGCGCGAGCGTGACGTACAGCAACAGCCGCGGCCGCACGACGCTCATCCACACCGCCGCCGTCGCGGCGGCCAGTCCCAGCATCGCCTCGGAGGCCACGATGAACGCATGGTCGGGTGTCATCTCGGCTCAGCGGGAACGGTCGACGCTGTTCACGGCCACGGTCGTCAGGTCGAGGTCCCGTCGGTCCGCCCAGCGGCTGTCGCGCTCGCTCGTGGAGCCACGAACGGCGCACCGCACGAGCTCGGCAGCGACCGTCGACGCGAGGGCCACGGGAACAAAGCGGAAGACGAACAACGGGAAGAGCGTGAACGTGGTGTTGCGGAACGAGTGATAAATCTGCACGGACGCCCAGACATACAGCACGAAGATCCAGAAGCCGCGGCGGTGAAGGACCGTGCCGCGGTGCAGCACGCCGAGCACGACGCCCATCGCCGCGCCGCGCGCGATGAGATCGAGCCAGCCCCAGCCGACTATCGATTCAGCGACAGTGCCGAACGCCACTCCTCCGCCGACCGCCGCATAGCTCGGAAAATACGTCGTCACATACCAGATCGACGGGACGATCTTCGTGAACGGCGCGAACTGCTGTGGAATGAGCGCAAGAAAGTCGCTGAAGTAGAACGAGAGCGGCAGCGCCGGGAGATCGCCGGCACGACGCAGCGAATCGAGGTGGACTCCGTTGCCGAAGATGACCTCGAACTCCGATGCGTACGAGAAGAGATTGAGACTCGACGGCAGACCGCCCTGGAAGATGCCGCCGCGGAGGAGGCCGAGCAGGACGAAGGAACCCAACACCGCGCCGCCGGCGGCGACCAGGCGTCCGATCGGAATCGGCCGCACCAGATAGTGATAGAGCATCGCCGAGGAAATCAGTGCCAGCACGAGTTCGGTCCGGCTGCCAAGCGCCGCGACCGTGCTGATCGTCCGGAAGGCCAGCCACGCGACAATCAGCAACCGGTATCGGGAGTAGTCTCCGAAGAGCGCAGCCAGGATAGCGATCTCGATGGTGAGCCGCGCGCCGCCCATGTGATTGGCGAGCTGCCTCAGCGGCAGCGGCAGCCGCGCCGCCACGAGGTACGTCTCGCTGTAGTTTTGCGCTGTCAGTCCGTAGATCCTCGACAGCACCGCGAAGAAGACCTGGACTCCCACGTAGAAGGCCACCAGCACGATGAGCGTGGTCCGATCGGGCGGTTCGAAACGTGGAGGGCGGCGCGGCAGACGTCCGCGAACGAGAAAGTAGGTCGCCGCAAACGCAATCAGGTGGACCGTGCAGTACCAGCCGATGCGGCCGACCTGAATCGGGGAAGGCTGAAGCACGTACAGCCGGCCATCGTTGGTCGGAGCGTACTGCATCCCGATGGCGAGATAGCCAATCAACGGGAGCGCCGTGTACAACGTCACGACCGCTACGTACAGCGCACCGACCTCACAGAATGCCCCGGTGTCCCCCCGACGCTTCCAAAGAAGGAGGAACGACAGCCCCGCCACGACCAGACACGTGAGGAGCGGCAAGAGCACGGGCACGTTGTCGGGATTGGCGAGGATGACGACCCCCGCCACAGCGAGGAGCGTCGTGCCGCTCCACAGCACATTCGACCCGAACCTGGTGCTCACACCGCCCCCCGGCGAACCGGGCGCTCAACGAGGTCGCGCTGCATGCCTTGCTGAATCAGCCGTCCGGCCTGCTGCAGCCGGAGACCGATCCGATGGTCGCGCATCACACGCCGGTAGCCGGCGAGTGCGATCGCGCACCGCTCGTCATCGTGCTCGAGGTAGTACCGCAGTCGATCGATCAGATCGTCGGCGTCACGGTAGGCAACGATCTCGGTCCCGGTCTTGAAGAAGGCGTCGAGGTACTGACCGCCATCCGAGAGCTGCATGACGCCGTTGCCCGGGAGCTCGAACAGCCGGTAGCTGCCGACGGTGTAGTCGCCGCGGTTGTGCACGTTGAAGCCGATCTTCGTCCGCTGGTAGAGCGGCACGTACTCCCTGGCGTCTATCGGTCGCACCCATCCGGGCATCCCGTGCTTCAGGTTGAAGTAGACGTTGCGTTTGAGCGAGGTGAGGCCGTGGATCCGGCACCGCGAGCCGAACGCTTTCTTCACCCGCGCGATCAACGGCATCTTGTTCACGTGCAGTGCGCCGATGAACAGGATGTCGATGTCGCGCGTTCCGTTCAGGATCGTCGCGTCCGTTTTCGTCGGATCACACGCCGCATCGAAGAGTCCCAGCGGCCAGAAGTCGGCGTGCCGCGCGCCGGAGTAGGCGAGCTTCTCGGCCATGCCCATGTCGCGGCTGTACGCCGGGCTGTGGTAGAGCACGTGGTCGTACGCGTGGACGTACGCGAAATCGCGATCGTACGCGCTGAGCGGGCCGTCAGCCACCCGCAGCACTTTGTAGTACGACTGCTTCCGCAGGTAGTCAGGGTGGTACGGGGGACACGTATCCACGATGATGGCGTCGGCGCCAGACTCGCGCACGACGCGTTCGAACTCCCGGTACATGGTCGTGAGTCCGGGGTGCTCGTCGTAGTACAGGTTGTCGAGCAATTGCGCACGGATGTAGAGCGATGGATTCAGATACGGATCGTGGTTGAACGGGACGAACCGGAATTGATCGGTCGATGCGCTGGCAATCTCGCGCTGCCAGTACTCGGCTTCGAGTCCGCGCTTGTTGAACGAGTAGACGATCGTCAGCACGCCGGCTCGTCTCCTCGGACGATGTCGAGGACCAGCAGAGGGCAGAGCGATACAACGTCCATCGGCTGAATCAGACCGAGGCCGTTGGCCGCGAGAGAAATCCCGGTGGCAATCGGACCCGGCCACTTGTGCCCGATGCTGACCGCCCACGGAGAGAGGCGGCCAGCCGGATACGCTCGTACCGAGCTCGCCAGGTCGGTGGGCGCGAGGCGCGCGAGGGCCTCGGTGCTCATGATCGACAAGTTGTGCAGCGCCAGGTTGTCGGGATCGAACCAGCCCTGAAGCCGTCCGTACACGCCGCCGTAGTTCGGAACCGTGATGAGCGCGCGGCCGCCCGGTTTCAGCAGCGTCACGTGCAGCCTGACGAGCGAGCGCGGATCATCGAAGTGCTCGATCAGCCCCGCGCTGAAGACGACGTCGAATACACCGGGCGTGAACGTCGTGGACCACACGTCCTCGCAGCGGAGATCGGCGCGGAGGCCGAGCGTATCGAAGAGCCGGCGCGCCCACTCGATTCCGCGTTGCGAGTAGTCGAGCCCGGAAACGTCGGCGTGCAGATCGCTGGCGACCCACGCCAGCATCTTCCCTGGCGCGCAGCCGAGCTCCAGATAACGCATCCCCGCCTGCACGTGCGGCTCGATGACGCGTTGGAGGTTGCGCGTGCTCACGAACAGCTTCGATGGCAGCCGCCACCGGGGTGGCCGCTGCCAGGCGGAGTCCCAGTGGTCGCGGGTCGTCAGCTCGTGGGCGCTCGTGTCTGACATGCCGTTCAGTGCGGACACCTTCACGCGGATCGCGATCCCGCGGAGGCGCGACGCGAACGCAGGACGAAATTCTGGCTCGGATTCCAGTCGCGATTCCGATACACCTGCATGACCTCGAAGTACCGGCTCATCCGGGCGGCGACATCACGAACGCGGAACCCTCGCATCCCGACTTCCCAGAAATGCTGCCGCTCGCAGTAGCGCGCGACGACACCGCTCGGACGATGGAAGTAGTTGAAGAGGTCCAGGATGAACGACAGGTCGATCCCGCGGAATCCCGGCGAAAACCGGGCTTGCACGTGGCGGCCCGCAACCGGCAGATAGATCAGCGCGTAGACGCCCACCCGCGCGATCTCGGCAAGCGCGCGATCGAGGTACGGCTCAGCCAGGTGCTCGAGCACGTGCGACGCGATCACCGCGTCGAACCGGCCGTCGGCGAACATCGCCATGTCGTGCACGCTGCCGATGTGATCGGGCTTGAACGTGTCGTCGATGTCGAAGGTCGTAACGTCGTATCCGCGCCATCGCAGCACCTGCGTGTCGAGCCCCTGACCCGGACCGACGATGAGCACGGTGCGGCAGTTCGGAAGACTTTGCAGATCGCGAAACTGATAGTACGAGTTGATGAAATTCGAGAGGTTCAGCTGCTGCGCCCACGCCTCGCGATCGACGGGCATCACCGCCGGCTGCGGGACCGCCGCACCGCTCACGCGTGAGGTCTCCTGAGCACTTGTCGAAGCTGCCATCACACCCGACCTGCGTCGATTGGCTCGACGATGAGCGCCGGACCATCAGCCGCTCCACCGGCATGAATGCCCAGCCGCAGGGCCAGCGCCGATGTCGTGCACAGCGCAACGGTCCAGCCGATCGCGTAAGCGGCCGCGAGCCCGAGGGCGCCCAGCGACGGCGTGAGCAGGTACGCGGCCACGACGATCAAGAAGTCCCTTGGCATGGCGACCACGAAAAGGGAGAGCCACAACTTCGCCTGGCTCTGGACGACCTGATAGAACGCCATCGTGATCGCTTCGATGATCGCGGCGACCATCAGCACGAGGAGCGTCCCGTAGCCGTTTTCGAAGCTGCGCCCGAAGGCCTCGAGCAGCCATTTCCCGGTAATCGTGACGGCTGCCGCCGCCGCAACCGCCAGGCCCGCCGTGGTCGCCAGGTTCCACCAGAACACGCGCCGATACGCATCGTCGCCCGCGCCCCGCTGGTTGTTCAGGAGCGACATCCCGACCACGTTGACGGTGTTGGGCAGGAAGAGCACCGCGACGCGGTAGGTATTGGCAGCCCCAAAGAGCGCCATCTGCTCGAGCCCGCCCGGCTGGCTTACGAGGATGGTGCTCGCCAGCCACAACGCCGGAAGCGTCACGAAGCCGCTCAGCGACGCTGGCAGCGCAAACCTGATCAGCAGGTCGCGTTCACGCCACGGATGATCATATACGGTGGCCAGGCCGCGCCTGGCGCTTTCCTCCGTCAGCAGGCGCCCGAGCACGATCCACTGCACGATCGCGCTGGCGGCGACGCCGGCCAGCGCGCCGTTGACCCCGGCGAGAAACGCGCCCGCCGAACCCAGCACCAGGTACGCGATCCCGCTGATCACGCCGACACGCGCGAGCGCACCGTAGCTCTCCAGCCCGCCCAGCGCTCCGGTGCGAAAGCCGTTCATGATGATGAACATGACGGCCGGCGCCGCGATCATCAGCGGCGTCGAGAGCGACGGGGCGTTGAATGCGCGCGCGGCAAGCGATGGCGCCGCGAGAAACAGCGCCACCGCCGCGAAGCAGCCGGTCACGGCCGAGGCCGCCGCACACAAGCCAAGAATGCGGGACGCGCGCGCACGATCGCGCGTCCGGAACTCCGCGATGTACTTGGTCGCGGTGTACCCGGTCGCAAACTGGCCGAGGTTGCCGGCGGTCGTCAGCGTGGCCTGCACGATCATGAACTCGCCGAACCGGAGGAGGCCGAGCGCGTGCGCGGCCACGAAGTTCAGCGCGAACGTGCTCCCCTGGTTGAAGACGGTCCCGACCAGATTGCGGGCAGAGCCCGCATACAGTCGCGTCAGCAGCCCCGACTGTCCGGCGCGCGCAGTCGATCCGTCGGAGGTCGGGCTAGTCAATGAACTGCCGGAACCACAACTCGAGGAAGAGGAGCGCCCACAGCCGCTGCGACCAGTCACGCCGACCGCTGGTCTGGTCCTCCACGAGCTTGCGAAGAAACGCGGGGTCGAACAGGTTCCGCCGCCCGGTGCGCCCGTCGAGCAGCGTGTCGCGCAGGAAACCGGACAACGGCCCGGCGAACCAGGTCCGAAGCGGCACGCCGAAGCCGGTCTTCCGCTTCGCGAGCACCTCCTGCGGCAGCAGACGCGCGAGCGCGCGCTTGAAGATCAACTTGCTGCCATGCTCGTCGCGTTTGAGCCCACTCGGGATGCTCGCCGCGAACTCGACGAGCGGGTGATCGAGGAGTGGGCACCGGACCTCGAGGCTGTTCGCCATCGACGCGACGTCGGTCTTCACCATCAGGCAATCGGGCAGATAGAAGTGCTGGTCGTGCCACATCATCCAATCGAACGGATCGACCTCTTCGCTCCACGGCAATGAAGCCGGCGTGAACGCCGGGGGCGCACTCGACTCGATCAGGGAGCGGAACTCGCTCGTGTACGCGGCCGCCTTCTCTTGCGGCTTGAAGACCGTGGACTGCAACCGGAAGCGGTCGGGCAGCGAGCCGCCCAGCATCGACCACCCGCGACTGATGCGCGCGACGCGATTGTCGTAGGGCAGGCGATCGAGCAGTCCGGCCACGCCGCTCCCGAGCGCCTTGCGCGGCCCCGCGGGAATGCGATCCGCCCGCCCCCATGCGTTGACGACGCCGTAGTTGTCGTAGCCCGCGAAGCTCTCGTCGCCGCCATCTCCGCTGAGCGCTACGGTTACGTGCTCGCGTGCGAACCGCGCCACGTAGAACGTCGGGAGCGCCGACGAATCCGCGAACGGCTCGTTGTAGTGCCACACCAGCCTGGGCAGCAGGTCGACGGCATCGGGGTGAACGACCAGCTCGTGATGATCGGTTCCGTAGCGTTCGGCGACTTTGCGCGCGACGGGCAGCTCGTTGTATGCCTGATCGTCGAAGCCGATCGAGAAGGTCTGGACCGGTTTGGGACTATGCCTGGCCATCAGCGCGACGACCGCGCTCGAGTCCACACCGCCGCTCAGAAATGCTCCGAGCGGCACATCCGATATCAACCGCGCGCGCACGGCGTCGTCGAGACGCTCGGCCAGCTCCTGCTCGATGTCTTCGGCGGACGCGCGAGTCTTCTCGGGCAGCGACGGCCGCCAGTAGCGCGCGACATCGACGGTGCCGTCGCCGCGGCAGGTGAGGGTATGCCCAGCCGGCAGCTTCTGGACGTTACGGAACGCAGTACGAGGGCTTGGAACGTACTGGTACGTGAGGTAGTCGTCGATGGCAGCGTAGTCGGGCTCTGCGCTGACCCCCGGATCGACGAGCAATGCCTTGATCTCCGACGCGAAGAGCAGCGACGTCGCGGTTTTTGTCCAATAGAACGGCTTCTTTCCAAGCCGATCCCGGGCGGCGAACAGCTGGCGCCGCGGGCCGTCCCAGATCGCCAGCGCGAACATCCCGCGCAGGCGCGCCACGCACCCAGCGCCGTAGTCCTCGTAGAGATGGACGATCACCTCGGTGTCGGTGCCTGTTTTGAAGCGATGGCCGCGCTGCTCGAGCTCGGCGCGCAACTCGCGGAAGTTGTAGATCTCGCCGTTGAAGGTGACCCAGATGGAGCCGTCTTCGTTCGAAAGGGGCGCGACGGATCGTTCGCTGAGGTCGATGATGGAGAGGCGCCGTTGACCGAGGCCGATCCGGTCGGCGGTGTGGATCCCCTGCGCGTCAGGTCCGCGGTGGATGAGCGTCGAGCACATCCGGTCGATCAGCGCCGGATCGACGCTGGTGCTCGTGAACTCGACCTTTCCGCATATGCCGCACATCGGGTCGTACTACGGAGTCAGCGATCGCGAGGCCGCCGTCGCCCGTCCTCCGGCTGGCGTCAGCTCCTGGCGGTGCGACTCGTACCAGTCGATCGTCTTCTTCAGGCCCACGTCGAACGGGGTGTGCGATTCGAACCCGAACGCGGCACGCGCGCGATCGGTGGCAAGCTTGCGACGTGGCTGTCCGTTCGGCTTGCTCGTGTCCCACACAATCTCGCCGCGGTAACCCGTCAGCCGCACGATCGTCTCGACGAGATCCCTGATCGAGATCTCGAACGCGCTTCCGAGGTTCACGGGATCGCTGCGATCGTACCGCTCGGCCGCGAGCCTGATCCCGTCAGCCGCGTCCTCGACGTACAGGAACTCGCGGGTCGGGGAGCCGTCGCCCCAGACGACGATGTGAGGATCGCCGTTGAGACGGGCCTCGACGCATTTCTTGATGAGCGCCGGGATGACGTGCGAGGACCGTTCATCGAAGTTGTCGCGAGGGCCGTAGAGGTTCACCGGCAGCAGAAAGATTGAATTGAATCCGTACTCCTGCCGGTATGCCTCGCTCTGCACGAGGAGCATCTTCTTGGCCAGACCGTAGGGGGCATTGGTTTCCTCCGGGTAGCCATTCCAGAGATCTTCTTCGTGAAACGGGACCGGCGTGAACTTGGGATAGGCGCACACCGTGCCGATCGCGACGAACTTGCCAACCCCCGCGCGCCACGCTTCGTGCATCGTCTGCGCGCCGATGAGGAGGTTCTCGTAGAGGAACTGCGCCGGGTGCTCACGATTGGCCCCGATTCCACCGACGACCGAGGCGAGGTGAATCACGACCTCGGGCTTCGCGGCCGCATACATCCGGCGCACCGCCGTCAGATCGGTCAGGTCATAGTCACGCCGGCGCGGAATGAAGATTTCCGTGCAGCCGTGCGCGCGCAGGTTCTCGGCGACATACGACCCGAGAAATCCGCCGCCCCCGGTGACGCAGACCCGCTTCCCCACCCAGTACTCGCTCATGGACGATGTCACTCCGCGAAACCCGCCCTCAGCAGGACCGCTCCGGACGCGAGCACGAGTCCCACCGCAAACCCCAGCCCCGCAAGCATCGTCGGCCGTCGAGAAAGCGGACGGTCCGGCGCCGATGCGAGCTGGATGACTCGCAATTCATCTCCCGCGCTCTCGGCCTGAACACGGGCGTTCTCGTAGGCAGTCGCGCGATCCGAGTAGAAGCGGGCCGCCAGATCGTACTCCGTCTTGAGCCGGGCGAGCTCCTGCTTCTTCTGATAGAGCTGGCTGGTCGATACGGATGGGGGGGTGGCCGCGAGCTGCTCCCGCGTGCGCTGCAGAGCCGCCAGCGTGTTCCGGCTCTCGGCGATCTCTTCTTCGAGTTTGTCGTACGCCGGGTTCAGTACCTCGCGGACCGCACCTGCGGATGCGGTCGCAGGTTTGCTGGAAGTCGTCGTCACTCCGTCGCCCGGCAGGTCGGCACCTTTGACGCTGAGGGTGCGCGGTGTCTTGGCCAGCTGCGCCTCGGCCTCCTTCAACCGCGCGCGTTCGGCTTCGACTCCTGACAGCGTAGCGCGCTGTTCCAAAACGGTGGTGAGCTGACTTTCGAGCGCTTCGATCTGGGCCTCCTTGCCGAAGCCGAAGAACGTCTGCTCGGCCGTGCGAAGCCGGGTCGCGGCCGAATTGAACTGCTCCTCGAGCTGCTTGTTGTAGGCGATGGCCTCCTCCCGTCCGAGCACACGGCTTTCCGCAACGGTTCGATCCGCCAGGGTCCTGACAGCTTCAGTGGCGAGGCCACGGTCCAGCAGGCGGACGCGCAGTCGCAAGTAATTTGTGGAGGGCAGCGTCTCCACGTTCAACGCGCTATCGACGAATGACTGGGCCGTCAGGTTGTGAGGCGGCTTGTCGAGACCGAGATCTTTGACGACCCCGGCCGCGACGCCGCGGTTCTGAATCACCGCCAGGACGGCGGGGGCGTTGGCGACCACGGCGGGACCGTACCGCGGAGGGGTAATTCGAAGCAGCGTCGATGCTTCGTAGCGATGGGGGATGCGCGTCGCCACCAAAAGCCCGGCGGCGGCGCCAGCTATGGCAACGATCGCGATCAGCCACCACCCGCGCAACAGGACGCGCACATAGTGGCCGATGTCGATCTCATCTTCATCGACGGCGGATCGGCGCGGCGCTTCGGGCTTGGGCATCAACTCGGTCATGAAGCTGGATCTAACAGAAGTCCACTCGGCCGGACGGCTGACCTGCCGCCGTCGTGTGACGGATGCTCATACCGAAGAACGCAGGGGCGCAGTGAGGTGGCGTGCCGGTCCAGCAAAACCTATGACAACGGCCCGGTGTCAGCGAGGCAATCGGGCATGGCCACGTTACGGCCGCTAAGTTTGTGATTCTAGACCTCTAAGCAAGAGATGGTCAAGGCATCGACGCGCCGGAAGACGGGTCGAGCAGGTCGGTCAGTCCGCCGCGATCCGCTGCAGCGGTCGGCGCGTTTGACTCAGGCGTTCGAGGTCAGCATCGACCATCATGTGGATCAGGCCATTGAAGTCGACCGTCGGCTTCCAGCCCAGCTTCTCGCGGGCCTTCTGGGGGTTTCCTATCAGGTGCTCGACTTCAGCGGGGCGCAGCAGGCTCGCGTCGAGTCGAACGTACTTCTGCCAGTCGAGACCGGCGTGGCGGAAGGCGATCTCGACCAGTTCCTTGACCGAATGGCTCACGCCCGTGGCAATGACGTAGTCGTCGGGCGCGTCCTGTTGCAGCATCATCCACATCGCGCGCACGTAGTCACCAGCGTAGCCCCAATCGCGGTGCGCATCGAGGTTGCCGAGCTTCAGCGAATCGGTGAGGCCCAACTTGATACGCGCGACGCCATCGGTCACCTTCCGGGTGACGAACTCGAGACCCCGGCGCGGCGACTCGTGATTGAACAGAATCCCGGAGCACGCGAAGAGCCCGTAGCTCTCACGATAGTTGACCGTGATGTAGTGACCGAAGACCTTCGACACCCCGTACGGACTGCGCGGGTAGAACGGCGTCAACTCCGTTTGCGGCACCTCGCGAACCTTGCCGAACATCTCGCTCGACGAGGCCTGATACAGCCGGATCCGCGAATCGACCTGGCGGATGGCTTCGAGGACGCGCGTTACGCCCTGCGCGTTGAACTCGCCGGTCAGCATCGGCTGATCCCACGAGGCGGGCACGAAGGACATGGCGGCGAGGTTGTACAACTCGTCGGGCTTGACCGCCTCAACCAGACGAATAATCGAGAGCTGATCGAGCAGATCCGCGGGCTTGAGCTCGAGCCGATCGAGCAGGTGCTCGATTCGCCACAGGTTCGGAGTGCTCGCGCGGCGGATGACCCCGACGACCTCGTATCCTTTTTCGAGCAGCAGTTCCGCCAGGTAGGATCCGTCCTGCCCCGTGATACCCGTGATGACGGCGCGCTTCGACACTCTGTCTTTTTCCTCCCAATCCGAGACTTTGGAGTTTAGTGGCCGTAGACGGTCAGGGTCAAGGCAAGGAGGGAGGCTGAACCCGCGTGGTACACTCGGCCCCCTCGGCCAGTCATGGGACTCACGCCTCTAGTCTCGCAGAACGGCGTGCGGTTTCTCGCTGACGTGCCGGCGCGAATCGGCAGCCTTGTGGCGGGTCTCGCGTGCGCGGCCCTGCTTTACTCGGGTGTCACGTCGAGCGTGCCCGCGGCCGTGGTGCTCGTCGGACTCGTAGTCTTGACGACGGTCAATCCCGTCGCTGGCGTTCTCGTCAGCGCTGCACTCGTTCCCGTCGCGGGCCCCGCATTCACAGCTCTCGTCGGCCAGGGTGGCGAGTGGGGGGAAGCCCTCATTCTCGCGACCATTGCGGGATTCCTGCTCCGCCGGATGGTGGGGCTGGAGCAATGGCCATCGGGCGCCGCAGCCCGATGGGGCGCAATCTTTGTCGCCGCGGTCCTCGCGTCCGCGTTGGTCCAGCTGGCCGTTATTCGGACTCAGCTCTCCCCTTCTCTCTTCTGGACTTCGCTCGGCGAGTTGATGCGGGGTTACCTGAACGGCCCAACCGAGGTCGGCAATCCCGTCCGGCCGGCCCTTCAGCTGCTGGAAGGCACAGCGATCGTCATGATCGTGGCGGCGCTGCGCCGGGTGCCCGGCACGCCGGAGCGCGTGCTGCACATGTTTCTGGTAGGGGCCTGCGGTGCAGCGGCCTTGAACTTGTCGAGAATGGCAGGAGCCGTGTTGCGATCCGAAGCGCCGGTCGCAGCGCTTGCGGCCCTGCTCCGCTCGGTCCGCATCAGCGTGCCATTCGCGGATGTGAACGCCGCCGGTTCGTTCTTCGCGATGGCCGTCGGGGTCGCAGCGGGTTTGGCGGCCACGACGTCGGGGCGAACGCGTGCAGGCTGGCTTGGCGCGGCCGCTCTCTGCGCCGCGGCGCTGCTGACGACCGGCTCTCGGACCGCGATCCTGGCCGCGTTTTTTTTCGTTCTCGTCGCGACGCTGGTGCGGCTCGGACGTGTCCGCGCGCTCCGATTCGCCCTGCTCGCATGCGCGGTGGGAGCTCTTGCCGTCGTGGTCCTGCCAAATCCACTGGCCGGCAGAAACACATCAGACGCCTTGAACATGCGCGTCGAGCTCGCTCGCGCCGCTGGAAGAATGATCGAGGTGAAACCGTTTTTCGGTATCGGCATCGGCCAGTTCTATTCCCGCTCCGGCCAGTTCATCCATCGTCCTCAGGGACGCCCGATGTACTTCCAGGAGAATGCGCACAACAACTTCCTGCAGATCGGGGGGGAGCTCGGCCTGGTCGGACTGATCGCCTTCGTCTCGATGCTCTTCTCCATCGCGAGGCCCGCGATCGCGCGTCTGCGCTCGACGGAAATGTCGCCGGCGCTCTTCGGTGCCGCGGTCGGACTCGGCGTCTTCCTTGTGACCTGCCTGGCGGGTCACCCGCTGCTCATTTCGGAAGTGGCGCTGCCGTTCTGGGTCGTGGTCGGTGCAACCGCGGCGGCCGCGCCCGAAGCAGACGGACCGTCACCAGTCCCACGGCGACTGGTGATCGCCGCCGCGATTGCGATCGCGATGACGATCCCGTCGCGCATGACCAGCGCGATCGCGGAAACCAATCTTGAACACCGTGGATGGGGGCTTTCCGGCTGGCGGTTTGACGATGAGGGCAATCGCTACCGGCGGATGGAAGGGAACGTGACGCTGTTTGTCGCGCGAGACGCTCGCGTTGCGGAACTGCCGTATCGCCTCGAGACCGCCGGACCGCCGGTGGTGCTGGACGTCAGACTCCGGGGCGAGCGCGCCGAACGGATCACGGTCACGGAAACGTCGTGGCGGATCTATCGGTTCATCGTCGATCCCCGCCTGGACGATCCGCGGTTCCTGCCCATGACGATCACGTCCGCGAGCGGCGACGCGTCGCGCGTGCTGCTGGGCAGGATCGATGTCCATCCTGACATGCGGCCGAAATAGCATCCAGCGTTTTGCGCTCGCGACCGGCTCGCCGCGTGCAGTATCGTGGGTTCATGAAGCGTTTCTCGCCGCTCGTGGTATTGCTCCTCGCTCTTCCGACCTCGACCCTTGCTCAACCACCGGCGCAACAAGATCCGGCTGTTGCTCAGCTCGCCCGCGCCTGGACCGCATTTGCCGACGGACGCCTCGACGAGGCGATCCAACTGTCATCACAGATCGCAGCCGGCGACGGCCCATTGACGCATGATGCGGTCGCACTGCAGGTTCGTGTCGAGGCTTCGAGAGAAAGAGTGGACCAGGCGCTGACAGCGTACGAGCAGTGGCTGAAGCGTTCGGGTCACGAAGACAGGTTTCTCCTGCACCCGGCCGCCCAACGGCTTCTTCTGACGCTGTCTCGCTCGAGCGACGCCGGAGTCCGCGCGGCCGCAGTGGCGCGATTGCTACGGAGCGGCGTGACACAGGTGCCGGCGGTATCCGACCAGAGCGACATGTCGATCACCGCTCGCGCCGAGGGTGGGGACAAGACCGCGCAGCAACAGCTCGCGCAAATGGTGGAGTCCGAGGCGTTGCCGGTGAGGCTCGTCACGGTCAACGCGCTGGCTGCAGGCGGCTCGGCCTCGGTGCCGGTCCTGATCAAGCTGCTGTCGAATCGGGCGCCCGAAGTCCGCGGCGCCGCGGCTGAGGCACTCGGCGACATCGGCGGGACCGACGCCATCCAAGCCCTCCGATCGGCACGTCAGGATCCCGATCCGTTCGTGCGACTCAAGGTCTCGGTGGAACTCGCGCGGGCCGGCGATCAAGAAGCGCTGACCGCAGTGAACACGGCGCTGCGCAGCGAGGTGGGTGACGTCCGAGTCGTGGCGGCCGACGCGTTCCGCGACAACCCGACCGAGGCGTCAATCGCCGCGCTCCAATCCGCACTCAGTGACCCGAATCCGCTCACACGTGCGCATGCCGCCGCCTTGCTCGGCAATACGGATGAGGGAACCGGCACGCTGACGGAATTGATCAACGGCGAGAACCCCACGGTGCGTGGCGAAGCCGCGCGGGCAGTCGAAGATCGCGCCGCCAATAACCTTCCTGTAATTCGGAGCATGCTGCGAAGCTCTGACCCGTGGGTGCAGTTATACGGTGCCGGAGCTCTGCTCAGAGCGCGCCCGCGATAACAATTTCGTGACCGTTCGGGCGTCCAGTATTTCTTGCGCACGGCTTCGTTTCCGTCTACCCTAATCCGGCCCCGTTGATAGACCGATACCCGACTGTGGGGGATCTTCATCGCCGAAGCAGCGCCCCCACGGAGTTCCTGATGAAGCGATACCTGTTCTATGTCTGCGCCACTGCCCTGGCTTGCACCGCGATGGAAACGCCGGCACGGGCTCAAGCCTCCGCCCTTGGCGGCAGTTTCTTGGTGTATGCGGCTGCGGCGCGCGGATCGGCCACAGCCTACGACTCGAAAAACCACGTCTACCTGGTCGTATCCGCCTACGGCGCGGTGACCGGACGATTTGTCTCGGCGGATGGCGCCTTGATGCCGAACTGCGCCTCGGGCGCGTTCTTCGTCCTGGGTGGAGCGGCGTTTGGACACTTTCCACGCGTCGCCTACAGTCCCGACGCCAATGGTGGCCTTGGCGGCTTCATCGTCACCTGGCACGAAGCGGACTCACCCGGCGGAGGCAACGCGGTTCATGCGCGGACGGTGAGCCTCAGCTCATGCCTGGGCCCGGACCGGATCGTGTCAGGCTTCGACACGACATGGTGGGAAGCAGGACCCGCGATCTCGTACTCATCGGCGTCTCAGCGCTTCCTCGTCGCGTGGCGCGCCATCGCTGCGCCCGGAAGCCCGGGAAACGACATCGACGGACGGTTGCTCGATCTGTCCGGTCAGCCCATCGGGGCGAGCCCGATCAAGATCACGGCCTCGGGCGCCTACGAAGACGACCCTTCGATTGCCTACAACCCGTCGACCGATCAGTTCCTCGTGGCTTTTCGCGGCGCTGATACCTCGGCATTCATCGCCGCGCGGACAGTCGCGGCGTCGAGCGGAGATGTGGGTCCTCAGTACGAACTGATACGCACGGTAGGCACGTACATCACCGACACAACCTTCATCAGCTCGGGCAACCGCTACCTGGTTGCGTGGTTCCAGAGCCCGGGCGGATCGACCGCACGCTTCGTGAACTCTGCCGGCGTGCCGGAGGGACCGATCATTCCGCTCTCGGTGCGGTTCATGGCGAACGATGCGCTGAGCCTCGCCTACAACGCGCTGAGCGACACCTCGTTCATGGTCTCCCACGATCAGTTCTCGTACGAGGACGGTGGGATGGAGATTTCCGCCGCCGGTGTTCCTGGACCGGCTTTCGGCGCAACCAGCATCGGCGGCAAGGGTAATTTCTATCCTCGCATCGCGGCGAGCTCGATCGACAAGAAGTGGATGCTCGTCACGTCGAATGTCTTCACCGCGATCTACGGCCAGTTCATCGTCACGGCCAGCGGCGGCGGATCGCCGCCGCCGCCACCGCCGCCACCTTCGGTTGCACCCCTCCAGATCACGAGCTTATCGGCGAACAAGTCGTTCCCAGCGGCGGAGGGAACGGCGATCACCTGGACGGCAACGACCACCGGCGGGACCAACGTGCAGTATCAGTTCTGGCGATACAGCGCGACGGAGGGCTGGCAGATCGCGCAGCCGTACAGCTCGAACAACTCGTTTACGTGGACGGCGCCGGCAGGCACGGACGCCGTGCAAGTCTGGGCACGCAGCGCAGGCTCGTCGGCGCAGTACGAGGCATTCGCCGCAACTGGCTACTTCGACATCCTGGTCGGTGCGCGGTTGAAGTCTTTTTTCCCCAACCGGGCGTTCCCGATTCCGCTGCACGTGCCGGTCACCTTCACCGCCACCGCGGTCAGTGCCCAGGGCGCCGTTCAGTACCAGTTCTGGCGCTATTCCGCCTCAACGGGCTGGATCCTCGCGCAGGACTACAGCCCATCGAACACGTATACCTGGTACCCGCTCGAAGGCTTGAACGCCGTCCAGGTGTGGGTGCGAACTGTCGGCAAGTCTGTGGCCTATGAAGACTACGCGACCAGTGCAATGTTCACCGTGAGCGCCGCCGCCGTGATTACCGGCCTCTCGGCGAACGTGCCCTTCCCGGCCACACCAGGCACACCAATCACGTTCACGGCGTCAGCGACATCCGGCGGCGGCACGATCGAATACAAGTTCTGGGGGTATAACGCCGCCTACAACAGCTGGTCGCCGATGCGCGATTGGGGTGTGAGCAATCAGATGACATGGACCCCTGGCGCCGGTGACTCAGGCTTATACCGGGTTCAGGTGTGGGTCAGAGACATCGGGGCCGCCCTTCCATACGAGGACTGGAGGAGCACACAGCTCTTCAGCATCACGAACTCGACGAATCTGACGTTGAATGTGAGTCGTTCGCTGAGCGGGTTGCGATCTGGAGACTCGGTCACCTTCATGGCTCAGGCAACAGGCGGCAGCGGCAATTGGGAATATGCCTTTTGGGGCTACAACGGCTCGTCCTGGGTGCTGCTGCAACCGTACACCGTGAACCGGAACAACTTTTCGTGGGGCGTGTCCCCCGGCACGCTGGCGATTCAGGTCTGGATCCGCGCGCCGGGATCGATCGCGCCATACGAGCGTTGGGCAACGACCGCGATGTTCGTGGTCTCGCCGTAGCGCGAACCCCGGTCACGCATCACGCAAACGACGGCTCGAGCGCTTCGAACGTCCCGCGGACTTCGAACATTTCGAGCCGTTCGTCGTTCTCTTCGGCCGCCCGCGCACCGCTGCTATCCTAATTCCCTCATCGGATGCCCGAGCTCGACGTGCTCGTCATCGGTGCCGGCGTCACCGGCCTAGCGACCGCAGCCCAACTCGCGGCTGACGGCCAATCCGTCTGCGTCGCCGAGCGGCACACGCGACCGGGCCTGGACACGAGCACGCACAACAGTGGGGTCATCCATGCAGGACTCTATTACCCGCGCCACAGCCTGAAGGCGAAGCTGTGCGTCGAGGGTGCGCGCCTCCTGTATGAGTTCGCCGCCAGATACGGCGTACCCCATGACCGCTGCGGTAAGTTCGTCGTCGCAACCGACGACGGTGAGGTCGGGGACATCGAGAAGCTTCAGCAGCGCGGCCGTGACAACGGGGTCGAGGGGCTGGAGATCGTCGACGACGGGTTCATCAGGGCGCGCGAACCCCACGTGGTCGCGCGCGCAGCGCTGTGGTCGCCGGCGACTGGCCGCGTGGACGCCTCCGCGCTCGTGCGGGCGCTGCTCCGAGTCGCGCAAGCCGCTGGCGCGACGTTTCTGCCGGCGTCCCGCGTCATCGACGGTACGCCACGGCCGGACGGCGGCATCGACGTGCGCCTCGAACGGGAAACGATCGCAGCGCGAACGGTTGTCAACGCCGCGGGCCTCTACGCCGACGAAGTGTCGGCGGCGCTCGGTGGCGAGCGCTTCACGATTTACCCCTGCCGTGGCGAGTATGCGGAGCTCAAGCCCTCGCGCCGGGAGTGGGTGAATGGCCTCGTGTACCCGCTGCCGCACGCGTCGGGCCACGGCCTTGGCGTGCACCTCACGAAGACGGTTGGCGGGAGTGTGCTGCTCGGCCCGACGGCCCGGTTCCAGGCTCGCAAGGACGATTACGAGGAAGACCGCCTGCCACTCGAGTCGTTTGTCGGGCCCACGCAGAAGCTGGCCCCGATGGTCTCGCTCGACGACATCACCTACGGCGGAAGCGGGATTCGAGCGAAGCTGCACCCGCCGTCGGAGTCCTTCGCCGATTTCCTGATCCGCGCCGATCGTCAACAGCCCGCGCTCATTCACGCAGCCGGCATGGACTCGCCGGGACTGACCTCCTGCCTGGCCGTCGGGAGGCTGGTCGCGTCGCTGGTGAATAATTCGCCGGGCGCCAGGTGAGATTCAACCAGCCACGGTTTCAAGTTGTTGGTTACCCGGACGGCAGGGTGGCCAAGTACCGCCTGAGCGCATCCTTCCACTCCGGCATCCGGACGCCCGCGGCCGCGAGCTTTTCGCTCGACAGCGCGCAGTAACGCGGGCGCCGCGCCCGCAGCGCGGCGGTCTCGAGCGTCAGCGGCTTGACACGAATCGGCAAACCAAGCAGATCGGCGGCAGTCCTGGCCACCGTCTCCCACGAGGCGGCCTCCCTGTTCCCGCAGTGATACAACCCGAACGGCGGCTGCGTGGTGAGGATTGCGCGTGTTGCCGCCGCGACGTCGACCGCGTAGCTCGGAGAGATGGTGCGGTCAACGAAGACGGGCACCTCGTCGCCAGCTTTGATCCTGGCGACGATCGTGCCGAGGCTGCCGCGCCTTCGAACTGAAGGCCCTGGCTCTCCAAAGAGGCTCTCGACCCGCAGGACGTACGCGCGGGGGAGCTCGAGCGCGAACCAGTCCCCGAGCAGCTTCGACGCCCCGTACACGCTCTGTGGGGCAGGCCGATCCTCTTCCACATACGGCCGGGAGCTCTTGCCGTCGAAGACGAAGTCGCTGCTGTAGTGTACGAGCCGGGCGCCGGCACGGTCGCTGGCGCGGGCAAGCGTAAGCACTCCGAACGCGTTCACGCTCAGCGCCAGTTGGGCCTGGTCTTCGGCGAGATCGACGTCGTTGTAGGCGGCGCAGTTGATCACGACGTCCGGCGCAACCGCAGCCACGGTCGAGGCGACGCGCTCGTGATCGGTCAGATCCAGACCGGCGCGATCGAAAGGATGCACGTCGGCGATTGGCGACAGCTCACGCACAATCGCGGCGCCGAGCAACCCTGGCGCGCCCGTGACGAGAACCCGCATCACGAGCGCAAGATGTCCGCAAGCGTCCAGACGACAGCCGACTGCTGCTCGGAGGTTAGCTCGCCGTAAATCGGCAGGGCTAGACTCGTGTCGCCCGCATCCTCCGCCGCTGGAAAGTCGCCAGGCGCGTAGCCCAGGCTCGAAAAGCAGTCCTGCAGGTGAAAAGGCACCGGATAGTAGATCTCGGTGCCGATGCCTTCGTCGGCCAGGTGTTCGCGGACGCGATCGCGACCCGGCACGCGCACGACATACTGGTTGTAGATGTGCCGGAAGCCCGGTGGCTCGATTGGCAGCACCACGCGCTCAGTCAGGCCGGCATCTGTGAAAAGGGCGCGATACCGTCCGGCGTTCGTGCGGCGCATCTCGGTCCATTGCGCCAAGTGCGGAAGCTTCACCCGAAGGACTGCCGCCTGCAGCGCGTCAAGCCTGAAGTTTCCGCCGATCCGACGATGAATGTACTTGGGTTCGGCGCCGTGATTCCTCAGCAGCCGGATTTCCTGCGCGAGCGCCGGATCATTGGTGGTCACCAGCCCGCCGTCGCCGAACGCGCCGAGATTCTTACTCGGAAAAAATGAGAAGCACCCAACGGTACCCATCACCCCAGCCTGTCGTCCGTTGTAAGTCGCGCCGATGGCCTGGCAGGCATCCTCGATGACCGGAATGCCGGCCGCCTCGGCGGCGGCGAGGATTGGATCCATCTCCGCGCAGAGGCCGAACAAGTGGACGGGGATGATGGCGCGGGTGCGGGACGTCAGCGCGGCGCGGACCGCCACCGGATCGATGTTGCATGTGGATGGATCGATGTCCACGAGGCGGGGAATTGCACCCAGTCGGCTGATACAGCCGGCCGTCGCGAAAAACGAATACGTGCTTGTAACGACCTCGTCACCCGGTCCGATCCCCAACGCCATCAAGGCAACGAGCAACGCATCGGTGCCCGACGACGTCGCGATGGCGTGCTCGACCCCGAGTGCAGCGGCCAGCTCGCGCTCGAGCGCCTCTACCTCAGGTCCCATGATAAACCGCTGGCTGTCGCAAACGCGGGTGATGGCCGCCAGCAGTTCGTCACGGAGCGGCCAGTACTGTGCCTGCAGATCCAGCAGCGGCACCGGCACGCGCGGTCGGGTTTTCATCGAATGACGATCTCGGGTGAACCCCAGAGCGCGAGGTCGTTGCGCTGGTCGGAGCCTTTGCCCGGAGGGCTCGCGTAGGTGTTGAAGATCAGATCCACTTCTTCGCCGCCGTAGGCGGAGAGATCCACCATCACCGGAATCCATCGCCGGTCGGCGGTATTGCCGAAGGGGTTCACGTACTGGGAGAAGAGCTCGTCGGAGGCCTTCCCATCGGAGATGAGGACCATGAACTTGACGCCGTCACCTTCCTGCGTCCAGGCCTCCGGCTTCAATCCGACCGACACCGACAGCCACCCATCGTCGGGAATCCGCATCTTCTTCCAGATGATGCGCGTGCCGGCGGAGACCGGCGGCGCAATGGCCTTCTTCGTGTCGCCGTTGAGGGTCGCATCCACGACGGCGAACCCCGCCGGATCGGGTCGCTTTTCTGCGCTGGCGAACGTGGTGAGCAGATTGACGGCACCGCCGCTTCCGGCACGGCGGAACAGCCACCAGCCGACGATCACGACGAGAATGACGACGACGGCCGTGACGACCGCGCGATTACCCTTCATATGATGTTGTATGCCTCCGAGACCGACATTCTAGTGCAGAAGACGCTGGCGGTCGTCGCGGTCCGCAGTCCGCCCTCTACCATTTGCCCTACCATTTACCATTTGCCATTTACCATCCGCGTCAGCGGCTCCTGCGTTCCTTGACGGCCGCGCGGGTCTCGCGATCCGTTTCGCGCCGCTTGATGGTCTCCCGTTTGTCGTGGGCTTTCTTGCCCTTCGCGAGGCTGATGGCCACCTTGACCCGGCCGTCCTTGAAGTAGACGCGCGTGGGCACCAGGGTCATGCCCCGCTCCACGGTCTTCCCAATCAGCTTTCTGATCTCCTGGCGGTGAAGGAGCAGCTTGCGGCGTCGCGTGGGCTCGTGATCGGCGTAGCCGCGGTGACTGTAGGGACTGATGTGGACGTTGTAGATCCAGACCTCACCCCCTTCGACGCGGCCGAAGCTGTCGCGAAGGTTCACGCCCCCGTCGCGAATGGACTTGACCTCCGTGCCCAGCAGTGCTATCCCCGCCTCGAACGTCTCGATGATGTGGTAGTCGTGAAACGCCTTGCGGTTTTCCGCGACGCTCTTTTGCGCCTGTTCGCGCTCGGTCTTCATTTCGGTGATTGGGCTCGCTGTCCGCTGGGGTTCTTCGCCCTTCGCTGCCCGCAGACCGCTGCTCGCGGCCGTGGGCGCACTACCAACGATATCGCGTTATCGCGGCAATCTAATGTCGTGCCTCCGACACTAGGAATTGCGCACCTGAGTCATGTCTGCTGTCGCCAGCCGCGCGGCTAGCCGCACGGCTTCGATCAGGCTGGACGGATCCGCGACGCCTCGGCCGGCGATGTCGAAGGCCGTCCCGTGATCGACGGAGGTCCGGATGATGGGCAACCCGAGCGTGACGTTCACGGCCCTTCCGAACGCCACCAGTTTGATCGGAATGAGCCCCTGATCGTGATAGCAGGCGATCACCGCATCGAATTCGCCTCGCATGGCGCGGTTGAAGAGCGTGTCGGCTGGAAATGGACCGGACACGTCGATGCCTTTCTCCCGACACGCCGCGACGGCGGGGCGGAGGATCCGCGCTTCTTCCTCGCCGAACAATCCGTGCTCGCCGGCGTGAGGATTGAGGCCGGCCAGGGCGAGCCTGGGTGACGGCACGCCGAATCGCGGGAGCTCGCGCGCCGTGAGGTCGATCGTCTCCTCGAGGCGGGCTTGCGTCAGAACGCGGGGGACTTCCGCGAGCGCGACGTGCACCGTCGCCAGCACCACACGCAGCGCTTCGGCGTAGAAGAGCATCGCCACGCGAGGCGCGCCGGTCAGGTGCGCGAGGAGCTCCGTGTGTCCGGGCCAGGGCAACCCCGCGGCAGCGAACGCTTCCTTGTTGATCGGCGCCGTTGCGATGGCCGCGATGCGCCCGGCGACGGCATCCTCGACGGCATGTACGATCGCGTCGTAAGCCGCCTTCCCCGCCGCCGCGCTGACACGTCCGCGCTCGAAAGTACGCAGCTGCTCGTCGGCGACCACACCATAGATGATCGGCTCGCAGACCGCGTGAACTTCGGGATCATCAGCGGCTTTTCGCGCGATTTCAGGACCGATGCCAGCGGGATCCCCGGCCGTGATCCCGACGCGCGGACGAACGGTCATCGTCAATGTCCGCAGCCGCCGCTGCCACAGGAACCGCAGCCGTGCCCTCCCGGGCCGGTTGGATTGCTGCAGCTCCCGCACCCGCCCTCGTCGGCGCATCCGCCGTGGACCACCCCCTTGCCGTTCGGGAGCTCGTACCGCAGACAGCACTTCAACCGGCCGCACATCCCGGACAGCTTCGATGGGTTCAGACTCAGGTTCTGCTGTTTGGCCATCTTGATCGAGATGGGCTCGAAGGTCTGCAGCCAGGTCGTACAGCAGAGTGGGCGGCCGCAAGAGCCGTAGCCGCCGAGCATCCTCGCCTCGTCGCGGACGCCGATCTGCCGCATCTCGATGCGGATCCGGAAGTGCGCCGCGAGGTCGCGGACGAGCTCGCGAAAGTCCACGCGTCCTTCGGCGGTGTAATAGAAGATCATCCGCGAGCCGTCGAAGAGCTGCTCCACACGGGTGAGCTTCATCGGCAGCCCGCGCTCGCGGATCTTCATCAGGCAGATCCGATGCGCCTCGCGTTCGCGCTGCTCGTGCTTCAGCCGGAGCAGAACGTCCTCTCGCGTTGCCCGGCGGATCACGGTCTGTGACGACTCGTCCTCGGGCTTCTTGCGTGACGCCAACGCGGCAACCGCGCGCGTCACGGTGCCAACGGCTGGCCCCTCGGGCGTGGTCACGACAACCGCGTCACCGGATGCGAAGGGCTGAGGAGCCGCCCGAGGTGCGGGTGCGGGCTCGGGCTCGGCGCCGCTGGGAGGCGGGTGTGTGTCGAATGCGAGGTCGGGAAGGAGGAACGTGTACGTTCGACCGACCGGCGCGAATTTGACGCTGACAAACGGGCGGTCTGGCCCGGAGCTCATGACGGATCTCTATGACGGCCGCACCGGGCGCGTCGACGCCGCGTCAGATCTGAAAGGCGAGCCAGTCTGCGACGATCTTCGGGCTCGCGTTTCGATCGAGCGCAGCCAGCGCACGGTCGACCGCCGAAAACGCGCGAACGGCGCGGTCGCTGTCGAACGCCTTCGCCAGACCACTCAAGAGCGGCCGGAGATCGGCATTGGCCAGCCAGCGATCGTCCGCGCGAGAAAGCAGGACGCCAAGGTCACGAAGCAACGACGACAACGCCCGTAAACGCCGCGACAGCTCTTCACGATCCGACGAGGTTCCGAGAAGCGTCCTCGCGCTGTCGAGCCGTCGCCGGGGATCGGATGCCGTGGCGACACCTCGCAGCATTCCTGCGGCAGCGTCACGCGCCTCGGCGAACTCGTCCGACGCGCCCTGAAGCGCAACGCCGATGCTGCCGTCTGCGACCGACGCGGCGGCGTGCGCATCGGGGGCAGCGTACTCATGCTGCTGGATCAGGACGTCCGCGATTTCCCCAGGCTCCAATCGCCCGAATCGCAGCTTCTGACAGCGCGACTGAACGGTGGGCAGCAGCAGGTCAGGCCGCGACGTGACCAGCACGAAGGTCGAGGCCGACGGCGGTTCTTCGAGCGTCTTGAGCAGTGCGTTCTGCGCCTCGACGAGAATCCGGTCCGCGTCGTCGATGATGACGACGCGCCGGCGTCCTTCGAAGGGCCGGTAGCCCGCCCGCTCGATCGCATCGCGGACCTGATCGACCTTGATGGCCCCGGTGTCACCAGGCGCAATCGTCAGCACGTCGGCGTGCACACCTCGCGCTATCCGCCGGCACGACGCACACACACCGCACGCGTCGATCTCGAACCGCGCGGCGGCGTTGGCGGACGCCGGTGCGGCGGCACGCGAGGGTGGAGGTGTCTCGACGAGTCCGAAGATGTCGGGTTGTGCGTCGGCATCCGCAGCGCGTGTTTTCGGAAGGGCCTGGCAGTTCACCAGCTGCGCCAGCGCCACGGCAGCCATCTTCTTCCCTACACCTTCGGGCCCCGCGAAGATCAGGCTCGGCGGCAGGGTCCCGCGCCCCGCTGCGGCCGTCAACAGCTCGAATAGATGACGATGGCCGGCTATCTCCCGAAAAGCCATGGGCAAACCGGGGAAAATCGTATCATATCGACACCGCCCGGCCGGCCGGCTGCGACTGGCATCGCCGGCCGCGCGGCAATCGACACCACATGCTCTCGCTCGTCATCCCCGTCTACAACAACGAGGAAAACCTGCCTCGCCTGTTCCGCGAGCTGGATCAGTTCGCCGAGCGGCTTCCTGATGACCTCGAGGTCGTGTTCGTCGTCGATGGGAGTCCTGACCAGTCGCTCCGGATTCTTCAGGAGCGGCTGCCCGCCTGGCCGATCAAGACCCAACTCATCGAGCTCAGTCGGAATTTCGGTTCGTTTGCCGCAATCACGGCCGGCCTTCATGCCGCGCGGGGCGAGTACATGGCCGCGATCTCGGCCGATCTGCAGGAGCCGCCCGACCTCGTGCTCGAGTTCCACCGCGTGCTGACCTCTGGCAACGCCGACGTCGTGATGGGCCACCGCGTCGGCCGAGCGGATCCGTATTGGTCACAAATGCTGTCGGAGTGCTTCTGGAGCCTGTACCGGCGGTTCGTCGTCCGGGACATGCCGAAGGGGGGCATTGACGTCTTCGCCTGCACGAGAGCGGTGCGGGATCAACTGGTTGAATTGAGGGAAGCGAACACCAACCTGATCGCACTGATCTTCTGGCTCGGGTTCCGCCGTGCGTTCGTCCCGTACGAACGCCGCGCGCGCCTCGAAGGCCGGAGCGCGTGGACGTTCGGACGCAAGCTGCGCTACGCGCTCGACAGCATTTTCAGCTTCACGGACCTTCCGATCAGAGCGCTGCTGATCCTCGGGGCGGTGGGTACGACGTTCGCGGTCGTCGCGGGCGTGACTGTCTTCGTGTTCTGGTCGCTGGGGCGTGTGCCCGTCCTGGGTTACACACCGCTGATGCTCGTGCTGACGTTTTTCGGCGGTCTGACGGCGTTGGGGCTGGGGATCATCGGCCAGTATTTGTGGCTGTCGCTGCAGAATGCCCGCAACCGCCCGAACTTCATCGTGAAGAGCGTGCGCAGCTTCGATCCGAGCCGCGCCCGGGAATCGCGCGATAACGTGTCACCGGTGCGCTAGCGCGTTCACCCTTTGCGTTTTGACATTTCCGTCAGGAACTCATCGTAGTCGCGGATGTAGTCGGCAGGATCGTAGTGATCCGACGCGAAGACGAGGAGCAACGCGGAGGGTGAGTACTTGTACTGCACGGCCCACGTCATCGCAGGCAGATACAGCCCTGTGTGTGGACCGTCGAGCACGATCTCCTCGCTGGCGCTGCCGTTGTCGACGACGACTGACAACGAGCCGCGCAGGCACACGAGAAACTGATGGCACTGGCGGTGCGCATGCTCGCCGCGCACGTCCTTTCCCGGGACGTCGAAGACGATGAAGTAGCGTCTCGGCGTAAAGGGAATCTGAGCCGGAAACTCACCCGCTGCGAGGCTGCCGCGCAGATCCGTGACCAACGTCATGCGGTGAAGCGTGACGCCGGGTACAGAGGTCGGCACGATGGCACTTTCGGCGTCGCGGCGGACCGCCGTCGATTCGCGTTCGGGTCGCCGCCGCGCGTCCACGTAACCGACGATCTGCGCCGGGTTGCCTGAGACCACGGCACGTGGCGGCACATCGTGCGTGACGACCGAACCGGCGCCGACCATCGCCTTGGCGCCGATACGGAGGCCCGGCAGGATGGCAGCGCCCCCGCCGATCGACGCTCCCTTCCCGATATGCGTCTGAAGCACGGTCGCCAGATGGTGCTTGCTGCGCGGGTACTTGTCGTTCGCGAACGTCGCGTTCGGCCCGATGAACACGTCGTCGCCTATCCGGAGACCGTCCCAGAGCTGCACGCCGCATTTGATCGTGACGCGATCGCCGATCACGACATCGTTCTCGATGAACACGTGATCGCAGATGTTGCAGTCCTCGCCGATGGTCGCGCCCGGCAGCACGTGGGCGAATGCCCAGACGCGCGTGTTCGCCCCGACGCTCCGGCTCTCGCAGAGAGCCTGCGGATGCACGAAGACTCCAGCCTCAGTCGCCTTGTTGTCCGGCATGCGAATCGCTCGATCCTATCGTCCTTTACCGTATGCCGGCAACCGCACAGCCCGATCTCGACGATGCCCGTGACATACTGATGTCTCGATTCATGGCTGACCGTCACGCGTCAGGTCCGACGCCAGCCCGCGTACACACTTCGCTCATCATCGCTCTCGGACTCCTGGCCGTCGGTGCACTCGTCGTCCGCGTGGCCTCGATCGCCGAGCCGCTCGGCATCGACCAGAGCCTGTGGGCGTCCGCGGTGCGCGGCATGTCGAAAGGACAGCTGCTCTATCGGGATGTGTGGGAGCAGCGGCCGCCCGGCATCTACTGGATCTACCTCGCCGGCTTTCAACTCTTCGGCTGGAGCGCGTCCACCGTCGCGTGGCTCGACATCCTTGCCGCCACGGGCACCACGTTGCTGCTGTGGGCGATCGCGCGCCGGCTCGCTGGTTCGATCGCAGGCCTGACGGCCGCCGCGCTCTACGCGGTCCTGACGATGCCCGCGTGGCTGTTTCGATACGGGGGCTTTCTCGAGCGAAGCGTCTGCGAGACGTTCATCGCGGTGTGTGTGTCGCTCAGCGCCTGGTGTGCGGTCCGATTCGTCGACCGGCGATCCGTCCTCGATGCCTGGGGAATCGGCCTTTTCGCGGGCGCTGCCGTGGTACTCAAACCCAATGCGGGTCTCTATCTGCTCGCGGTGCTCGTCTGGACAGTGCTGTATTCGCGTCGCTCCGCCGCGGAACCGCTCGCGTCGTTGATCCGACCGATCGTGATCGCCTGCGCGGCCACCGCCATTGTGCCGATCCTGGCGCTTCTCTGGCTGTGGCGGCTGGATCTCCTGCACGAGGCGCGCATCGCTGTGATCGACTTCAACCGCTTCTACGTCTCACAGGGGTTCACGGTCGGGGGCTACGCCGTGGATTTCTCGAAAGCCGCGTGGCTGCGGATGAAACAGGATCCGCTGTGGCTCGCGGGTGGGATCGGCGCGCTGTTCGCGATCTGGGACGTCGCGCGAACCCGTCGGCTGCCACCTCTCGCGGGCCTCGCCGTCATCTGGGGCGGCACCGCCGCGCTCGTCATCGTCGTCAACGGCGCGCGCCTCTACAACACCTACTTCCTGCAGGCGTATCCCCCACTCGCGCTGCTCTCGACGTGGGTGCTGATCGAGGCCTCGCGCGTCTCGCGGCCGCGGCGTTACGTGAGCCTCGCGACGGCCGCGCTCATGGCAATCCTGCTGGTGCATCGCAGCTACGCCACGAAGGTCTTTGGATCGGCACTCGAGGATTTCGACAGCCTGCGCGGCCGCTCGAATCGCACTGCGTACCTCGAACGCTTTGGCGGCTACGCCAACAATCGCGGCTACTCCGCGCGCGCCAACGCGGAGCTCGCGGACTACGTTCGCGAGCATACCGCGCCCGCCGATCAGGTATTCCTTTTCGGGATCAACGGCGCCGGCGTGTATTTCGCGGCGGATCGACTGACAGCGCATCGATTCCTGCGGGTGAACTTTTTCGTCGAAACCAATTTCCCGGATCGGCGATTCCGGCTGGATGCCGTGCTCGACGATCTGGCGGCGAGAAAGCCGCGCTATATCATCTTCGAGCGCCTGAATTCGGGATCCGAGATGGGGAAGGCCGCGGATGGCCTGCCAGAGCAGCCGGCCGTTCTGCGGCTGCTGAGCAGCTATCAGAAGGACGTGCAGATTGAGGATTTCACCCTGTATCGGCTGATCGACTGATCAGCGCGAGTCGCCGCCGGACTTCCGCTCCTGCTTTCGCTTTTCCTCTTCTTTCTTCTTCTCGTCCGCCTTCTTCTTTTCGTCGTCTTTCTTGTCGCCGCCGCCGAAGATTCGCGACCAGAAGCCCTTCTTCTTCTTGGGCTCCTCGACCTGCGAGTCCCCGCCGGCAGCCGAGGGTGTGGCCGGCGCTGTCGCGGGCGCATGATTCGCGCTTCCCGCGGTGCTGGCAGCTGGTGGCGCCGGCATACCCGTCGCGTCGGCGGGCACGGGCATGTGGCCGTCCTTGCCGAAGACGCCGGCGAGCCGATCGAGGAGCGACGTCGACTCGTGCAGCGGGCAGACCGTCGTGGGCTGCGATCCCCTGACAAAGTACTCGGTGTAGATCATCGAGCGCTTCTCGAGGAGTCCTTCCTTCGAGACGACCTGCACGGCGTCGCAGCCGCCGTTCGGCAGCTTGCCCGACATGCGGCACACGTTGACGGCGACGATGTTGTCGGGTTTGTCCAGCCAGTCTGGTTTGTCGCCGCGCGTCGCCCGTTTCATGAAGGTCGCCCAGATCGGCACGGCGAGCTCGCCGCCGTAGCCGTTCGAGATGATCGTCTTCGGCTGATCGAAGCCCACCCAGACACCGGTGACGACCTTCGGCGTAAACCCGACGAACCACGCATCGACGTAATCGTTGGTGGTGCCTGTCTTGCCCGCCGCGGGAAGCGTAAACCCCATCTGACGGGCGCGGTTCGCGGTGCCGGCATTGATGACGTCCGAGAGCATGCTCGCCATCAGGTACGCGGTCGATTCGCTGATCGCGCGGTGCGACTTGCCCGGATCCTCGTAGAGCACCTTGCCATCGCGATCCTCGACACGGCGAATCAGGATGGGGTCACGGACGATGCCGCCGTTGGCGAAGGACGCGTAGGCACTGGTGAGCGAGATCAGCGTGACGTCGCTCGCGCCGAGCGCGAGCGAGGGAACACTCGGCGGCGTGCCCACGTTCATCTTCTGCGCGTAGCTGACCGCGTTCGGGATCCCGATGGACGTCAGCAGCTGCACGGCCGCGCGATTGCTCGACGTCCGCAGCGCCGAACGGAGCGTCATCGAATCACCGCTCGAATGCTCGTCCTCAGGCACCCACTCGCCCTGCGCCGTGAGAATGGGATTGTCGAGGCCGGTGATGACCGTCGCCGGCGTGTAGCCCGACTCGATGGCCGTGGCGTAGACAAACGGCTTGAACGCGGAGCCCGACTGACGCTTGGCCTGCACCGCCCGATTGAACCGGCTCTCAGTGAAATCGCGGCCGCCGACCATCGCCCGGACGTATCCGTTACTCGGATCGATTGAGATCAGCGCTCCCTGCAGGTAGTCGGGGCGGTCGCCTTCTTTTGCAGCGGGCATCTTGGCCCGAGGAACGTGCTTGTAGTTGCTCCGCTTTTCGATGTCCTTCAGCCCGTCCTCGAGATAGGCCTCCGCGCTTCGCTGCCAATCCGCGTCGAGCGTGGTGAAAACGCGGAGGCCGCCCTGGTAGACGCGCTGCCATCCGAACTTGTCCACGAGCTCGCGGCGGACCTGCTCCTTGAAGTACAGACCAAACGTCTCCTTGATCTCGAGCGCGTTGGCGAGTTTGACCTCGGCTTTCTTCGCTTTGTCCGCGGCGGCCTGGCTCAACGCTCCCGACGACACCATCGTCTGGAGAACGACGTTCCGGCGAGCGGTCGCACGATCGAGGTTGACAGTCGGCGCGTAACTCGAGGGCGACTGGATCAAGCCGGCGAGCAGCGCCGCTTCGTCGACCGACAACTCGCCCGCGGTCTTGCCGAAGTACCCGCGCGCGGCGGCCTCGACACCGTAAAGCCCGTCCCCGAAGTACACCTTGTTCAAATACAGCTCGAGGATGTCCTTCTTCTCGTACAGGTTCTCGATGTACGCCGCGAGGATCACTTCCTTGATCTTGCGGCGATAGGTCTTGTCGCGGCTGAGGAAGGTTTGCCGTGCGAGCTGCTGCGTGATGGTGCTGCCGCCTTCGGCCCGGCGTCCTTGCTGCAGATTGCGGAGGCCGGCCGCGGCCACGCGAATCGGATCGACGCCGCCGTGCTCGAAGAATCGCTGGTCCTCGACCGACAGCACGGCTTTGATCAGATTTGGCGAAACCTTCTCGAGCGGCACTTCGATCCGTTGCTCTTTGAAGATCGTGAAGATCGGACGATCAACCACGTCGAAGATCGTCGTCGCCTGCGACATGTCACCGATGCCGCGGATCGTGTCGCGGTTCGGCAGCCCCGCCGTGAGGTCGTAGCTGAGCCAGGCCACCGTCCCCGCCGCCACGAACCCGAGGACCGCCATCGTGCAGATGATGCCGACGATCCAGCGTGGATGGCCGACGAGAATCTTGCCGGGGAGCTTGAAGCTGACGGTGGGGAACATCACAACCTGGAGTTAACGCAAGATGCGAGCCGCTCGAGGCGCAGGGCCTCTCGAGTTTGCTCCTCGAATCTGTTGATTATGCGCCGCTTGCCTGATGCCAGCAAGGCGATACCCGCCCGGAGTAGCGAGCGGGAACACACACGCCTGTGCCTCTGCCGTGCAGATTGTTCACAGTCAAAGGCTTGCAGTCACGAGCCGACTCGAACGGGCTGGTCATCCGGACCGGAGAACCCGCAGAGGATCGATCGATGCCGCCCGCCTCGCGGGGACGTAGCAGGCAGCCAACGCGACCACGACGAGCACCGCGGGCATCGCGAGGAAGCTCGCGAGGTCATGTGCGGTAACTCCGTAGAGGACAGTGCCCATCCATCTGCTCAGCACGAACGCGCCCGCGACACCGCACAGGACGCCAGCGACCGTCACCGTCACACCCTGCTTGACGACGAGCCTGACGATGTCCGCGCGGGTCGCACCGAGGGCCGTTCGCACCCCGATCTCGCGAGCGCGCTGCGCGACGGTGTAGGACAGCACACCGAACAGCCCGACTGCGGCGATGACCAGCGCAAAGAGCGCGAACCCTCCGAGGACGACCGCGTAGAGACGCGGACGCGCCAGCGTTCCGAGCAGCCGATCTTCCATCGTCATCACCGAGTCGAGCGCCAGCGCAGAGTCCTGGTCGCGGATGACGGTGCGAACGGTCGCGGTCAGTGCCTCGGGCCGGGTCGAGGCTCTAATCACGAGGGCTGGATCGCTCGAGAGCCCACGCAACAGCTGATTGACGGAGACGTAGATCTCTGGCTGCGGAGGTTCGGTGGCGCTCCGCATCAGCACGTCGTCGACGACGCCGGCGATTGTCCAGTCGTCGCGTCCCTCTTCGATGCGGACCGGAATCCGCCGTCCTACCGCGGAGCCCGTGAAGTACGTGCGAGCAAACGTCCGGTTCACGATCACGACGGGCTCGGACGTCGTGACGTCGCGATCGTCGAAAGTCCGGCCTTCGAGGAGGCGGATACCCATCGCGGCGAAATAGTCGGGGCTCGTGGTGCGGAGCGACGCGTGAACATTCACTGGCTGACCGCCCGCAATGGATGGCATCGTGAACGCCAGCATTTGATCGAGGGGCGTCAGCGGAAGCACGGTGGTGAACGCTGCATGCGTCACACCAGGGACCGTGCGCAATCGATCGAGGACGATGCGCATGACCTCCGCACGGCGCGTGTCGGAGTAGACCCCGTCCGGCATCGGGATTCTCGCGCTCAGCACGTTCGTGACGACGTAGCCGCGATCGGCCACGAGAAGCGCCTGGAAGCTGCGCAACAACAGCGACGCGCCCACGAGCAGCACCACGGCAATCGCGACCTGGCAGGTCATGATGACGGAGCGTGCTGTTGCGGTCCGGGTTCGTCCGGCGCCTACCGACCCCTGACCGTCCTCGGTCAGCGCCGACACGAGGCGAAGGCCTCGCACCTGCAGGACGGGCAGCAAGCCAAACAGGATCCCGGTCATCGCCGAGAGCGCGAACGCAACGGCGGCGACGCGGATATCCAGCGTGACGTTCGCGGCTCGTGGAAAGTCCGCAGGCAGGAGTGACGGCAGCATCGCGTCAAGAGCGAACGCGAGCGCAAGACCCGCGACGCCTCCGAGCATTCCGGTGATCACGTTCTCGATCAACAACTGCTGTGCGAGCCGGCGGCCGCCCGCGCCAATCGCCGCGCGAATGGCCAACTCGCGCTGGCGCGTCGTCGCGCGGGCAAGCTGCACGCTGGCCACGTTGGCGGTTGCCGTCGCGAGGAGCAGTCCAACCGCGGCCAGAAGAATCAAGAGCGCCTGCCGGACATCGCCGGTAAGAGCGTTCAGCATCGGAACAGCCGCGATCTGCGCTGGTCCATTGCTGCCGAACACGGCGACCGCCGTAAGCCCCGCGTCGGGCGCCTGCCGCGCACGTGCCGTGCCCTCTTCCGACGCCTGGGCAGCCGTCGCACCAGGCTGGAGGCGCGCGATCGCGCTGAAGATCGAGATGTGGCGCCCCGCGGACTCACGGGTCACGACGGGCCGGACCTGGTACGGGAGCCACACGCAGGTCTCGTCATCGGGAAAGTTGAATCCCGCCGGCAGCACGCCGCTGATCGTGTACGAGCGTCCATCGAGGGTGAGCGACCGGCCGAGCACGTCGGCGGCCCCACCGAATCGCTCGTGCCACAACGCGTTCGAGATGATCGCGCGATCGCGGGACGCTTCATCCGCAATCGTGAACGCCGCTCCGAGCGATGGACGCACGCGCAGCACCTCGAACAGGCTCGCCGTAGCCGTGGCAATGCGAACGCGGCGCGGCTCCCCTCCCGCGGCCGTGAGCGTCACCACGTCTGATGCCCATCCGGCAATCGCCTCGATCGTGCCGGGCGCGTCCCGCCAGGCCAGATACGGACCGTTCGTCATGAATGGTCTGCGCGGCGCACCACCCTGCCGTGTCTCGCTCAATCGCACGAGCCGATCCGCGTCCGGCCACGGCAGCGGCTTCAGCAGGACTCCCGAGACGACGCTGAACAAGACGGTCGTCGCGCCGATCCCGAGCGCCATGGTCAGCACGGTCAGCGCCGTCGCGCCGGGCCGTTTTCGCAGGAGCCGGGCCGCATAGCGGACGTCGTTCAAGATCCCGGCGAAACGCGTGGTCGTCGTGGCCGGAGGCTGCACCATCGGCGGACGATTCCGCCGGCGCCGGAACGCGGGTGCCTGTTCGATCCATCGCTGGATCTCAGCCTCGACCTCCCGCTCGGCAACATCAGCACTCCGGCCGTCCGCGCGGGCCTGCGCGTACGACGACATGGCGTGCTGCGCGAGCTCTTCGACGACGTCGGGATCAGGATCGTGCCCGGCCGCCGCAAACGCCCGCTGAATGCGATTTCGCCAGTTCATGGAACCTCGCAGGAGAGGGCGAGCGTCAGGCGTGACGGAACCGTGCCACGCGATCGAGCCCGAGCAGGAACTCGTTCCAGGTACTGCGCTGCGCGGCGAGTACTTTCCTTCCCGCCGTGGTCAACCGGTAGTAGCGCCTGCGGCGCTGCCCGGCCTTCTCGACCCATCGCCCTTCGATGAGCTCTTTATCCTCGAGCCGATAGAGCGTCGGATACAGCGAGGCGACGTGGAAGCTGATCGCCCCGGCGGATCGCTCGCCGATCAGCCGGGCGAGATCGTATCCGTGCCGCTCACGTTCCTCGAGCAAGGCCAGAATGAGCAGCTCCGCACTGCCCCGTTTCAACTCGCGCGCCAGCGCATTGGCAGCCATATATGGGCACATATTATATGGGATTGGTTCGGCGGTCGGCGTTCGGCGTTCGGGGCTCGGCGTTCGGGGCTCGGGCTCGGGCTCGGGACAGACTGCTGCCAGTACAAGGGGCCCGTTGCAAGTAACCAGCGGCGCGAGCGAGAGCGAGCGCTGGCAGGCCGCTGGGGTGGGGCCCCGCGGCAAACGAAGAAATGTAGACACGCGTCTCTTCGATGTTCGTTCGCTGACGGACCGAGTCCAAAGCCTGACGTTACGTGAGGGTAAAGCCGGTCGGCGTCCGGGATTCGGCCCAGCCTGCTCGCTCGCCTCTGGCGCTGCTTATTCAACGTTCGACTCCTTTCCGGGGCCAGCCCAGCACGGGCTCTCCTTCCCCCGAACGCCAAGCGCCGAGCGCCGAGCGCCGAACCCGACACAGCTTCCGTGCTAAATTGCCCCAGCCAGCGCCCGCAGGAGACTCCCGCATGTTCCGGCCGACCGACCAGCTCTCCCTGACGGCCGTTGCCGTGGTGCTGGCGAGCGGGCTGATTCTCTCCGCCGCTCCTCAGCAGACCAAACCCGAACCTCAGCGTCCTGTCTTCCGCGCCGGTGCTTATTTCGTCACGGTCGACGTGACTCCGACGCGCGACGGCGCCGTCGTCGACGACCTCACCGCCGACGACTTCGAGCTTCTGGAGAACGGCAAGCCGCAAAAGGTCGAGTCGTTCGAGTTCGTCCCCGTCGAACACGCCACACCCATCGAGGAGCTCAAGGATCCGAACAATCAACGCGAGATGCTGGAGCGGGTGCAGGATCCGCGCACCCGCGTGTTCGTCATTTTCCTGGATGTGTTCCACGTCTCGCTGTCGGAAGGGTTCTACTCCCGCAGCCCGATCGTCCACCTGCTCGATCGGTTGCTGGCACCGACTGACCTGTTCGGCGTGATGACGCCCCACGACGAACCCTGGCAGCTGACGTTCGCTCGCAAGACCCAGTCGATCGAAGAACAGCTCGCGCAGCACTGGATCTGGGGTGTTGCGGACAGCAAGGTGGAAATGGAGCCGGCGGAAGTCGCGCTCGAAAACTGCTACGCAACCACTCCGATGAAACAGTGGCTGGCGGAACTCTACGCGCGATACCGTGAAGATCTCGTCCTGACGAAGCTCGAAGACCTGTCGGATCACCTCGGTGGCATCCGCGAAGGCCGCAAGGTCGTGTTCATCTTCACGCACGGATGGCGACTCTTCCGCCAGAACCAGCAAATCCTGACTGCTCTAGGAAGCCTCGGCCCCGCGACCCACCCGCCAGTCGGCATCACGTCGGAGGGGAAGCTCAGGCTCGGGACGAAGCTGGAGGACGGGACAGCCTTCGCCTGCGACGCCGAGGTGACACGCCTGGCCCAGCTCGAGGACGATCGGCGATTCCGGGATCTGATGGGCCGCGCATCGCGTGCGAACGTGTCGTTCTATCCAGTCAACCCCGCGGGGCTCATGATTTCCACGGCCGTGCGTCTGGACCTCGAATCGCTCGCCAGCGAGACGGGAGGGGCCGCGGTGGTGATGACCAACGACATGAAGACGGCGCTGGATCGCCTCGCACAGGGTATGTCGGGTTACTACCTGCTCGGCTACGCGTCGTCGAACACGAAGTTCGACGGCTCGATCCGCACGATCAAGGTCAACGTCAAGCGGCCTGGTGTCACCGTCCGGGCGCGCAGGGGCTACGTGGCGCCGACGGAAGCCGAGATGGCGACGATGCGCAGCGGAGCTGCGCCCGCGCCGGCGTCCCCAGCGACAGCGAGCGATCGCGAGCCACTCGAAAACGCTCTGGCCGCGCTCTCGCGCGCGCGTCCGTCGACAACGCTGCACCTGTACGGGCGCGCCAACGGCCGCGAGCTGACGGTCGTCGCCGAAATCGTTCCGCCGGCGGGCACGTCTCGATGGAGAAACGGCGGCGACGTACAGGTGATGGTGACGGCGAACGGTGACAGCGCTGGCGTAGGCCGTGCGGCGCTCGACGCGGTGACTCGCTCGGCGCTCGTGCGCATACCCATCGATCGGACAGCCGGCCCATGGCAGGTGCGCGTTCGGGTTCAGGGCACCGGTGAATCCCCCGAAGAAGACACGGTGACGATTGACGCGCCCCGAGGGCAAGTGCTCGGTGATCCGATCATCATGCGCGGAACGGGCTCTGCGACGGCACCGCCGAGGCCTGCGGCCGCGCGCCAGTTCCTGCGCAGCGAGCGGCTTCGCGTCGAGTGGCCGGTCCGACAGACATTCGATCGACGCGAGGCGCGTCTGCTCGACCGGACCGGCCAGCCGCTGCCGGTGGGCGTTGCGCTGGCCGAGGGGGGAACCGGTGACAGCGCGATCCTGGCGGCGGATCTCACCCTCGCGCCATTGGCGATTGGCGACTACGTACTCGAAGTCACCGCGACCGCAGGCGTTACGACCGATCGTCAGATGCTCGCGTTCCGAGTGAGCCGCTGATGAAACGGTCGATGAGGGTTGCCTGCCGCGTCGCCCGACCTGACTCGACCGCTCTCACGCCGTGTAGGACGCGCCGATCTGGCGGTAAGCTGTCTCCAGACCTCATGTGCCGCCGGTTTCAGACCCTAGTGTGCGTCGTGGCCGTCCTGAGCGGCGCACCCACGACGCGCGCCGCGATCGGCCAGGATCCATTCCTCGACACGATTCGGACGATGAAGCGGAGCGTGGCGCCGATTGCGTGCATGGAGGCCGCGGATGCGGGCGTCCGTCGCCCGAGCCGGATCGCCGGTACAGCGTTCTTCACGACCGCCGAAGGTGAGTTTCTGACGGCAGCACACGTCATCAGCGACATCGTCCGCGGTGCGCTGAACGCTGCGCCGGCGGGATGCGCGGCGCCGGTGGTGTATCTGCCGGTAACGGAGTGGCCGTCCGGAACCAACGAGTTCAACGCGCGCTGGTACGCCTTCGACAGCAACCGGTGCGTGCTCAACAAAGCGCAGGACCTCGCCTTGTGCGTCACGCGCAACAGCCCCTCGGCGGATTTGCAGCGCACGATCGGGACCGCATCGTTCGATAACACTACGCACCCGGACGGAACCGCGGTCGCATTCACTGGCTTCCCGCTGAACGCCATCCAACCCATGACGGCGCGCGGTCACGTCGCCATGTACAGCTCGCGCGACGAGCTCATCGTCGATCAGAGTGCCTGGCCGGGAGTCAGCGGCTGTCCCGTCTACCTCGTGGACGGCCGCGTCGTCGGCATGGTGATTCAGCGCGGGACCGGCGATGGCACGGGACGCGCGATCGTCCGCACCAGCGTGGCCATTCAGCAGTTCATGGCCACCGCCCGCGAGGCGATGAAACCTAAATAACCCTATCTCGAGAGGCCGGCCTGAACCGCGGCGGGATTGCTGGCGGCTTTCATCTCGGCACGCCCTCGGAGCGTTGCCGCGCCGATCGTCAGCACGAGCGTTCCGACGCAGAGCCACGCGAAGAGGTCGCCGGTTTTCGCGTACAGCGTCGACACGTGACCGATTGGTACCTGCGCGGTCATCGTTCGATCGCCCTGAGCGAAGTAGTCAGAAACAGCCAGCACGCGCCCCCACGCGTCCACGGCGGTCGACAGACCGGATGCCGCCGGGCGAATCATCGGAACGCCGTTTTCAATCGCGCGAAAGATCGCCATCTGCGAATGGAGCGTCTTGATCGTCTTCCATTCGTTGGCGGGGATGATGAATAAATCCGCTGCACCTTGACCGGCTTGACGGATGAACTGTGGAAAATCTCCGTCGAAACAGATTGCACCTGCGAGCTTCCCCACTGGCGTGGCCACGACGCTCATGCGCCCATCGCCGACGCGCATGATGCTCTCTTCCCATCCCTGAACGGGATGGTTCTTGAGATACGAGCCGATCACGCGTCCGGCCGGATCGATCAGCACCAGTTTGTTCTCGAGCGGCAGCCGCTCGCCGGAATGGACGGTGGCCATCCCCATCGCGAGATAGACGTTCTCCTCGACAGCCAACCGCTGCGCTCGCGCGAGAAATGTCGACTCGTCCTCGGCAAAGACCAGCAGATTCATCTCGGGCCAGACGACGAGCCGCGCGCCGGCGCGCGCTTCACGCCGGCTGCCGTCGAGAAACCAGTCGTGCAGGCGTGAGAGTTTCCCGTCGATCTGTGGCCGCTCGGTCGCGGACACGCGCCCTTCGGCGATGCGGGTCATCTCACCAGGAACGAACAGGTCGAGAGGACGGTTCAGGGTGGCCGTCCGAATCGATGCGCCATCGGTCGGCGCCAGTGACAGGCGTGCCGCGCCACCGAGCAGGATCGCACCCAGTACCGCACCGCAGGCAAGCACGGGCGTGCGCACCGCGTTCCAGTCAAAGCCATGCGACCAGGCCGCATCAAAGACGGATGCGCACCACGCGAGGAGGAAACTGATACCCCAGATACCGACGAACGCTGCCACCTGCATCAGCGAGAGGAAGCCGTACTGCGTATAGGCAATCGAGCCCCAGCTCGCGCCGGGTGTGAATCGCGATCGCAGGAACTCGACGGTCACCCAGGCCAGGGGAAAGACGAGCGTGGCGGTAATACCCTCGAGCCGGGGGGCGATCAGACGATCGACGACGAACGGTACGGCGGTCAAGGCGGCGATGAGCGCGAGAATCCCGAAATAGACGGGACCGCCGGCAGGGATGATGCCGCGGTTGCCGATGCCGAGCGCCACATAAAGCGTCAGCCACAGGACGACTGCGCCCAGCGATGCAGGCATGAGTCGCGTGCCATGCAGCAGACAGACGAGGGCGATCCACGCAGCCGGCGGGATCGCGACGCGCGCGAGCACGCCCAGCAGCGATGCGCCCGTGACCAGAAAGACGATCGAACTCGCCATCACAGCCCCTCCTGCTTGCCCCGGTTTGGGGATGGGGCCATCATGAAGCGAACGTGGGACAGCAACCATGACTGTTGGCGCCAATCCGTTGACCGGACGCGCCACGTTGACGCCGCGCGGGTCAGGGTCGTCGTGGACCATGCCGGCCAACGACGTCCGCGCGCTCGCGAGTTCGCTGGACCGGCTCGGTTACGACGTCTCAGCCCTGCTCGCGGCCGTTGGTCTGGAGCACGTCGACCTCGGCAATCCGGACACGCGGATCCCGTGTGAGGCCCTCGGGGCGCTCATCGCGCGCGCGCAGCAATCGCGGTTCACGCCAAATCTCGCGCTCGCAATCGCGCTCACGACGCCAATCGGCACTTACCCGCTGCTCGATTACCTCGTGCTCACCTCCGACACCGTCGGCGCGGGCGTCAGCCAGCTCGCGCGTTATCAGCGGCTCATCGGCAACCCTGTCGTTCTAGACATTCAGGACGGTGCCGATCCGATCCGCGTGGAGATGATTGGGGCGCCCGCTCCGTTCAGCGTCGAGTTCGTCAGCTCGCTCATGGTGCTGCATTTCCGGGCAGAGACTGGCGGACGCTTTGCGGCCACGTCGGTCGACTTCCGCCATCAGCCGGACGACGTCGTGGCCTTTGAACAGGCGCTGGCCTGCCCAGTCCACGCGAAGAGCGATTGGAATGGCGTCAGCATCCCGGAGGAGTCGTGGAGACTTCCGCTACGCCGAGGCGATCCGGTGTTGCGAGGGGTCCTCGAGTCCCGGGCTGAGGATGTGCTCGCCCGGCTGCCGCAACGAACTGGCCTCGCGCACGACGTGCAGCGCGCGCTCACGTCGAGGGTTGCGGGGGGCGATACCCGCATCGAAACCATCGCGCGCGAGCTCGCGGTCTCGACCCGGACACTGCAGCGTCGGCTCGGTGCCGAGGGGGTTTCGTATCAGGAACTGCTCGACGAGGCGCGCAAGGAAGCCGCCGGACGCTACATCCACGAACCGACGCTGGCGATTGGCGAAATCGCGTACCTCGTCGGCTACTCGGAACCGGCGGCGTTCCATCGCGCGTTCAAGCGGTGGTACGGCGCGACACCCGACGAGTTCCGGAAGTCAGTGCGACGCTAGCGCGATGCCGTCAGATGTGTCAGGCGCGCCACGGCTCATTCGCACCGAAGCGCGCGAATGGGATCGATCGCCGTCGCGCGACGAACGGGGAGCGCGCTCGCGCCGAGCGCGGCCAGCACCACCAGCGCAGCCGCGGCCGCGATCGTCGGCCAGTCCGTCGGCTCCACGCCGAACAGCTGACTGCCGATCGCGCTGCCAAGCAGCCACACCGACGGCAGCCCGATCAGGACACCGCACCCCAGCATCAGCGCCGTGTCCCGAAGAATCAGCCAGATCGCCGACGCACGGGTCGCGCCGAGTGCGACTCTAATGCCGATTTCGCGCGTGCGATTCGCCACGACGAACGATATCACGCCGTAGACTCCCACGACGGCCAGTAGAATTGCGAGACCGGCGAACGCGGTCGCGAGCATCGCGAGCAGCCGCTCGTTCGCGAGCAGTCGATCGATCTGATCGTCAACCGTGGTCATCCGGGAAATCGGAAGTGTCGGATCGACCGACCGCACGACCGATCGAATCGTGGCAAAGGCCGACTGCGGCGCAACGCGCGTCCGAATCCAGAAGCCGCCGCCGCCCATCGACGTCTCGAACATCGGGAAGAACGCCTGATCGTCGGTTTGACGGATCCCGCGGTAGCTGAACGTCTTGACGACGCCGACAATCGTGACGGTCGTACGGGTGTCCGGCTGATTGCCGAGACCGAGACGTGCGCCGATCGGGCTGGCGTCGCCGAAGTAGCGGCGCGCGAGGCTCTCGTTGATGATCGCGGAGCGGAACGGGAAGTCCTCGCTCTTCTCGATGGCGATCACCTCGGCGTCGTCGCGCGCGTCATGCTCGGTGAAATCCCTCCCGGCGAGGATCGGCACGCCCAGCGTGTCGAAGAAACCCGGGCTGATGGCGTTGCAGTGGACGACGCGGTCGGTGACGATTCGCCGCCCCGCGTCAATCGTGATCGGCTGATTCCAGCTGCCCCCGGCAAGAAGCTCTGCGACCGAAATCGACGCCTTCTCCACCTCCGGAAGCGCCCGAAATCTGTCGAGCAGCGTGTGCATCAGCCGTGAGGCTCGCGGCGCGTCGTATCCACTCCGGGCGGCGTCGATTCGCAGCAGAATCGTGTTCGCTGTCGCGAACCCGGGCCCTTGTGCTCGCAGGCTGGACAGCGTGCGCACGAAGAGGCCAGCCCCGATCAGGAGCACGAGCGCCAGCGCAATCTGCCCGACGACGAGCACTTTTCGCAGGCCGAGGCCGCCGCTGACGGCGGAGGACTCCTCCTTCAAGGCCAGCGACGGCTGCGCGCGGGCGGCGCGGAATGCAGGCGCCAGGCTGAAGAGCACCGCCGTCACCAGCGCCGCCAACAACGCGAAGCCGAAGACGCGAGGATTGATGGCCGTGTCGAGATCGACGCCCGATACCCCGGACGGCAGGAACGACAACAACACCCGGACGACGAACGGGGCAAAGAGCAGACCCAGGAAAGCCCCGCCGATCGCGAGGATCGCGCTCTGAACCAGCAGTTCCCGTACGATGCGGCCGCGCGAGGCGCCCAGCGCGAGACGAAGTGCGGTTTCCCGGCGCCGCGCGAAACCGCGGGCCAGGTAGAGGTTTGCGACGTTCACGCACGACAGCACCAGCACGATTGCTGTCGCGCCGAGAAGGACGAGCAGCGGCTGCTCCAGACGTCCCCGGAGATCGGACCGGCCGCTTCCCGCGGGGATCAAGGCGAGCGACGACGCGAGAAACCGTTGCTGCTGATCGCCGGTCACCTTCGGCCAGTCCTCGCGCCTCGTGTCCGAGTCGAGCATCGCTTTGAACCAGGGCTGAAGCGCCGTCTGTGCCTGCTCGCGGGACATGCCGGGCCTGAGTCGTCCGAAGACGTGGAGCCATCGGCCTCGCCGGTCCTCGAGCCAGTCGAAATCCGGCGTCGCTTCCCGCTTCATCATCGTCGGGATCCAGATCGCCGGCACCGCGCCCCAGTCGATACCGTGAAACCCGGCCTCCGCGACACCAACGATCGTCATCGGATGTGTGTTGATCAGAACCGTGCGACCCACGATGTCGGCGCGTTCGCCCAGATGCGTTCGCCAGTAGTCGAATGAGACGACAACGACCGGATGCTCACCGCGCCGCTCGTCGTCGGACTCGGTGATCAGCCGGCCCATCCACGGCCGCACACCGAGCACCGAGAAATACGAGCCGGTCACAATCTCGGCGCCCACCGGCTCGGCGCTGTTCTCGAACGCGAGGTTCACGGCGGTCGGCGCCCGGCCGAAGACGCCATCGAAGACGTCCGTGCCGTCCCGCAAGTCGCGGTAGAAGGGGTACGACATCAGGTTGTCGCTGCCCCACCCATGTCCGACGAATGAGCCGCGCCAGTCCAGCAGGACCAGCCGCTCAGGTTCACGCACAGGCAGCTGTCGGAAAAGGGCCTGGTCGACCAGCGAAAAAATCGCGGCGTTGGCGCCGACGCCGAGTCCGATGGACAAGAGCGCCGTGACCGCAAACCCGCGATCCCTCAACAGTCCTCGCAAGCCTAGATGCACTTCGCGGCCAAAGGTGCTGAACATGTCTGGGATTATACGAGTGGCGGGACGAGACGGTTGAAGACAATCGCCGGTGGCTTCGAGTTGAACCGCCGGCGACCATGGACCCCCTCACTCCTGCCGCAACGCGACGATCGGATCGACCCGCGCTGCATGCCGGGCTGGCAGCCACGCGGCCGCGATTGCGACGCCGAGCAGGAGCGCGGCCGCGGCGGCGAACGAGGATGGATCGAACGCCGTCAATCCGAACAACATGCGCGAAAGCGCATGCGAAACGACACCGGACAACGCGAGGCCGATGGCCAGCCCCGCGCCCACTACCACGAGGCTGTCCGACAGCACGAGGCGCTCCAGTCCTGAAGGCGTGGCGCCCAGTGCGAGCCGCACGCCGAACTCGGTCTGGCGCCTCATGACCGCGTAGGCAAGAAGGCCGTAGAGACCGACCGCGGCCAGCAGCATGGCCATGACGCCGAAAACGCTCGAGAGCAGCGCCACGAGCGATTCCTGGCGCGTCGCGAGCGCCACCCGATCTGCCAGCGTCTCCACCTCGAGCAACGGCATCGTCTGATCCACTTCGCGGGCGAGCTGACCGATCGACGAAATCAGGGATCGCGGGTCGGCAGTGGCCCGCACGATCAGAGTCATCTGCCCGCGGCCAGTCGGTATCTTGGCGTACGTCCCGTAGGCCACCGGCTGGACGGCCTCGCGCAACGCTCGATCCCTGACGTTGCCGCTGACACCGACGATTTCCACGACAGGACGCGGCCGGCCGTTGGGCAGCATGAACGTCCGGCCGATCGCGGACGCTGAATCGCCGAAGAACCGGCGGGCCATGGTGTCATTGATGACCACGCGGAACGGCGCCGACGGTCGATCGTCAGACACCTGGAGATCACGGCCTGCCAGCAACGGCACGCCAAGTGCGTCGAAGTAATCCGGGTACACCTGCATGAGCGCTACGCGCATGTCTTCACCCGGCTGGGGAACGTATCCGGCAATCTCGACTGGCGCTCCGACACCGTATTCCGCGCTGAGCGGCATCGATCCAGACAGGCTCGCGGCACGGACCCCCTGAAGGCCCCGCACTCGACGCAGCACCTGGTCGTAAATCTGCCGGAGCCGGGGCTCGTTGTCGCGCTTCTGATTGCTGCCCGCCGGTTCGAGTCTCAACGTCAACACATGCTCCTGATCCATGCCGAGATCGAGGGAGCGCAGGTTCAGCAGCGTCCGGACGAAGAGCGCGGCCGATACGAGGAGAACAACCGAGATTGCCACCTGCAGGCTCACCAGCGAACCGCGCAGACCGAAGCGGCGGCCGCCAGGCGCGAGGCCTCGGCTGCTGTCTTTGAGCGCCTCGTTCGTGTCCAGATGCGAGGCGCGAAGAGCGGGGGCGAGGCCGAAGACAATACCGGTCAGGAGCGACACGACGAACGTGAACGCGAACACCCGCGCATCGGGACGCGTCGCGAGCGCGACGCTCCCGCCGTCAACGAGCAGAGTGCCGAGCGACTGACTGGTCCAGACGGCGAGCAGCAGGCCGAGCGCTCCCCCGAGGATCGCCAGCAGCACGCTTTCGGTCAGGAGTTGCCGCACGAGGCGAAGCCGCCCGGCGCCCAGCGACACCCGAACGGCCATTTCGCGCTGACGCGCCGCCGCCCGCGCCAGCAGCAGGTTCGCCACGTTGGCGCAGGAGATCGTGAGGACGAGGAGAACCGCACCCATCAGCACCAGAAGCGGCCGCGAGAAGCGCTGACGCAGCGCGGAGACGCCGCGACCACCGGATTCAATGTCGAGCACCCGTGGCCCCATCATCTTGCCTTTGGCGCCAGAGGACCGGATCAACTCGTCGACCAGCGGCTGGAAACGCGCCTGAATCTCGGCACGTGCGCGTGCATGGTCGACGCCTGGACGCCGGCGTCCCATGAGATCGAGCCACAGATCGCCGTCGGCGGCGCGAAGACGCCCGCCATTCGGCTCGAGCATGAGCGCCGGCTCCATCGAGATGGGAACGGTCACGTCGATGCTGTCGCCGACCTGCGTGCCGAAGAACCCGGGCGCGGACACGCCAACGATCGTGAACGGCAGACCGTTCAACCCGATCGTTCGGCCGACGACATTCGGATCCTGGCCGAAGGCTCGACTCCAATAACCGTGGCTCAGCACGGCGACCGCGCCCGTCCCCGGTGCGCCATCATCGTCGGGCAACAGCGTGCGCCCGACGATCGCGGGCACACCCAGGACCTCGTAGTAGCTGCCTGACGCCATCAGACCGCGTGCGGTTGGATACGAGACCTGGCCGGCCTGCACGCTGAATCGGGTGACCGATGCGGCCAGCACGCCGGCCAGACTCTCGCTGCCCCGTTCCATCTGTCGGAACATACGATAGGAAAACGTACGCATCGGCCCGCCGCGCGGGGTGGTCATGGAGAACGTGACGAGCTCGTCCGGGTTCCGGACGGGCAGGGAGCGAAGCAGAACGACATCGAGGAGATTGAAGATGGCGGCGTTCGCGCCGATTCCAATCGCCAGTGACAGGACGGCCGTCGCTGTGACCGCCGGTGACCGCCGCAGCCAGCGAAGGCCGTAGCTGACGTCGGCACGAAGCTCATCGAGATACTGAGTCCCGCGCGCCTCGCGTCCCTCTTCCGCCCACTTCGCGGGATCGCCCAGCTCACGCCGCGCCCGTGATTGAGCGACAGACGGCGACAGACCCTGAGCGATCAAATCGTCGGTGCGTTCAGCGAGATGAAACTGGAGGTCATCGTCGATCTCACGCTCGACTCGAGCGCGAAACACGAGCGCCCGCAGAAGGGATCCCAGTCGGCCGAGATACCTCATACGTCCTCCGGTGCCGCGCGCAGGACGAGCGCAATCGCCGCGGATAGCCGCGCCCAGTACGCGACCTCTTCGTTCAGCCGCCGCCGGCCCGCCGGGGTCAGCCGGTAGAACTTCGCGCGCCGGCGATTGTCCGATTCGCCCCACTCCCAGGCGACGAGGCCCTGGTGCTCGAGCCGGTACAGCGCCGGATAGAGCGATCCCTGCTGAATCTGCAGCTTGTCGCGCGACATCTGCTGGATCCGGAGCAGCACGCCGTACCCGTGCAGGGGTCCCAGCGAAATCGCTTTGAGGATCAGAAGGTCGAGCGTGCCCTGCAGAAGCTCGGTGGTACTCGCCACACGCGTTCTCCTAGAATCACCAGGAGAGGCTACGGTGGCTTTCCCAGGATGTCAACGAGCGCATCGCCGGACGGCTCCACGTTATCTGGACATAACTTTACAATGCAAAGTTATCGTTGATACAATGGCCTATGCGCTGCCGTCCGCTAGACGTGAAGCTGATCCTCCCCGCCCTCACCGAAGCCACCAGTCCGTTCTGGCGTCCGATCAAGTACTCGCTCTTCCCACCGCTCGGCCTGGCGACGCTCGCCGCGTATCTCGACTCCGGCGACAGGGCCGTCCTCGTCGACGAGCACGTCGAACGCCTCGATACGAACGATCGACCCGACCTGGTGCTGATCCAGGTCTACATCACCAACGCCCGCCGCGCCTACGCGCTCGCCGACGCCTATCGAGCCAAGGGCGTCTTCGTCGGGCTCGGTGGACTGCACGTGACTTCGCTTCCGGACGAAGCCGCCGCCCACGCCGACACCATCTTCCTGGGCCCCGGCGAGCAGACGTTTCCGCAGTTCCTCGCCGACTTCCGCGCGGGCCATCCCGCGCGCGTGTACCGATCCACCGAGGGCCGGACGCTGGCGCGCGTGCCGCCGATCCGACGCGACCTGATCAGACGCCGCAACTACCTCGTACCCAACTCGATCGTCGTCACCCGCGGCTGTCCGCAGCACTGCGACTTCTGCTACAAGGATGCGTTCTTTTCTGGCGGACGATCGTTCTACACCCAGCGTGTCGACGACGCACTCGCCGAGATCGAGCGGCTGCCCGGACGGCACCTCTACTTTCTCGACGATCATCTGCTCGGCGACCGCCGCTTCGGCCGGTCCCTCTTCGAGGGGATGCGTGGCATGGGCCGGCTGTTTCAGGGCGCTGCCACTGTCGACTCGATCCTCCGGGACGATCTGATCGAGCGCGCTGCCGACGCCGGTCTTCGGAGCCTGTTCGTCGGATTCGAAACGCTGTCGCCCACCAACCTGGGCGAGAGCAACAAGCGTCAGAACCTGGGGCGTGACTACACGGCCGTAACCCGACGGCTGCACAGCCTCGGCATCATGATCAACGGCAGTTTCGTCTTCGGCATGGACGACGACGATCCATCGGTGTTCCAGCGAACGGTGGACTGGGCCATCGACCAGGGCATCACGACTGCGACCTTTCACGTGCAGACGCCGTACCCCGGAACGCGGCTGTTCGCGCGCATGGAAGCAGAAAACCGCATCACGACACGCGACTGGGATCTGTACGACACGCGCCACGTCGTCTACCGACCCGCGCGGCTGACGCCAGAGGAACTCAAGCGTGGGTATGACTGGGCCTACCGGGAGTTCTACCGCTGGCCTTCCATCACTCGCGCGGCGTTCTCGCACGACTCGCTCAAGCATCAGGCCAAGCATTTCTTCTACGCGGCGGGATGGAAGAAATTCGAGCGGTTGTGGAACCTCGTGATCCGGATCCGGCAGCTGCGACGGATGACGCCGCTGCTCGAAGCGATCCTCTCGCGGGTCTCGTCATCCGGATTCGATTCGGTGACGCAGCCGACGCCGGCAGTGCCGCCGGTCACCGTGAACAGGCCAGAAACTACTGGGGCCCTCCCGATCCAGTTGACGGTCGTCCAGCAAAGTACTCCTTGCGCGCGCGAACCTTCGCTCCTTTCGCGCTGACCCGGACCTCTAGCTTGTGCATCTTGTCGTCGAGCCGGGGCGGCTCGAAGCCGAGGGCGTACTGCCGATGGAGTTCGTCCGAGACGTGCGCAAACGTCGAGGCCAGATCTTCGGCACGGTTCAACTCGAAATAGCCAGCGCCCGTCTCGTCAGCGATCGTCGCGAGGCCGGGGTCTGGCCGGACCGATGTCATTCCGCCGGTAAAGCCACCGATGCCGCCGCCACCCGTCGGCCGCCGCAGCACCGTCGTCTGCAGCCCGATGGCGTAGACCATGATGTCGTCCTGCTGCGCGCGGCGCATCACGTCCATGATGCTGCGATTGTTGAAGGAGAAGTTCGACGGCGCATCGCCGCCGTCGCTGAACACGAGCACGACCTTCCGCCCTTCCCGCCCGCGCAGCGCGGTCATGGCGTCGTCGATCGCGTTCCAGAGCGGCGTCGGCCCAGTGACCGGCATGTCGGACCGCAAGACGCCGATCAATTTCTGCTGATCGCTCGTGAACTCCTCCGGCTGAATCACGATGCGATCGGAGAAGCTCCCGATGCGCGCCTTGTCGTCGGCGCGGAGACCGCGAACGAACTCCTCCGATGCGCGCTCGACGAGGCCGAAGTTGCCCCGCATGCTGCCGCTGCGATCGATCATCATGACGACGGTGATCGGCTGCGTCTCGCTGGCGAATACGGTCAGCGGCTGCGGCTTGCCGTTGTCGCGGACCTCGAACGCGTCACGGGCAAGGTCCGGTACGAGCCGTCCGTCCTTGTCTGTCACGGTGGCGTAGACCGCCACAGTCTTCGCACCGCTTCGAAACGTTGGCTGCTGCTGAGGCTCCTGGGCAGCAAATGTGATGGACGCGAGCGCGGCGACGACGATGAGCGGAACAGCGGACTTCATGCAGGATTCCCGTGCGCGGTTGGGCACGACCGCAATACCGGCAGGCCCTTCAATCATCGCACGGGGCGGCCGCGGAGCGGTAGCGGACCGTTGCCTACTTCGCTTCTCCGGGCGGTTGCGACATCGATTTGTCCCGCCGGGCGAAGATCCGGACGTTCGGCCCTGGGGCATCGACCTGATGGAAGCCGCCGAGCGGGACGAAGAACTCATCCTGCCAATCGTAGGTGTTCGCTCGATCGTCTTCGGCCACGACCCGTCGGACGAACTGCAGCTCGTACTCGCGCTCGAGCCACTTCGTGGCGGTGCCCAGACTCGGCGAGCCGGTGATCGGGGACGAGACGACGATGACGAGATCCGGTCGCGCCGCCGAAAGCGTGTCCGAGAGGACATAGCGCGTCTCGTAGTCGGCGTAGACGCGGGCGTTTGACGCGCCCAGCTGCGTTATCGTGGCGCCCGGCGCGAAGCGCTCCTCGACCCAGCGGCGCGCGGCGACGCGGGTATCCTCCCGCGCGAGCAGCCGATCGAACGCGACAACAGACCGCACCGACGGCCACAACACCGCGAGCCCCATCACCGACGTCATGGCTATCCGCCAGCGCGGGCGGCTCAACGCGTTCGTGATCCATTCAGCCGCATTCGACACCGTGTATCCGGCCGTCAGGCAGAGAAACGGCACGACGGGCAGGATGTAACGCGCGAAGACGGTTCGGCCGCTGCCGATGAGCAGGTAGTACGCGATCGGAAACAGTACGACGAGGAGTCCTCGCCGTCGTTCGCGCCAGACCATCAACGGGAGGCCGAGGATACCCGCCGCGAACAGCGGCACACCAAGCCCGTGACGCAGGGTCGTCGTCAGGTGATACACCCAGCCTCTTCCGAGATCGGCTCCGTGTCCCTCCGCGAGATGACGGCTGTTGAAGCTGATGTCGGCCAGGAACTTGTCGTGGCTGATCAGCGCGTACGGGAACACGACGAGGAACGCGGCCGTCGTGAGGGCGGCGAAAGCGGCGATTCGACCAAGCCGTGCGCCGATCGGCCGTTGAAGTGGATCGGTCAGAATCGCGAAAACCGCCGGCAGGACGATCAAGCCCGCGTTGTATTTCGTGGCGATCGCCAGCCCGGTCAGGAGACCGGCGGCAACCAGATCGCGGCGCGAACCAGATTCGGCCAGCTTGACGATGGCGAGAAAAGCCACGAGCACCATGCACGACATCGGCAGGTCCGTGACGCCGAAATGCGAATCGCGCACGTGAAGAAACGCCAGCGCGAGAAACGCCGCGCTGACGAGGCCCACCGCCTTGCCGAATAGGCGTGTGCCGATGCGGAAGAGCAGCCAGACACTGGCCACGCCCGCCGCCGCGCTGAGGAGGCGCGCCAGCATACGTTCCGCTGGAGTGTCCAGCTGGGGGATCGCGACATGAATCTTCATCCGGGCGAGCACCAGCGGCAGCATCGTGAAGACGAGCCACAACGTGGCGGCGACGACCAGCATGAAGAGCGGCGGGTAGATGAACACCGGAGGCTCGAAATTGCCAAGGTAGAAACTGCCGGCGATTGAGGCGACGGCGTCTTCGTCAGGCCTGGCAGCGGGATGAGGCAGGCCGAAGGTGAGACCCCAGAGCCGCGCGATGGCCGCGACGCCGAGAATCGCCGTCATCAGCAATGCATCAGGTGTTCGCCAGCGAGTGAACACGGCCGCAGCGATCCCGCCGAGGCGCCGGAGGAGGCCGACGAGCGCTTGCGGCCGCAGCCAGGCAAAGATCGACAGCGAGAGGACGGCGACGATCGCGGGCCGGGAATAGTCGTTCGACCGGATCCTGATGCCCAGGATTGAGATGTCGATGCCGCCGAGGATCAGCAGGGAAAGAGCCCAGACGCCGCTCAGCGTGCCTACAGCGAGCGCGAGCCGTTGTGCTGCAGGGAGTTGGCGAAATGAGACTCGCTGACGGTCGTTCACGCAAGAACTGCGGCGCGCGTCATCACGCGCGATTCTCTGCAACCCGGACGTCGCGCTCGTCCTGCGCGTTGGTGAACCAGAACCGCGCGCCATCGGACGCGAACTCGCCGCGGAGCGATGGACGTGAGGGGTCGTCGAACCGTACGAGGAGCCGCGGGGTGCCCGGCGTCAGCTTCATTGAGGGGCAGGGGGAGCATAGCATTTGTCCGACAGCCGGGTCGCGGCAATCCTCTGACATCCGCCCTATTCGATCTGCTGGAGAAACTCACCGATCGCCCCCATCATGCGATCGCCCACGAACAACGCGTGGTCGTTGTGATCGGCGCCTTCGATGATCGCGAGCGTCTTTCGCGGGGATGCTGCCGCATACAGGCGCCGGCTCTGCTCGAGCGGCACGATGCTGTCGCGATCGCCGGCGATGACCAGCAGTGGACATCGAAGGCGCGGCACACGATCGATCGACGGGTAGCGGTCGCGCAACAGGAGTCCGACCGGCAGCAGCGGGTAGTGGGTGCGGCCGACGTCGACCATCGACGTGAAGGGCGAGCGCAGGATCAACGCCGCCGGCACGTGTTCAGTAGCAAGCTCCACGGCCACTGCCGCTCCAAGGGATTCGCCGAAGTACACCAGACGTGCGAGGTCCACATCCGGTCGTGTGGCGAGATACGCCCGAGCGGCGCGGGCGTCAGCGGCGAGCCCCGTTTCAGTGGGCGCGCCAGGATTCTCACCGAATCCGCGATAGTCGAAAAGGAACAGCGCCAGCCCCCGCGCCCGCAACGCCGCCGCGAACTCAGCGCGATACGCACGATTGCCGGCATTACCGTTGAAAACGATCATGGTGAAAGAGGCCGGGCGCGCGCTTGGAACGAACCAGCCATGGAGCGTCAGACCGTCACGGGTGCTGAACGTCACCGCTTCGATGTTGTCGAGGCCGACCGCGTCCGGAGGAGGCACGTCGCGAACCGGAAAGTAGATCAGCCGCCGCTGGCCGAACCAGAGGAGTGCCAGCAGGCCGGCGAAGATGGCGAGAGTCCAGAGCGCCGAAGACATGCTGCGCGTCATGTAGCGTCCGGCTTCAGCCGGACCTGTGGCGTCCGGCTTCCGAATAGCCAGCCGGCACCGGCTTCCCCGTGGCCAGCGCCGCCTTGATGTCGCGCGCGTGACGGCACTGTCCGCGGTACTCGAACCCCGGGCAGGTGCACGCGACGTCGGCGCCGTCGACGGTGATCTCGTACTCGATGCCAGGATGTGAGGCACTCGCAAACCGGTAGCGTTCGGGCGCCGATCCCGCAAGCGCCTTCGCCAATGATTCGAGCGCACGGGTGAGCGCGGCTGTCTCCTGTGGGGTTCGCACCGAGGCCCCGGCGTCCTGGCCAAGACGCGCGTCGAGCTCGCGGCGTGCCTGCTGAAGCAACCGTTCGATCAGATCGTCCTGATCGACATCGCCAGCCGCCTGCGTCAATCCGGTCGACAACTCGCGCAGCGCGCGCTGCAACTCGTCCAGCACGTCGCCCGGCAGACCTGGCGCGAGCACTTTGCCGTCGACGACCGCGCTGACCAGATCGCCCTTCTTCTGAAGCATGGACTGCACGAAGTCGTCTATGGTGTGACCGGCCACCATGTAGGTCACGTTGACTGTCCGCGTCTGGCCGATCCGGTAGGCGCGGTCTTCCGCCTGCCAGTGATTGGCCGGCACCCAGTCCAGATCGTTGAACACGACCTGCGTCGCCGCCGTCAGGTTGGTCCCGATACCGCCCGCGATGATATTGGCCAGGAAGACCCGGACACCATCCTCCTGCTGAAAGCGATCCACCAGGGACTGGCGCCGCTCCGTCGGCGTCTTGCCGGTTACGAGCACGGCGGCGTCGCCGAAATGTGTCGAGAGCCTCTGCATCGGCTCTTCGAAACAGGAGAACACAATCACCTTTTCTCCTTGCTCCACGGCGCCCGTCACGAAATCGATCGTCGCGCCAACTTTCGCGGCGGCCAGCGCCTGACGTGCCTTCGTGACCGCCTGAAGCAGCCGGCCGCGCAGCCGCAGCTCGCTGATGCTCGACTCGGGCGCGACCTTCTCGTGGCTGACCATGAGCTCCACGACTTTGCGCATGTCGCGGACGCCGGTCCCCTTCGGTACCTCCACCGGCAGCCAGGTCCGCAGCTTCGGTGGCAGCGCCAGCACCTGATCTTTCGACCGCCGCAGCATCACGCCATGGAGCTGCACCGTCAGCTCCTCGATGTTCGAGGCCCCGCGTGTCTGCCAGCCGTACTCGTTCTTCTCCGCAGCGCAGTAACGTTTCGCGAAGCCAAGGAAACTGCGCCCGAGCGGATGACCCACGAGTTGCAGCAGGACGAACAGATCACGCGGCCGGTTGGTCAGTGGTGTTCCGGTGAGCAGGTAGACCGCCGGATCCTGATCTGCGTATGCCTTCGCACGATCGGCGAGCCGGCGCGCAAGGCGGCTGCGTACGCTCGTGTGATTCTTCAGGTAGTGCGCTTCGTCGAAGATGAGCCCGCCCCAGCGCGTGTTCTCGAGCGAGTCGACGTGTTTCGGCAGGATGTCGTAGTTGACGATCACCCAGGACGGATTCCCCTCACTTGCCGCGCCCTTCTCGATGACGTGCACGGTTGCGCCAGGGTCGGCGATGCTGATTTCGCGCGCCCAGTTCCGTTTGACCGAGGCCGGCGTGACGACGAGGTAGGGACCGGCGGGCGCGACGCGCCGGAGCGCGACGATTGCCTGCCTGGTCTTGCCCAGGCCCATGTCGTCGGCCAGGATGGCGCGCTTGCGGCCGAGCAGGAAGGCGACGCCTTCAACCTGATGCGGAAAGAGACCCTGCGCCAGTTCGGCGGCGTCTCGGAAGGCTGCGTCCGGATCGCCGGGTGCCAAGGCGAGCAACCGGGCGAAAGCGTCCGCCTGCGCATCGAGCAGTCTATCCATCCGGCAGCATCCTACCTCCCGGCTGGTGCTCCGAGGATCAGGCCGTGCGGCTCTTCAGGTTGGCCCGGCGATAGGCGGTCATCGCGGCGATGACGTGACAGACCCAGCCAAGCAATCCGCCCGTCCCAATCCACATGCCAGGCGTGACGATCAGCCAGAAGATGCCGCGCAGAAAGTCGCCGTTGTAGAACTGACCGAGGCCGGGGATCACAGCGCTCAGAACGGCCGCAGTGCCGGGGTTTGTCATAGGCGAGGATCGTCAGTGCATCCGTCGTGTCGGGCGACCGTCTGGACGTTCACCGGACCGATGCGGGTCGCGCCCGATCGCTATGGATCGCAGCGGCCGGTGACGTCCAGCCGGCAATATTCAGTGCACGACCTGATCCGTTGCGTCCTCCCACTCGAGATGCGGGATCTCGAGCGCCCTGATCGCCTCGAGCGCCCGGTCGAGCGCTTCGGGTGCGGAACGGCAATCTCCTCTCTGCACCTCTTGCTTGATCTGGCGCAACGCTCGCAGCACGCGCGCCCGATCGAATCGCTGGCCTTCACAATGATCGCAGAAGCTCATTGTCTCTTCTCTCTCCGGAAGCGGCGTCTGGTCACACGAGGGATCTTATCGCGTGGTGGGCGCAAACGTGAAAACTGCCGCAGGGGACCGTCGAGGATGCACCAGCCCCGCCCGGCTGGGCGTTGCGAGCGGGGCCGTGCTCAGATGAACGAGCCCGAAGACGGCCGATCGATGCTACTTCACAACGATTGCGCCACCATGCGTGGTCTGCAGGTTGTCGTTGAAGCTCGCGCCATACGCGTGCGCCTCGGCGAACTCGAGCCGTGAGGTGCCCGAGGACACCTTGCGGAACCGGAGCCGAAGGATCGGCCCGCTGCCCGAGGCGCCGTCGAATGAGTCGGTGGAGTCGACGCGGATTTTGATCAGATTCGCGGCGCTCTTCGTCACCTGGAACGACGCCGCATGACCGGCCGATTCCATCCAGCTGTTGGCGCTGCTGAAGCTGACGAGAGTGACCACGGTTGGATCGAAGGAGATGTTCGCGCGAACCATGTTGATCGTGTTGACGCCGTTCGTGCCGCCAAAATCGGTCGCAACCAGCGCTACCCAGATGTCCCCGCTGTCCGCATCGCCGGCCGGCTGCAGCGAGAAGCTGTGCGACGAGGGCGCCGTCGTATCCGGCGTAAAAGCAAACATCGCCGCCGGTGCCGGACTCGGCGTCGGCGTGGGTGTTGGCGTCGGCGTGGGTGTTGGCGTTGGCGTGGGTGTGGGCGTCGGCGACGGCGTGGGCGTCGGTGTGGGCTCAGGCGTCGGTGTGGGCGTTGGTGCCGGCGTCGGACTCGGTGCCGGCGTCGGGTCGCTCGCTCCAGGGGTCGTCACCGGTGGAGTCGTCGGTGCGACGGGTGAACCGCCGTCGCCGCAGGCGACGGCGACGACAAGCGTGAGTAGCGTGGCAGGAATGGCGAGAGCTCTCGAGTACATGACGTGCGTCCTCTTCTCGTTCAAGACGGCCGCCCGGGCTCGCGAAATTGCGACGCGGTGCCGTCGTGCACGGGAGAGTAGACGCCCGGTGTCACCGAGACGCACTACCGGGTTGCGTAGCCTGCTGCTACTCAATCGCGTAGGTGTGTGTGTGCGTCCTCATCGAACCTGATCGGAACCACACGTACGGAGCGAGACGAGTCTGGCAGTCACGCGTTCGGTCCGTCGGCTCCTGACGCTGACTGGCCGTGGCACGACGCTGCGTGAACGCGTAGTGCATTCGCAGACGGGCGCGCGTCTAATCACCACGGAAGCGGACACGGACACTCGACTGGAGGGATCGTCATGAAGCGCAGAATACTTGCGGTGATGTTGATGGGACTGGTCGCCTGCGGCGCGTTGGCGTGCTTCCCGACGCCGACCGACCCATCGTCGCTGCCGCCGCCCGCCCAGGCGTCTCGGTGAAACGCGAGCGTTGCCACCTCGAAGGTCTGCTGACGTGTGCTATGGTATCGGCCTCATGCGGCCTTGGGGCAACTCACGGCTCGGGTCGCGCGTAGACCACTCCCGTCGACCGTCCTCGTACACGATCGCACTGCACATTCTCACGGTGGCCGCGTCGTGCGCCACCAGCCTGCACGCCCAGGATCTTCCCGCGCTGACCTATTCAACCGAGCAGGGCCTGACGCACGACATCGTCACTCGCCTGGTTCAGGACCCGCGTGGATTCCTCTGGGTTGGCGGCACGACGGATATCGCGCGCTTCGACGGCGAGCACTTCACGACTTACGGCCGCGCCGAAGGCCTTGACGTCGGCACGGCGGTGAACCAGCTGTCGTTCGGGCCGGAGGGAGATCTCTGGATTGCTACGAACGGCGCGGGGGTGTCTCGTTTCAATCTCACCACAACCGATCGCGCGAAGAGGTTCACGCAGATTCTCGTGGGCGAAGCGCGGGCGTCCAATCGCGTCAACGTGTTGGTCTTCTCTCCTGACCGTCGGCTCTGGGCCGGGACCGATGCGGGTCTTTACGTGGGTCACGGGCCACACGCCTTTCAGCGGGTCAGCTTACCCGATGAATCAGGCCTTGCACCTGATGCCACGCAGATCTCGAGCCTGGCGGTCAACGGTCGATGGCTCTGGGTGGGGACAGCGAGAGGAGTGTATCGCTGCTCGCTGGATCGGGATGGGTGCGAAATCGAGTTGCCGCGAGGCACGCGACAAATCGGGTTCCTGCGCAATGGCCAACTGTGGCTGGAACGCAGGAGCGGAATCGAGCTGTGGCACATCGATGCCGAGAACGGCATTGCCGGCGATCCGACGGTGCTGCTGAAGGGCCTGCGCCCGAGGCGAATTGTGGAGGCGTCAGACGGACTGACGATCGTCACTGAGGACAGACAGGTGATGTGGACCGATGGTCGCACGGAACGAATCGTCTTCACGTCGTCCGAACTTCAGCGGCTGAACGATATCGCTGAAGATGCCACTGGGAACCTGTGGCTCGCCACAGACGGCGGTCTCGTCGCGATTCGACGCCAGGGCGTCAGCCTGTTCTCCGCACACCGAGACCTGAAGCCGCCCCTGCTGCGAACGCTCGTCCGTGATCCGACCGGACGACCGTACGCCATCAGTCACGGCGACTGGCTCCACGTCATCTCTGGTTCAGACGTGAGAGCGGCGCATGTGACGCTCCCGCCGGGTATTAGCCGCTCGCGTTGGCCGGACACGGCAATCCGCTTCGACAGCCGCGGCAACGTGTGGTTGGGCACGGGACGGGGCCTGTTCGTGTTCTCGAGACCCGCGCCCAATGCGGCCGAGCTTGCCGTCGTCAAATCCTATACGGTCGCCGATGGCCTCGCCGGCAATCACGTCAGCGAGATCTTCGAAGACTCGGGTGGCGACGTCTGGATTGCGAACGTCCCGGTCGATCAGGGTACGTTGACGGTGTGGCGGCGTCGGCTTTCACGCTTCGAACGGCTGGGAGTGGAATACGGCCTGCCCTCGAGTCAGCTGCACGGCTTCATCGAGGACCCCCGTGGAATCATGTGGGCGCGCCTTCGCGAAGGCGGGTTCGTGCGCATCGGTCCCGAGAAAGCGACCGTCTTCGACCTGGAGCTCGGCGTTCGGGTGCTGGTCTCGGCGATGATCTTCGATCGGCGCGGCCGACTGTGGATCGGCCGCGGTGATCAGCTCCTTCGGGTAGACGATCCGATGAAGGATCGGATTCATATGACGACGGTTCTTACCGGACTGGGAGGCGGGGTCAATTCGCTGGCGGAAGACGCATCGGGCACCATTTTTATTGGCACGGTCGGCGGGCTGTTCTCGTTCAACTCCACCGACCACAGCCTTCGACGGTTCTCGTCGTTTGAGGGACTGCCGAGAGGCAGCGTGGATGCGATGTTCGCGGACTCGGACGGCACCATTCTTCTGGTTGCCGGGCGAACGCTGGCTCGGCTGGCATCCTCCCGCTTGCCGCAAAGGGACGCACCACGTTGTTTGCTCAGCGCGTTGCGCGTGAGCGGACGCGTGCTGCCAATGCCCGTGGTCGGCCTCGATCGCGTGAAGGATCTGGACGTGCAGCCAGGAGCCAACCAGATCGATATCGAGGTCCTCGGTCTGTCGCCGCGCCTCGGTGAACCCCTGGACTACGAGTACCGACTCTCGGGCGTATCGGACGTCTGGACGCGCGCCCCCGAGCGCAGAATCACCTACGCGGGCCTGGCCTCCGGTCGGTACGTCTTCGAAGCGCGCGTCGTCGGCGCCACCGGTGCATCGGTTTCCCCCGTTGCGGCGGTGGCGTTCAGGGTTCTCCCACCGTGGTATCGCCGATGGTGGTTCCTCAGTCTGGTAGGGTTGACGTCGCTGCTCGCCGCGTACGTCGCCCATCGGCGCCGGCTCGCGGAAGTCGTCCGCACAGAGCGGCTGCGGTCGCGCATCGCAACCGACCTTCACGATGACATCGGATCCAGCCTGTCACAGATTGCCATCCTCGCCGAGGTCGCGCGCCGGCGCGCGGGATCCTCGGATCCTGCGGTGGCCGGACCGCTCGATTCCATCGCCACGACGTCCCGTAATCTCGTCGACGCGATGAGCGACATCGTATGGGCCGTCAATCCGCGCACTGACTCGTTGAGCGATCTCACCCGGCGCATGCACCGATTCGCGGAGGAAACGCTCGGCGGCGCCAACATCACACTGACATTTTCCGCGCCTTCGACCGACGGCGATTTGAAGCTGGGCGCCGATCTTCGCCGTGAGCTGTATCTGATCCTCAAGGAGAGCGTCAACAACATCGCCCGCCATTCGGGTGCTACGACGGCCGTCGTGGAGCTGGGGCTGACCCGATCGGAATTGCATCTGTCGATTTCCGATGACGGGCGAGGCTTCGATCCCGCGATGAGAACCGACGGGAATGGCGTCGAGAGCATGCGCAAGCGTGCAGCGGCCTTCGGAGGGGTCTTTACGATCGATTCGGCGCCGGGACGCGGCACCCGGGTCAGCCTTACGGCTAATTTGCGGCGCGCGCTGGGCTGATGCTACGCAACCATGTAGTGGCGGCGACGGCCCTCGATGCCATAGTGTGAGCGAGACGAGTCACGTGGATCAGATACAAGTCACGACTGTAGCCACAGTCGAAGATCGCCGGGAGATTCGGGAAGGGCTGGCCACCCTCATCGATGACACACCCGGGTTCAAGTGCGTAGGGCGCTACCGCTCGATGGAGGAAGCGCTCGGCGGTTTTCGAGTGCATCCGGCAGACCTGGCCCTCATCGATATCGAGCTGCCGGGAATGTCCGGTCTGCAGGGCATGCGCCTGCTGCGAGAGGCGTATCCGAAGATGCTCCTGCTGATGCTCACCGTGTATGACGACGACGAACGGATTTTCGAAGCATTGTGCGCAGGAGCGTGCGGATACCTGCTGAAGAAGACCCCGCCTGCACGTCTCCTCGAATGCCTGCGTGAGGCGGTCGATGGCGGGGCTCCGATGTCACCGGACGTTGCGCGGCGCGTGATCCGGCTCTTCCGGGACGTGCGGCCACCCGACAGGGCCGATTACGATCTCACTCCACATGAGATCCGGCTGCTGAAGCTCATGGTCGACGGCCACAGCTACAAGTCAGCGGCGACGATTCTAAATGTCACGCCGCACACCATCTCGTTTCACTTGCGGCACATTTACGAGAAGCTCGAAGTCCATAGCAAGTCCGCCGCGGTAGCCAAGGCCCTGCGCAACCGCCTCGTCTGAGACCGCCGCACGCCCGACCGGGACCCGAGCGCCCAGCCAGAACGCCGATTAAGAGAGGTGCGCGCGAATCTGACGATTCAGATGATGGATGTGCCGGCGCACGTTCTTGAGGGTGTCGGAATCGTGCGCCTCGAGCGCGGTCTCGCGCTGCGCCTTGAGCTCGCGCATCTTGGCCTTGATCGCGGCCTTGTCGATCCCGACAGCGGCGGCATGGTGGTGGGTATCGATGCCGAGCGCCTTGCAGAGCGCAGGCAGCAGATGCTCTTTGTTCATCTGCGAATAGCCCTGGACCGCCTCGTGCTGCTCCACACTCTTCGCGATCTCGCGCAAAGCGCCGACCGTCTTGTGCCGCAGTTGATCGTACGTGTATGCCACAGGCACCTCCGAGAGCGCCATCGTAACAAGCCCTCGGCGCCGGTGGCAATTGGGATAAACCACCGAGGATGGAGAGATCGATGATCTCGCCGCCCGCGCCCACGCCGCGGCACCGCTTGGCGCGTCAGCCGTGCGCGGTCCGATCGACACGCCGTGGAATACTCGCGACTTGCGTGTGACGGATCCCGCAGGTCATGAATTGATCTTCACCGCGCGGAATCCCAACCCCGATCCTGTGAACGTCGAGAGGATGAATGCGCTCTTTTCTTCAAGAATCCTCAGCAGGAGATCGGAAGATCAGGAGGCTGATTCAGCAGCCTACTTCGTCATGGAGTTCGTGGACGGCCTGCCTGCCCGTCGACACCACCGACAGGCATGTCGCTCCCAGAGAAGTCGCGCTGAGCCGCGGCGCGACGGCAGGCTGAAGAGAGGAGTATCAGCGGGAAGACTTGCAGGAGCAGGTAGCCGAGCAGCCCGAGTCAAAGGTCCGCGTGCAGGTGGACGCGGTCGGCGCAGTGGCAGCGCAGCGCCGATCGCAGGCGGCTTGGATCGTGGAGCACTCACACGGGCAGCTCCAGTCACTCGGCCCGGCATCGTAACGATCGAGAGACAGGCGGCCCGGCAGATCCTTGGAGACGGCGAAGGCTGTGTCGAGCTGTTCGGCCTCGGTCTGCCGCAGTTTCCACGCCACACGTCCGGAAGCAACCGCCGTGACGCTGACGATCGCGCGGTCGCGAAGCGTCACCCCAGGGATCTCGATCGGGATGAGGACGCGGCCACGAGAATTCCTTCCGAGCTCGTCGTAGGTGCAACGGTCGAGCGTCCCCTTCAGACGGGCGCGCTCATCGAAGATCCAGATCCGCAGCGCGTATTTCACCGGCTCGGTGTGCTCGTTACGCAGCATGACCGCGACGGCTGGCGAGTCGAAGAAGAACGAACGCTGCGGATCCAGCCACAGCGGCGACCCCTCCGGTGTAATCACTCGGGCGGGGCGATCGGCGGCGACGATCCGGGCGCCGACACAGAGCAGGAGCACGCACAGGGGCGCGCAGAGGAGGGTAAAGCGGGTCGACATGGCGGCAGGATGGCGACGCATCGACTTTCAAAGTCTCTCACAGGAGACAAGGAGGTCAGGAGGCTGATTTTCATTCAGCCTCCGTACTAGCACCCGGCTTCCTTGTGTATCGATCCGGGTGGTCGAGCCGCTTGAGTCCGGCCCGCAGACTCGCGGCGTTAAAGTTCATCAGCAGGCCCGCTGGAAATCCACTGAGTTTCAAGTACGTGATGACCTGCGGCTGATGAACCGGGTGAAGTCGTTCGACAGCTTTTACCTCGATGACCAGGGAACGCTCGACGACCAGATCGAGTTTGAGATCGTCGCGAATGCGTCGGCCTCGATACTCGATCGGCACTCGACGCTCCCGCTCCACCTCGATGTTTTGAAAGGCCAACTCACAGACCAGGCAGTCACGATAGACAGACTCGAGAAGCCCCGGTCCGAGCTCCCGGTGCACAGCAATGGCACAGGCGATCACTTTGTCGGTCAGAGCGTCGACACCAGTGGAGAAGCCCACGATGTCCACGCAAGCAGGAACCACGCCGTGAGACTTTCCTGTCTGTTGCTGCCGTCGCACCCGCAGTGTTGGCGAATTCTCCAACATTGCCGTCTCATCAACGTGTCAGATTCTTCCAACAGCTGGAAGACGGTCTTTCAGACAACGGTATGCGGACAACGAAAACAAACGGATCGACGCCCTATCTGAAGGCGTCCGCGCCCGGCGCGCGCTCCATGGGTCTGCCCTGGGGCCCGCCAGCCGCGTACTGACTACTACGACTCGACACGACTCACGTCCAGGAGTACCTCCTGAACTCCTGGTCCTGTTAAGACCGGCAATGCGGCGCTCGACGAGATACTCCTCGCCCGGCGGATCGTTGAACAGGAAACTGCTCCGCGGCGCCGGCGTTCTGATCTCTCACAGGAGATACCGTGTTGAGAGTCAAGCGTTCGCGAGGTCGGCATCATAGACGCGACCGGACTTGAGAACACCGAACGCGAGGTGAATGAGTTTGCGCATCGCGGCGCCGATGATGAGCATCGGCGGCTTGCCCGCGCCGCGGAGCCGGCGAGCGAGCGGCTGCAGGCTGGGATTGAACCGGAGCGCCGCGATCGCCGGAAAGTAGAGGGCTTTGCGCAAGCGGCCCGGCCCGACTTTGCACATCACCCGACGTCCCTGCTGCAGGCCGGAATCGTGCGGCCGCGGCACGACGCCGGCGAAGGCCGCGGCCTGGCGCGCGGATTTGAAGGATTTGGTAAAGAGCTCGGCTAAGAGGAGGGCGGCCGTCGTTTCGCCGATCCCCGGAATACTGGTCAGCAAGTCGCGCGGGGCGCGGAGACCGGGGTGTTGATCCAGATGCTCATGGATTTGGCGACGGACCGTGGCGATCTGCGCCTCGAGGTGGTGGAGCACCGCCTCAATCGAGTGCTGCACCGCCGGGGTGAGCGCGCCGGCCTGCAGGCGGTTGCGTTCGTCGGTCTGCATGCCGAGCAACGCCTCGAGTCGCCGAACCAAGGCTTGCAGCTCGCGCACGTCCCGCGGCACGGGCGTCCACGTGGGCGGGTGCTCCTTGGCCGTGTAGTCGGCAATCACATCCGCATCCACCAGGTCGGTTTTCGCGCGCCGCAACTGACTTTTGGCGTAGTGATGGATGATCGCCGGATTGAGTAGACTGACTGATGCCCGGCCTCGACCAACGTGGTCGCCACCACCTCCCCGTAGGTCCCGGTCGCTTCCAGGCAGGCGTGCACCCGCCGGGCCCCCGGGCGGGTCAACCAGGCGAGCAGCTCGGCGCAGCCCGCGGGCGAGTTCGCGCAGGCCTTGCGGCGCCGGGTGCCATCCGGGAAGAGCAAGGTCACGTGAAATTTGATTTTGCCGATATCGATCCCGAGTACTGCGTCCATGCTTCGCTCCGTCTCGGGACGTCGTACGCGGTCAGCCTTGTGAATGCAGGCTCGACTCCGACGTGGAGTGGCCTTCGATACCGTTCGACCGGACGCCCGACACTGAGCGCCGGATGCTGATCTCCTGTGCAGGCTCATGATGGCCTCGGATCAAGATCGGCATCCCGACGCTCACTACTCAAGCGTCCTTGAGTAGACCGCCCGACCGCAGCCCAGTCAAGCAGTCGGACGAACATACAAGATCAGGAGCGGCCCACGCGATGTGTTCGCGGCGCGCCACATCAGAAGCTGTTCCAAAGCAGTACAGTTTCTTGGGAGACCAGGAGAAACCTTTCGTAGCTCCTGATCTCCTGGTCTCCTGTTGAAAGACATCCTACCGATCACCATTCCCCTGCGTCAGTTCCTTCTTCAGGAATGGAATCCCGTCCGACAGCCACTTTGGCGCCGGAGCGCCCTTGAGATAGTGATCGAAGAACTCGAAGTACCGGACCGTCAAATCTCGGCGGTTCGCCACGCCGCGCAGACCGTGTCCTTCCCCGGGATACGCGAGCAGTACTGCCTTCTTGCCGTTGTAACGGAGGGCGTTGTAGAACCCAAGGCCGTTCTGAAACGCCACTGTCGGGTCCGCCGTGCCGTGCATGATCAGGAACGGTGCGGTCACTTCCGGCACGTGCGTGAGCGCGGACTCCATCATGTACACGTCGGGCTTGTCCCATGGCGAGAAACCCCAGCGGCCCTGACCGTACAGGTAATAGTCGTGACCGTTGTCGCCGCTGCCGCCGGTGACCTGATAGGCCCAGCCCCAGTTCTGGTTGAAGTCCTGGTAGAGATCCGTCACGCCCGCGCCCATGCCGACGGCCGCAAAGAGCCGCGAGCGTGTGCCGATGAACGCGGCTCCTTCGCCGCCGTAGCTGTGGCCGTTGATCCCGATCCGCTTCGGGTCGACGTAGCCCATTTCGATCACCTTGCGCACCGCGGACTCCACGGCGTCCAGCATGTCGCTGTGCGACGAACCGGTGTGGAAGTAGACGTCGGGAAGCATGGTGATGTACCCATCGCTCACCGCCTGCATCGGCGATGACCCCATGCCGGTCAGGTACGACGGCGCGTTGTAGCGGTGCAGGTTCTGCGAGTTCTTCTCGTAGAAGTTGACCAGCATCGGCCGCTTCTCGCCGGGTTTGTAGTCATCCGGAATCGCGAGGATGCCCTGGAGCCGGTGGCCGTCCTTGTCCTTGAAATCGAAGAGTTGCCGGTGGCCCCACAGGAACTCTGCCTGCTGCGGGTTGGCGTCGGTGATCTTCTTCGCGTCCTTGAACCCGGGACCCGCGACGCGGAGGTCGGGGAACTCGACGAACGTCTGCCGCGTGAAGAGGAACTTGTCGGCGTGTGCCGCCTTGAGCGGTGTGTTGAACGAGGCATCCTCGTAAACGAGCTCGCTCAAAGCGCCGTTCGACAGCTCGTAGTACCCCGCCTTCTTCGTCCAGTCGCCGTACGCGGACAGCAGGATGGGTTTCGACAAATCGATCGGCTTTTCCCGCCCACGGCCGCCGCGTCCGCCGAATCCTCCGCCTGGTCCTCCGGGTCCACCTCCCGCGCCGCCGGCGGGCTGCGCTGAAATCGCCAGCACCGGATCGTTCGGCTCAGTGCGGACGTAGCGGAAGCGAACCTCGCCCTTGGACCCGGCGCCGCTCGTGAGGTTCTTCGGCGCGGATCCATCCAGGGGCATCAGCCACAAGTCGTACTTGTTTTCGACGATGGCGGACTTGCCGTCGGCGGTGTAGCCGGTGACGCCGAACGCCGGTCTCGGGCCTGGATGATCGAAATCAGTGTCGATGAAGCTCACCGCCGCCGTTCCACCGAGCGTGCGCGACGATCCGGTGTCGAGGTCGTAGGCCTGGAACTTGTTGTCCTTCCAATAGAGGAAGACCTTCCCGTCGGGTGAGATGCCGAACGTGTGACTGCCGATCAGCTGATTCTTCAGCATCAGCGTGCGTTCGCCGGTGGTGGTGTTGACCCGGTAGATGTCCGCCGCCGGACGCTTGTAGTCGGAGATGTAGCCGCGGGTGTCGCGTCCCACGGCCCAGCGGCCATCCTCCGCGACATCGAGCTCCCGCATCGTTTCATCCGCGAGCTTGACGAACCGGTTCGCGGCGGTGTCGAACACCTCGCGGAACGTGAAGTTGCGATCCTGTTCCGCCCGAATCATCTGTGCGGATTGAATGCGCTCGTCGCCCGTGTTCCAGATGTCCACGTCAGGCTGCTCGTCGGTTCCCTTGCGCTCGCCGGTCGGCGGCGCCGCCACCTGCGCCTTCATCCCGAAGAACACGCGTTTGTTGTCGTCGCTCCAACTGAGCGCCGCCCGATCGCTGACGACCCAGTCCTTCGGAAACGCATCGGCCTTCTTCGGATCGAGCACGACGGGTTTCGGCGGAATGTCGTCGTTCATCGCCGCGTCGATGTCGGCAAACGCCATCAGGACGTTGTCGCGCTCGCGCTGCTTCTCCACCTCTGCACCCTTCAGCACGGCCAGCGCCGTACCGTCGTCGCTCCAAGCGAGCCGGCTGTAGACGCGCGCGTCGTTGTCGAGCGGCGTCACGCGTCCGCGCCGGACGTCGTAGACGAAGACGCCGTTCGCGTCCTTGATCGGAGCGTCCACCGTGTAGGCGAGAAGGCTGCCCTTCTTGTTGAACGCGATGTCGCCGACGCTGCCGAGCAGCTGATGGCGGCCGCTGCGGAGGTCGAGCAGGATCACGTCCGTTCCGCGCGGTCCGGCGGTCGCGTCGTTGCCACCTCGCCCGCCTTCTCCGGCGGGCGGGTTGCCCGGCGCATTCCCTCCGCGTCCACCGCCGCTGCTATCAGCGCCGGCGGGCCGCCGCTTCAGCACGAGCAGCGTGGAGTCAGGTGAGAACACGAATGCTTGAATGTCCTGGAACGATTGCGTTGTCTCCGCTGCAAGGTTGCGCAGCTCCACGCGACGCGGTGGCGGCGGAGCCTCGCTGCCACCACGACCCTGCGCGCCTTGCGTTCCCGGTCCTCCCTGTGCATTCGGCGCTGCCGGAGTTGTCGCGGGCTGTGCGGGTGGCGTCGTCGCCGGCGTCGCGCCTGGTGTTGCGGGTGGCTGCGCAGGCGCCGGCGTTGCGGGTGTCGCCGGCGAAGGTGCCGGCGTCGCGGGCGCTGGTGCAGGTGCTCCAGGGGGCACGGCGGGATCCGCGGGCGGTGTCGCCGGTGTCGTCGCCCCACCTCCACCGCCACGCCCACCGCGGCCGCGCCGTCCCGGCGCCGGATCGACTTGATACGCGAGCCACTTGGAGTCGGGAGAGAAGGTGCCACCTGTCGCGTTCGGCACAGCGACGTCGGCGTTGGTCTCGAGATTCAGTACGTGCAACATCGGCTTGGCCTGATCCGTCGGCACATTCGTTGTCTGCAGCACGTAGGTGATCCACTTCCCGTCGCCCGAGATCGCCGGGTCGGTGATGCTCTTCCACTTGGTGTAGTCGTCGACCGTCAGCGCCTTCTTCGCGGCAGACTGCGCCGCCGGGTGCAGATACACGAGGAGCGCGACGATGAGAGCGAGAGCGGGGGTCAGAAAACGGCGCGAAGAGCGGGTAAGGACGGCATGAGATCGCAGCATTCGAGGCTCCTCAGGCTGGGATGATACACGCGAATGCCGGCCGCACGGCTGCCGTAGGCGGCGGATTCCGGCTCGCCGCCCGAGTACTACAAAGGACAGGTTGATTCGATGAGCGAAGCGAGCGCCGACCGCAACGCGTCGGCAGCGGATCGATCCGCGAGCACGGCGGCGGCGTCCGCGGGACGGCCCGACAGCGTCAGCGTGATTGAGGCGTCCGGGTTGATCCTCGCTGACATCGTCTTCAGCGTCTCGGCGAGTTGAGCGTGGGCGTACGTCGATCGTGGAGAGACGTTGACGAGCGCGACTGGCTTGTCGATCAGCTCGCCGCTTCCGACCACCCAATCGAGCGCGTTCTTGAGCACGCCGGGAACACCATGCGCGTATTCGGGGCTCGAGATCAGCACGGCGTCGGCGCGTTGGAGCTCGGATCGGAGAGCGTCAACCGCCGGCAGCGACACCGCGCCGTCGAGGTCGGGATTGAACGGTGGCAGATCGGCCAGACCAGCGTAGATCGCGACCTCGACGCCGGCCGGCGCCAGCTGGGCCAGCGCCTGAATCACCGCGGTGTTCGACGATCCGCTGCGTAAACTGCCCGAAATGGCCAGAAGTCGTGACATCGCTGAAAACGCTCCTTCCTGCTTAGATGGCTTTCAGCGCGTCCCGGTTCCAGTTCAGAAGGTCCAGCCGGGCCGGGCGTAGAGCGGGCGGGCCCCAAGGCAAACTGACTAAGGATCCGACTGCAACGAATCAGCGGGCGAGCGCGAGCAGCCTTGAGCCGCAGCGAGCGCGAATGCGCGAGCTGCAGTGTCCGGGGGTGGGGCCCTACGGCAAACTGAGTAACGAGGGCGGAAGGTCGCGGGTTGCCCCGAGCCCGAGTGCCGAGCCCCAAGTCAGCGCCTACCGTCGAGCGTGGCCCAGTCGCCAGATTGGATGAACCCAGCCCAGAAGAACGGATGCTCGCGACCCTTGCGTTTCAGCATCGCGAGCTGCGCCTGCCTGAGCGCCTCACTGCGCCCTAGGCCGGCGCGGAGGCCGGTGTAGAACGGCACCATCATCTCGCGCGTCATGTAGTCGCTGACGGGCCAGAGGCTCATGACCAGGGTTTCCGCGCCGGCGAGCAGGAACGCGTGCCTCAGTCCGTATACGCCTTCGCCGTTGCGCACTTCCCCGATGCCGGTGTCGCACGCCGACAGGGTAACGAGCTTGGTGCCCCAGAGGTTGAGGCCAGAGGCTTCCATGGCCGTCAGAATGCCGCCCTCGTTCGACTCGCGTGTCAGGTTTGCGCCCGCGAGCGCGAGGCCGGAGCGCAGCAGCGGATTCTCGATCCGCACGCTCGTGCTGACGGTGCGCGTTCCGTACGACGACGACGAGGCGGCCCGGGCGTCACCGGCCGCGTCGCTCAGAAAGAAGCCATGCGAAGCGATGTGCAGCAACAGGGGTGCGTCCAGTCGCTCGAGCGCTGCCTTCGTCGCGCGATTCCCGGTGAGGAGCGTCGCCTCTGGAAACAGCGCCTTGATGGCGCGGCCTTCCTCAGCCGTGATCGTCAGCGGCGAGAAATAGATCGACGAGAGGTCGTCGCCGGTCGTGACGCTGCTCCGCAGCCCTCGCGTGCGCGGCACCTGCTTCATCGCCTGGCGCGCGATCGTCGTCTGTGGCTCGCCGAACAGCGGGTTGGCGATGATGACCGGCCCTGAGTGCGGCACGCGTGACGTCTGCAGTCGCAGAAGGTCCCGGCCGCTCGTCAAGTAGCTCATCGCGTAGTGCTCGATCAGGTACTGGCCCTCGTCGTCGACGAGCGCCTCGAACGGAATGAGATTGAGGGCGCCGTCCGGCGAGATCAGGAGGTGCGTGGCGCCGCCAATCAGCGCACGGAGAGGCTCGGTGACCAGCGAATCCACCGCCCGGGCGCGCGCTTTCAGATCGTCGCGTTGCGGATCGCGAAGCGAGGCCCGCAGCAGCTCGACCGCGCGGTCGATCGTTGCCGTGGGTCCGAGGTCGCGGCCCTGAGGCGCTCCGTGATTGTGCAGGACGTACGCGGCGTAGTGCGGCACGCCATATCCGCCGTTCGACTCAGCGCGCGGATCGAAAGGGCGAAAGACGGCGAACTCGAGGAGCGCCGCGCCGTCCGACATCGCGGCTTGCACCCCTTCGAGTGTCACCGTGCGCATTTCCGTGCGAAACGCTGCGCTGTGTTCGCTGAGGGCGGCTTCGAGCTGATCCTTGCGTGCTTCGAGGTCCGCGATCGCGCGTTGCCGGTCAGCCGCACGGCGACCGGCGTCGTCGGTCGTCAGCACTGTGCGCGCCAGCTGCGACGTCGTGGTCTTCAGCTGATCGAGCAGCGCCCGGTCAGCCGCGTCCGTGACCCGCTGGCGGACGGTCGCGAAGGTGTCCGTCATCGCATCCTGAACGCGGCCCTTTCGCTGCAGGATCACCAGGGCGGCCAGCGCGCTCGCCCTCGAGTTGCCGGGTGCTTCCCGGAGATGCAGCGAAATCGTCCGATCGGTGCGCTCCGCGATGCCTTTCACGAACGCCAGCTTCTGTTTCTCCGACCCGACGGCCAGGTTGAGCGCAAGCTGTCCCTCGATGATCGCATCGGCACGCCGTTGAAACTCGATCGCGTTTGGCAGATCACCCACCGTCAGGTAGGTCTGTGCGATGTTGCCGACCGACAGCAGCGTGCTCGGCTGATAGGGACCGCCGCGCTGGTTCTCCGAGATTCGCAGCGCGCGGAGGTGCGTCTGCAACGCCTGGTGATCGTCTCCGGTCAAGTGATGCAGCAGGGCGATGTTGTTCAGGACGATCGCCACATCGGGATGATCCGGCCCTTCGATTCGCTCGCGGATGGCCAGCGCGCGTGCGTAGTACGATTCGGCGGTCGCGTAGTCCTTGCGCGTCGTCGCCATCAGGCCGAGGTTCGACAGGGTTCGCGCAACCGGCAGGCTCTCAGGGCCGCGCAGCTTCTCGCTGACTGCGAGCGACTGCCGGAAGAGATCTTCGGCGCGCTGGTAATCCTGTTTCTGGCGGTAGACTGCGGCCAGGTTGTTCAGCACGCCGGCATAGGTCAAGCTGTCGTGGTCGCCGATGGTATCCATGATCGCCAGGGCACGCCGATCGACGGTTTCGGCTTCGTCCAGATCGTCCGCTTCGTTGCGCAACGTTCCGAGTGTCACCAAACAGCGCACGACCCAGGGATGCTCGGATCCGAGCGTGCGCTCGATGACGTCGAGGGCCTGTCGCAGGAGCGGCTCCGCCTTCGATCGTTGCCCCATGCGCTGGTAGGCCAGCGCGAGGCGCGCTCTGACGAGCGCGGGCGCTGGTTGATCGGAGCCGACCGTCTTGTCCATGATGGCCAGCGCGCGCAGCGAGTACGCTTCCGCCCTGGTGTTGTCCGGAACGAGGAGATACAACGCCGCCAGTTGTGCGCAGACGGCAGCGACCTGCGCGTCCTCCGGACCACGGGCCTCTTCAGTGATGGCCAGCGCCCGCTCGAGCAGCGCGCGCGCTGCATCGAACTGGCTCTGGTCCTGGAGCTTGCCGGCAGAGGTACGCAGGTGTCGCGCTTCCTGCATCGACCGGTCGTCGTCGGTGGCCTGGCGGCGATCCAGCAGTTCCAGGCGGTACGGCCCCGATGCGATGACTCCTTTCGCCGGCGTGATCGCGAGCGTGTATTCGCCGTCCGCGTCTGCGACAACGTTCACGCGCTCGCTGCCACGCGGCTTGACGTCATCCTGGAAGTCCGCGATCAACTGACCGTCGGCTGCTCTGACATGAACGACGACGTCGATGCCCCGTTGCTCGACGATGACGCTCGCGCACTCCCCTTTTTTCAGCGTGAGTCGATAGTGGTGCTCTTCCCTCGGGGAAAGCTTGCGTTCAACCGCGTAGTCGAGGTCCGCGACCTTGAAGTCCAGAACTGCCAGCGGCGGGGTCTGATCGCGTGCGGGCAGATCACCGCCGAAGACCGTCAGGAGCAACACGGCAAAAATGGACCACTGGAGGATCTGTTGCTTCATCAGGTAGGACTTCTTTTGGATCGCCGGGCCTCCCGTCCCCTGTCAGCGAACGGCCTTGAAGGCATAGCTGGCGGCCATCTCCTCATCGGCGCCCGCCCTGCGGCGCCCAGAGAGCTCGATCGAATAGTGCTGTGCCTTGAGAATCCCGGCCGGGACGACGATCGGGAGCGAGCGTGATTCGAGGATGGGTGGGGCCTTGACTTCGTTGCTGCGCCAGGCGATCAGGCCCGTGGCGGGATCGCGCAAGGCCGCGCGATACAGAACAAACTCGTTCGACTCGAGGCGCAAGTCGAAGGCCACGCGCTCGGTCCCCGGCGGAATCGTCAGGGTGGCGACGGCTTCAGCGGATCGCGTCATCGGCGAGAGCGCGAGCGCAATCGTGGTCAGCGCCGGTGCCGCCGGCCGGTCGGACGGCCTGATGCCCACCGGCTGCTGCACGACCGGCTGCAAGGTCCGGACGCGCTCCAGCTCGTCGATAACGTCCGCATGCGCCGCTTCCTGGTTCTTGAGCTGTTGCTCGAGATCGGTGACTCGCTGGCTCAGCGTGGTGCGTTCCCGTCGCGACTCATTCAGCTCACGCACCACCTGGAGGTTGCGGACGAGCAACGCGCCGGAGGCGCAGAGCAGCAGCGCGGCCGCCGCGGACAGCATCCAGGCTCCTCGGGACCGGAGCACCGTCTGACCGATGGAGCTCAGGCCTCGCGGCAGCGACGCGTCCTGTTCCGTCACCGGCTCTGGAACCGCCTCGCTGGGCGCTTCGACCTCCGGGGGCGAGGCGCGGTCGACGGCGCGAAGCAAACCGCCGGCAAACTCCACCTTCTGACGGCGGCGCGGTGACGCGAGATACACGGACTCGAATCGCTCGTGCATCTCGCCTGTCAGCGTGCCCCTGAGGTACGCATCGACCAGATCGTTTTCGACGGTGCGCAATCGCCAGGCGACCTCGTCGTCGGCGATCGACATTTCGTCGAGCCGCTCGACGTCATCTTCTGGCAGGAGCCCCAACAGGTAGCGCACCAGCTGCTGGTTGTCGGGCCTTGAGGCATGCGGCAGCGACATGTCTGATCCTGACTGAACGACTTACCGTAGTAGGACGGCGGCCCTGAAATCCGTCATCGTTGCCGGCAGCAGCCTTCGACACAGGCTTCGAGCGTGGCACGGATGCGACACGCTCGGATGCCGAGGGCGTTCATCGTGATGCCCAGCCGCCTTGCCAGCTCGCGGCGCCGTTCGATCTTCTGACGGCGGACGTCGCGGTAGTACTCGATGACGAGCTCGCGCTGATCCGGCTTCAACTGCTGCAGGCAGTAGTCGAGACAATCCAAGCGCTCTTCCTGGAAGGTGAAGGCCTCGTCCGGCTCGAAGTCACACCGCACGCGAGCGACCGAGGCCCAGGCGCCGCGCGGCTCATCCAGGCGGACGTGCAACTGATCGCGCCGGAAGTCCTCGAGCAGCACGAAACGCGCAACCACGTAACAATAGCGCGCCGGCGGCGTGACGGTGATTGTGCCGGCCTTCTCGAGGGTCCGGCCAATCCTGTTGAGCGTTTCATCCGCCAGCTCGTCGGCCGAGAGCCGGTTGCGCCGGTCGAAATACGCGACGAGCCGCCGTCGCATCTCGAGGTACCTCTCGCCGTGTGACTCGACACCGTCGTCCAGCCACGCGAGCAACCGGTTGAAGGCGAGTGGAGTGATCCCCCGTTCTTCTTTCAGCATTTCCCGTAACGGCACGTGCACACTGCACTTTCCTGGGTCGAGCGGCGACCAATCGACGGCGCAGAGCTCAACATCCAAGCCCAGCCGTGAGTTGATCTGGATCGCCCGGTAGGTATCAACGCTCGACGGGCATCCCAAATTCCCCGCACTCGAATTGCGCGTCGAACGCAGTGACGAGAGGAGAAACGTTTCAAGCCATTTCGCCCGACGTACGCGTGCCTAGCGATCGTCACGCGCTGTCGGCGGCGTCATCCGTCCCTCGCGGTCAGCTTCTCGATCGCCGCGAGGTACCCAAACCTCTCACTTTTGGAAACGGGATTGTACCGGGCACCGAACGCGAGCGGTCCCCTATTTTGGTGGACGATCACCCTCAGTCTGCGGCTCGCACTGCGCTGGCCGGACTGATCGGAAACGTCCTCGAGTGGTTCGATTCGCCGTCTACCCCTATTTCGCAACAGACATAGGCCGACAGTTTTTCCCGCAATCAAGCGCCGCCGCGCAGCAGCTCCTGGCGTGGTTGGTCTCGGATTGATGTGGCCGATGCCGGAGACGAACGGGGCTTCGCTGGATCAGTGATCCGTTGGCCGTGCTGGGAGTGCCGCCAAACGGAGAACAGGCGTGAAATCAGCAGCGCCTGCGGCCCGCCCGAGGCGCGAAGCGGCCGAGGGCGAGCGAGCGGGGGTGGGGCCCCGCGAGCACTGAGAAATGCGGACAGGCCAGCACGACCTCCATACGCAGCTGCTCTGATATTCTGCGCGCGCATGAGCGGCAATCCGCGCGCGACCACCTGCGGGAACTGCGGCGCGGGGTTACAGGGTGCGTTCTGTCATGCATGCGGTCAGAAGGCGATCGAGGCGGACGTCCGGCTGCACGATCTCTTTCACGAAGCGTTCCACGAGTTCGCGCACCTCGATGGCAAGATCTTTCAGACCCTCAAGATCCTTGTCACGAAGCCCGGTCTCCTGACGGTCGAGTTCCTCAACGGCCGGCGCGCGCGATATCTGTCGCCGGTTCGGCTCTACCTCACCTGCAGCGTGCTGTTCTTCGGTCTCGCGGCG
>DATAEK010000378.1:0-22357 GCA_036258055.1 Vicinamibacterales bacterium
AGCCGGCGTCTGATCATCGAATCGATCACCATGACCGATTGGGACATGGTGGTCGAGTCGTTCGCAAACGGCCGTCACAACTTCCCCAGGTTCACACGCCAGTCGAAGAACCAGGGACCCAGCCGCTTCACGACGACGCTCGCGTCCGTAGTCGCGAGCCGCGGGCAGTTCACCTACGACGATCACGGGACGCCGTGGAGCACCGTCGTTCGCAACCTCACGGTCCAGGTGTACCACCCGCTGAACGAGTACGTCGGCGTCGCCTCGTTCTCGAACGGCACGGTCCGCATCCAGGCCTACGAGCCGTTCCGGACCGACGCGAAGATGCGCTTCAAGATCGATGGAGGCAAGGTCCACATCGATCACATGGACCTCAGCGGTGACGGCTCGCGATCGGTCGTGACCGGCGACGTCGATCTCGCGCACTGGCCGGAACAGCTCTATCAGGTGCACTCGAAGATCGACTTCCCGACGCAGAGAGGGATTTTTTTCCACAAGGACAAGTTCACGGTCTCGGGCACTGGAGACTTCGACGGGACGTTTCACCTGTTCAAAAAGCCGGAAGGGGGAACGGGCCGTGAGCTCAAGGGCACCTTCAGAAGCCCGGTCGCCGGCGTGAACGCCTGGCGCTTCCCGGACCTGCGGGGGTCTGTTCTGTGGGTTCCCGATCGACTCGAAATCACGAACGCCACGTCGCAGCTCTACGGCGGTACCGCGCGGTTCGACTATCGCATGGGCCCGTTTGGTGCCAGCACGCCGGCCCACGCCCGATGGGACGTCGACTACAAGAACGTCGATCTCGCGCAGTTGACCGACTTCCTCGAAACCGAGGGGATCCGGCTCGCCGGCCGCGGGTCGGGCCACAACTCGCTCGATTGGCCGCTCGGCAAATGGGCAGAGAAGCGCGGCAAGGGCGAGGTGATCGCCGAAGCGCCGGCGGGCACACGCATCATGACGCGCGCGATCCCGGCCGCGATTGCCGCCGAGCGAGCCGCGCTTCCGCCCGAAGCGGGGCCCTTCAATCCACACCTGCCGCTCGACTACGTGCCCATTGCGGGCCGGGTCGTCTACGCGCTCGATCCCGAGTGGATCACGCTCGACCCGAGCTGGACGGCCACGCCCATGACCTACGTCGAGTACGAGGGACGGACGGCATTCGGGCAACGGTCGCGAATTCCGTTTCACGTCACCAGCCTGGACTGGCAGGAGAGCGATCGCGTCCTCGCCGGCATCATGACGGCGTTCGGTGCTCCGACGGGCGCCGTCTCGGTTGGCGGCACGGGAGAGTTCGACGGCGTGATGCTCGAAGCGTTCACGCGTCCCCGTATCGAGGGCACGTTCACGGGCGATCACATGCGCGCCTGGAACGTGGAATGGGGCAGCGGCCGGGCCACGCTCGCGATCGAGAACGGCTACGTCTTCATTACCGAGAGCGTCGTGAGGTCCGGAGCATCCGAGATCCACGCCGATGGGCAGTTTTCGCTCGGCTACCCGAGAAAGGATGGCGGCGAGGAGATCAACGCGCGCGTGCTCGTCAATCGCCGGCCGGTCTCGGACCTGCGGCATGCGTTCGGGCTCGACGACTACCCTGTCGAAGGCGCGCTCTCAGGCGAGTTCCATCTGTTCGGCAAGTACGAGACGCCGTTCGGGTTCGGCCACATGCAGATCGACGCCGGCGTGGCCTACGGCGAGACGTTCGAGCGCGCGACGTCGGCGCTGCGCTTCGAAGGCGGGGGCGTGCGGCTCGACGGGATCGACATCGCCAAGAGCACCGGGCGGGTGACTGGCGCGGCGTTCGTCGGATGGGACGGCAGTTATTCGTTCAACGCCGACGGCACGAAGATTCCCGTCGAGTCGCTGAAGACGGCCTCGCTGCCGCGCGCTCCGCTGTCGGGCGTCCTGCAGTTCAATGCCACCGGCACCGGATTGTTCGACGATCCACGTTACGACGTGAAGCTCACGACGGACGACCTCTTCGCGGGTGACGAAGGGATCGGGCAGTTGACTGGACGGCTCGCGCTCCGCGGAGAGCTGTTGACGGTCGAGCTCGAGGTCGCCTCGAGCCGTCTGGCGGTATCCGGGTCGGGCCGCATCGCCTTGACGCCTGAAATGGACGCGGAGCTGATGATCCGCTTCAATGAGACCTCACTCGACCCTTACGTCAGGTTCTTCGAGCCGCGTCTTTCGCCCTTCACGAACGCCGTCGCCGGCGGCACCATACGTGTCGTCGGCGAACTGACGGATCCCCATCACATCGTCGTCGACGGAAAAGTCGAGCAGCTCGACCTCAAACTCTTCGACTACCGCCTGCGCAATGAGGGACCGATCGAGATCACGCTCGATCGCGATGTCGTGCGTGTCGATCGCCTGAAGCTGTCTGGCGAGGGAACCGAGCTCCAGGTCACGGGTCACGCGGCTCTCGATCAGAACGAAGTGCAGGTCGAGGCCTCAGGTGACGCGAACCTCGGGATTCTGCAGGGCTTCTTCCGTGAGATCCGCAGTCGTGGCACCGCCGCGCTGAAGGCCCAGGTCAGTGGCTCGCTCGACAAGCCGGTATTCTCAGGCAGCGCTTCCATCTCCGATGGCCGGCTGCGCTACATGCCGGTCCCGCACGCGCTCGAAGCCATCAACGGGCGGATTACGTTCGACGCCGCCGGACTACGAATCGACGACGTGTCGGCGCGGCTGGGCGAAGGCGACGTGCATTTCGGTGGCCGAATCGGCCTGGACGGCTTCGCACCGGGTGATATCACGCTCACGGCAACCGGCGAGCAGATGCGCGTGCGCTACCCCGAAGGCTTCGTCTCGCTCATCGATGCCGACCTCACGCTGCAGGGAACCCTCCAGGCGCTCGTGCTCAACGGCACCGTCAAGGTCCACAACGCCCTCTGGACGCGGCGGATCGAGGCCACGCCGGATCTTTTCAACCTTGGCGGCAGCGGCGCGGTGTCGGTGACGGCAGCGCCGGCCGCGCCCACGATTCCGCTGCGGCTGAACCTCGACATCGATGCCCCGAATGCCCTGCGGATCCAGAACAACATCGCCAACCTCGTCGCGAGCGCGGACCTCAAGCTGCAGGGCACTTACGATCAGCCCCGGCTCTTCGGCCACGCCGAGGTCGAGCGGGGCGATCTCGTCTTCGAGGGCAATCGCTACACGATTACCCGCGGCGGCATCGACTTCTTCAATCCCTCGCGCATCGAGCCGGTCTTCGACATCGAAGCGGAGACCCGCGTACGGCTCCCCGGCACGACCTACCTCGTCACGGTGGGCTTCAACGGCACGACCAGCCGGTTCTCGCTGCCGCTCAATTCGGATCCGCCGTTGCCGGAGTCGGACATCATCTCGCTCCTGCTCGGGCAGACGATCGACGAGAACCCTGAGCTCCGGGCGCTCAGACCTGAAGCGGCGCGCCAGACGGAGGAGTCGCTGCTGCGCGAAGCGGTTGCGCGCATTCTGACCAACCCGGTGTCCGCTCCCGTAAGCCGGATCATCGGCGAGAAGATCGGGATCGATACCGTCATCGCGCCGACGATCGGCACGGAGAGCGATCCGCTGTCGCCGTCAGCAAGGCTCATCCTGGGCCGGCGGATTTCGAACCGCGCCTACCTCACGTTCGCGCGCGCGCTGGGCACGACGCAGCGCGAGCAGATCATCGTTCTCGAGTACGACCAGAACGACCGCGTCGGCTGGGTCATTACCCAGACCGGAGACCGGACGTTCGCCCTCGACTTCCGGGTGCGGCACAGGTTCTGATGCGGGTGGTCGCGACCATTTTCGTTCTGGCCGCTCTCGTTCATCCGCTCGCGGCGCAAACACCCGAGACGAGCTACGTCGGGTGGCCGATCGAACAGGTCCAGGTCCTCATCGAAAGCCGTCCGAGCGTCGATCCCGCGCTCCTGGATCTGCTCGAGACGCGGGTCGGCCAGCCGCTCGCGATGGCCGACGTCCGGGAATCGATCACTCACCTCTACACTCTCGGGCGCTTCGAGGACGTGCGCGTGGACGCCGCGCCGTCGCCGTCAGGTGGCATCAGCCTGCGTTACGAGTTGACGCCGATCCATGGCGTCAGCGAGGTCGAGTTCGAAGGCGCCCTGGCGTTGTCGAAGGGCACGCTGCGCCGGGCGATGACTGAACGCTACGGCGCCACGCCGACGCTCGGGCGCGCGGCCGAAGTCGTGCGTCTCTTCGAGCAGGTCTACCGGGATCGAGGCTATCTGAAACCGACCGTTCGAGCTGTTCCACGTCAGCTCCACGATCCCGATCGCACCGTGCTGACGTTCGAGATCGATGCCGGTCCCCTGGCGAGGATCCGCAACGTCGAGATCAATGGCAACCCGATGGCAGCACGCACGGAGGTGCTGGGCAAGCTTGCGGCGAACCCGTCGGATCCGTACCAGCAGACGGAACTGCAGCGCCGGCTGTCCGACTACATCGCGCGGCTCAAACGCCGCGGCTACTACGAAGCGAGCGCGACCCAGAACGCGCAGGTCTCGACTGATAGCACGGCGGTGGACCTGACGCTCAATTTCCAGCCGGGACCCGTCGTAACCGTGACCTACGAGGGCGATCGTCTCCCGCCGGAGCGGCTCAAGGAGCTGGTGCCAATCGAGCGCGAGGGATCCGTCGACGAGGATCTGCTCGAGGATTCGGCGCAGGCCATCAGGACCCACCTCCACCAGCAGGGATACTGGAAGGCCGATGCGACCTGGCGGCGTCTGGAGACCGATGGCAAGCTCACCCTCGCGTTTCGCATCACCGCCGGCCGTCAGTACCACGTCGCGGATTTCGATCTCACTGGCAACAGCGCGATGAGCGCGGAGGAAATCCGGCCGCTGCTCGGCATGAAACCCGGCGATCTGTTCATCGACTCGAAATTGACGACCGGCGTTGCCACGGTCGCGGCACACTACCAGCAGCGCGGCTTCTCTCAAGTCCAGATCAAGACGGCGGCCACGGACAAGGGCAACGGGCTCGTCACGCCGGTCATCGTGGTGGTGGAGGGTCCTCGCACGCTGGTCGGCACGGTCACGATCGCAGGGAGCTCGGCGATCTCCGAGAACGAGATTCGAGCCCTGATCAAGACAGTGGAAGGCGAGCCGTTCTTTCAGCCGCGCATCGCGGCCGATCGTGACCGGGTCGTGCTCGAGTATCTCAACAACGGCTTCGCATCGATCGATGTTGGCGTCATCCCCGACTTCTCGGCCGACCGGACCCGCGTCAACCTGACGTTCAAGCTCACCGAGGGACCACAGACGCTCGTCGATCACATTCTGGTCGTCGGCAACCGGCGGACGGATCCAAGCGTGATCCTGAACGAGATCCCGCTCAAGCCCGGCAAGCCGCTCGGACTCGAGGATCAAATCGAGAGCCAGCGGCGTCTGAGCTCGATGGGCCTGTTCCGGCGCGTGCGGATCACCGAGCTGAGACACGGCGGAACCCGCCACGACGTGCTGGTCACCGTCGAGGAAGCGGCGGCCACCAGCATCAGCTACGGCGGCGGCGTCGAGGCCACCCAGCGTCTGCGGGCGACCGGTCCCGGCGGTGAAGCGGAGCAGCATCTCGAGTTTGCGCCGCGCGGCTTCTTCGATATCGGCCGTCGCAACGTCGGCGGACGCAACCGAACGGTGGATCTCTACGCGCGCGTCAGCCTTCAACCACGCGATGCTCCGAACGATCCGTCGAAGGACGGCACCGGCTTGACCATCGGGGAGTATCGGGTCGTCGGCACGTATCGCGCACCGCGCGCGGTGTTCGGCGGCGACGCGACGCTGACGGCTGCGGCCGAACAGGGAATCCGTTCGTCGTTCAGTTTTACGAGGCAGGGTCTGAACGCGGACACGGTCCGTCGCCTCACCCAGACGACGCGCGTCACCGCCCGGTATTCCTTGAACTCGACGCACACGTTCAACGAGCGTCTGAGCGAAGAGGATCAGGCGACGATCGACCGGCTCTTCCCTCGTGTCCGGCTCTCCACGATCTCTGGAGCCGTCGCGCGCGATACGCGAGACGACGTGCTGGATCCGGAACGAGGGACGTTCCTGAGCGCGGAGGCCAGTCTCGCGTCACGCGCGCTCGGCGGGCAGGTTGGCTTCATCAAAACCTACTTGCAGGGGTTCTGGTTCCACCGGCTGCCCGGCCGCAGGCGGATCGTGTTTGCGTCGCGGGCGACCATCGGTCTTGCCGACGGTTTTACGCGCCCTGGCGTCGACGAGAACGGCAACCCGATCCTGATCGAGGATCTGCCGGCGAGCGAGCGCTTTTTCGCCGGAGGCGACACCAGCATCCGCGGCTACGCGCTCGATACTGTGGGAGCGCCCAACACCATAACCGCGAACGGATTCCCCAAGGGAGGCAACGCCGTTCTGATCCTCAACGGCGAGCTGCGTGTGCCGGTGTGGCGGGAGTTCGGTACGGCCCTCTTCATCGACGGCGGCAACGTCTTCGAGCGGGTGACCGAGTTCGACCTCGGCGAGCTTCGCGGCGCGGTGGGCTTCGGCCTTCGCTATAAGTCGCCGCTCGGTCCGATTCGCGTCGATGTAGGGTTCAAGATGGACCGGCGGGAGATCGGTGGCCAACTCGAGCCGCGCACCGCGTGGCATTTCAGCATCGGTCAGGCGTTCTGATCATGACGACTGTCAGGACCGTCGTTGCCGCGATCGCGTTACTGGTCCTGCCTGTCGCGGCCGGCGCGGAGATCATCGATCGCATCCTCGCCGTCGTCGGCGGAGAGTTGATCATGCTGTCGGACGCCACCCTCGCACGGCGGCTGGCGCTCGTGCCCGCTCCGGCATCCGATCGGGATGGGACCCGCACTGCACTCGACGCGCTCATCGAGCGTCAGCTCGAGCTCATCGAGGTCAACCGGTATCTCCCGCCCGAGCCCGCCGAGGCCACGATTCAGTCGCGTCTGGCCGCCATACGGTCGCGCTTCGCCTCCGACGATGAGCTCGACAGAGTGTTGACGCAGTACGGCTACACCCGTGAACAGCTGCGTCTCCGGCTGCGCGACGACCTCCGGATCGAGGGTTACCTCTCGCAGCGCTTCGATGCGGCCGCGCAGCCCTCCGATGAGGAAGTCCTCGAGTACTACCGGGCGCACGAAGGCGATTTCACGAGGGACGGCGCACCACGTCCGTACGCCGAGGTCAGGGACGAGGTCAAGGCGCGGCTGCTGCGTGAGCGCCGAGAGGCCGCCATGCGGGACTGGATCGCGGGACTTCGACGCCGGGTCGAGATCAGCGACCTGTATCTTTCCGGAAAGTAGCTACTGCAGTCTGAAGATTCGCAGCTCCGGTCCCGGATGCTGCGGTGACGGCGTGAACCGCACGAGCTCCACGCTCTGCTCGAAGAGACGCATATACGCCGCGTACTCGTCCGGGCGCTTGTGCGGCTCGTCCATGACGCTGCCGTAGGCCTGTGAGGAGGCCACGAGGTACTGGAAGCCGTCTTTCACGAAATCGGCGTGCTCCCTCGGCTCCTTCGTCAGGTGATCGGCGATGAGCCTGGGAAAGTGCGTGGCGCGATAGCCCTCGGGCGTCAGAAGCAGGATGCGCGTCTCGATGGCAATCGTCGACTGTTTCGGGACGTTGTCGAGAATCCACTCGTGCGCCTGCTCGACGGTGCTCGTCCGGCCAATATCGCGGTCGAAGGAGATTGCTTGCAACGTCGGCGGCAACAGTGCCGCGACCGTCAGCGCGACGATGAGCGCGGTGCGCGGTGCCCGCGGGATCTCGTAGCGGCGCAACAGGCTGACCCCGGAAATCACGGCAACCGCGATGAGCACGCACAGCGACGGCATCAGCGGCAGCAGGTAACGTCCGAACACGAGCCGCTGATCCGAGATGAAGCTGTAGTAGAGGAGCGGGAACCCGGCGGCGAGCGCCCATTTGACGCGGCCCGGTCCGCGGATCAGACGATTGATCGCGAGCACGACCCCGACACCCGCGAGCAGCACGGCTGGCCATCCGAGGACGAGCCGCATGTGCTTCAGGTAGAGGATCCAGGCCGGTTCAGGCGGTGGTGCCGTATTCCGGTACTCGCTGGCAAGTCGGGCAAAGCCATTGAGGAACCCGGGCAGGTCCAGCACGGAGTACGGCGCGGCAACGAGGAACGCGCCGCCGCACCCGGCGATCGCAGCGAGCGCACAGACGAGCCGCGAAGGCGACGCCGGAATCGTCATCCAGCAGGCCAGGAGCGGCATCATGAGTGCGAGCGCGCCGTTGTACTTCGTGGCAGTCGCCAGGCCGGCCGCGACGCCAGCCCACATGAAGGCGGCCGCCGTCCCGCGTTCGTGCGCGCGCAAGGACAGCAGCAGCGTCAGAGTCACGAGAAACGTCAGTGGGACGTCGGTCAGGACGTAGTGCGATTGACGGACGTGCAGCGGCAGCACCGCGAGCAGTCCCGCTGCCAGAAGTGCATGCCGGGCGCCCCAACGCAGTCCGATCGAGAACACGAGCAGGACATTGGCGACCCCGATCGCCGCCGTCATGGCCCGTCCCCAGATGTAGAACATGTCGGCGCCGGCCTGATCCAGCGACGACCACATCCCGCGCATGGCGCCGACGAGAAAGCGGACGCACGAAACGGCAAGCTGTACGTAGATGTAGAGCGTCGGGTAGTCGAAGAAGTGCGGGTGGAGCGATCCGCTCTTCATCATGTTGACGGCCCGTTCCATGATCTCGGGTTCGTCGACGCCGAGGGAGAACGGGATGCCGTGGTCGAGCGCCCAGAAGCGCAGCACGGCCGCGAGGATCAGGATCGACGCCAGGCCGATCTTCGACGGATGCAGATCGCCGGCTTCGCGCCATTCGCGCTGGGTCATTCAGACACCTGAAACGTCAGCTTACTACGTGCGTGGGAGAAGCAATTCCTGATAGAGCCGCACGGTAGCCGCTCCAGCCGCGGTCCAGGAGAACCGGTCCTCGACGATGGCGCGGCTGCGCTCGCCCATGTCGAGAAGCCGTTCTGGAGTACCGACGGCGCCGCTCAACGCGGCCGCGAGCGCAGAGGCGTCACCGGGTGGCACGAGCCACCCGTTCACCCCGTTGACGACCTTGTCCGGCAGTCCACCCGCCGCCGTGGCCACGACGGCACGCCGATGGGCCATCGCCTCGAGGGTGACGAGCGAGCTCCCCTCGTAGAGCGTTGGATGCGCGAAGAGGGTCGCCGCCTCGTACCAGCCGTGGAGGTCGCGATCGTCGAGACGGCCGAGGAGGTTCGTGTGGCCGGCGATTCCCGCCTCGTCGATCGCGCGCGCGAGGTGTGCACGGAACGGTCCATCACCGATGATCATCCAACGCCATCGGCCCTCTGCCAGAGTGCCGCGCTCGCGGAGCGCGCCGAGCGCGGCGGCGAGGACGTGGAACCCCTTGTTCTGCTCGATCCGGCCGACGCTCAGGATCACGACCTCGTGCGCGCCGATGCCGGCAGCTTTTCGGACTCTGGGTCCGTCCACCGGCGACGCGAGCGAATCGATCCAGCCGAGATCGAGGGCGTTCGGAATCACATGAACCCGCTCGGCAGGGACACCCAGGTGCGCGCGCACCGCGGGTTCGAGCACCCGGTCGGTGGCGATGACTGCGTCCGCCGCCCGCGCACAGGTCAGCACGGCTCGCCGCAGCGGCAGATAGACCGCGCGCTTCAACCGCGCCCGGCCGGGGTCCGTCGCCCCGAATTCCTCCAGACCCTGTGGATTCAGCACGAGCGGCGCCGGCGATGATTTCCTGCGGCGCGCGTACCCGAGCACGCTCGCACCGAGGCCGTGCACCACGTCAATCGTTCCGTCTTTCACGAGCTGCCACGCGACACGACCGGCGCGTTCTCCGAACACCGGATATGCCGTGCTGCGATCGAGGACGGTCGTCCCGCGCCGTCCCGCAAGTGGAAACGTCCGGTAGGGTACCGTTCGAAGTGTGACTCGCGGGTGAATGGCATCCGGATCGAATCGGCGGCTGCCGGAAGCCGCTCGCGTGATGAGCGTCGTCTCGACGCCCGCGTCGGCGAGATAGCGCAGCAGATCGTAGACGTGCCTCTCCAGGCCGCCCACGCCGTGCAGCGGAAAGACCGAGCGCGCGACAACAGCGACACGCAGCGTCATCGCGTAGGGCGGGTTCTCGAAATCAATTCCGCGTAGATGTGTTCGAACCGTTCGGTGACCGACGCCGCATCGAAGAGACGTTCAGCGCGGATCCGCGCCGCGGCGCCGAGTCGGTGTCGCAGGGTCTCATCGTTCCGAAGCCGCCGCACGTCGTCGGCGAGCTCGTCGGGCGTCGTCGAGAGCAGTCCGGTTTCGCCGGTCGTGATGATGTCCGCTGTTCCCCCCGTGTTCATGGCGGCGATCGGAATGCCGAGCGCGCTGGCTTCGAGCAGCACGCGGCTCAGTGACTCCGGACCGCGCGAGGGAAAGATCAGCATCGACGCGTATGCGAGCCAGGCGGTCGCCGACTCCTGCTTCACCCAACCGGTAAAACGGACGTCGCGACCCGAGCGCGCCGCCTGCGCGGTCATCGCCGATCGGTCCGGACCGTCCCCCACGACGACCAGGGGCCAGTCCAGCCCGGCACGCTCGACAACGCCGATGAGATTCGAGGTGCCCTTGTTTGGTGCGAGCTTGCCCAGGTAGAGCGCGTACGCGCCCGGCAGTGGTGGGGCGAATCCCGCAGCCCGGGCGCGCAGGTCGGAGACATTCACGGGGTTGGGGATCACTTCGATCCGGGTGCCGGCCAGCTCAGGAGCGCGCGCGCGCAGATCCGTCGCGATCGTCGAGCTCACCGCCACGACGGCGTCAGCCATCGCAAGCCCAGTGCGCTTGCGCCGCAGGTTGCCTCGCATGTACGGAATCATGGGCAGCGCCAGCGGCCATGCCGCCCCCGCGCGTGGACGAATGCACTGCGTCATCATCCCCGCCGTGCACGCGGGGCACAACGCGTCGTCGTGAAACGTGTAGATCAGATCCGACCAATAGCACACCGGCCAATAGTCACGCACCGTGCAGATCACGGGGACATCCGCGCGCCGCGCCGCATCAATCGAGGGCAGCGACGTCAGCACGTGCTGGCCGTGAACGATCTGGATTCGCTCCCGCGAGATGAGCGAGATCAGGAAGTCGCCGAGCAGGACGCGCAGCCGCTCGTTCTTGAAATAGTTGCGGACGAACGGGATCGATGGTGCGGCCGCGCCGAACTCGATGACCCGGATGCCGTCGTACGAGGACGGGTGCGGGCCGTGGTCCGATCCGGGACGGGGTTGGACGACCAGGACCTCATGATTCCGATCGCGTAGCTGACGAGCGAGCTCGTAGGTGCTCCAGCCCGAACCGCCGCACACCGGCGGGAACGCATCGGTGACAAGCAGGATCCTCATGACGATCGCCGAGGGCGGGGCGCAGTGGTCAGGATGGCAGCCCTCGCATCGCGCGGTCGAGCGCCCGGCAGTGGGCGCTCCAACTGTACTCGCGAACCGCGCGCTCGCGAGCGGCGTGCCCGAGACGCTGGCGCAGGGTCGGATCGAGGAGGCGCTCGAGTGCGTCCGCGAGCGCCTCGGGCGAGTCGTACAGCACGCCCTCCTGCGAGTCACCGACGAGATCGGGCAGACGGCCGGCGCGCGGTGCAACCACAGGCAGGCCTGCGGACATGTACTCGAAGATCTTCAACGGCGACCAGTAGAAACCGAGCGTCAGCGGTGCGTGCGCGGCGAGATCGAACGGCGCGACACCGATATCCGCGGACGCAAGCGCCGCCGGCATCCGGTCGTGAGGCAGCGGACCCGTGAAGACCATGTTGGGAAGTCCTTCGGCGGCGGCGCGCACTGCGGGCAGCTCTGGACCGTCTCCGACGAACACCGCGGAGACCGGCTTGCCGCGCTGGTGAAGCGTTCTGAGCGCGGCGGCGAGATGGATCGCTCCGTGCCATTTGCGAAACGCCCCGGCGAAGAGTGCAACCGTACCGGGTGGCCGCGCAAACGGGGCCGGCTCGGTGACATCGGGACGGAAGCGTTCCGTATCGGCGCCCCATTCGAGCTCGAGCACTTTCGATCGCGGGGTCCCCGCCGGCAGGATCGCGGCGGTCGGGGTGACGATGAGGTCCGCGCGACGGCAGAGCTGCTCCCGCCAGCGCCGCATCGGCTCGGCGACCAGCGCGCGATCGAGAAGCGCTTTCGGGGATCCAGGGTAGTCGATGACGGGCGCGTTCACCTCGAGCACGGTACGCGCGCCGATCGATCGCGCGGCCAGAATTCCCTCACCCCCGAAATTGTAGTAACGCTCGATGATGATCTCCGGCTGCACGAGCTTGGCAACCTGCCGGACCGCCCGGCTGCGCGCCCAGCGCAGCTCTTTCATCCCCAGAGGTGGGCCCATCGCAATCCAGTGCACGTGATCGTCCGGGAACGGCGAGGATCCGGGCGCAGCCAGCACGTGCACGTCGTGGCCGAGCGCCGCGAGTCCTTCAGCGACGGCCGTCACGTGCACGGATCCTCCCGTCGTGCCGGGGATGACCTGATCGATGGCTGCGTAGAGGATGCGCATCGCCGCTCTACGCGCCCTCCTTGACCAGCAGCGCAAAGAAGGGTCCCGACGTGATCCGGCCGAAGAGCAGCAGATCAAGTTTCATTGCCAGTGACAACGCGCGCAGCGCGGCATATGTCGTCCGGCTGGTGGCGATCTGCTGCTTCGCCCTCGTCCGCGCCTCGCGGATTGCGCGCGCGTCAACTTCTTCGGCGCCGCCCGCACCGAGGCGACGTGCGGCGCGCCGCGCCATCGCGCGCTCGGCGATCCGCATCAGGATGTTCTCGACGAAGCCGCCGACGATCGGCGTGTAGAAGCGAATGCGCGTGATCCGAAACCCCGCGTCCGCGACGACCCGCTCGAGATCCGGCACGTCCCGCAGCGGATTCAGATGATCGGATTTTCGCAGCCGTTCCTGTCGCATGTCGATCAGCCCGATTCGCTCGAGCTGCCTCGCGAGCGCGTTGATCCAGCGCAGGCCGACCGCAATCGGCGCATTCTTCCGGACATGGGTGTAGACGAAGAGCGCACCGCCCGGAATGAGAACGCGCCCGGCTTCCTTCAGCATGCCTTGCAGGGCTTCCGGTGAGAGATGTTCCAGAACGTCCAGCGAGAAGGCTTTGGTGAAGGTGCCATCGGCGAATGGCAGCCGCCGCAGATCGCCCAGCAGCAGATCGACGTCGCGCCGGGCTTCCTCCGCGAAGTAGGGGCTGATGTCGATGCCGACCGTCGTTGCGTTCCAGTCGCGATTCCAGAGCAGGGCGCGACCGCTGCCGCAGCCGAGATCGACGACGAGATCCGAGCTCCCGGGCGCGAGAAACTCGCGCAGCATGTCGTTGCGAATCTTCGATCCGAGCAGCGGCGGCGATACCCGCTCGTGGCGCGCGTCGGCGTGCAGCGCCTCGTCAAGATATTTCGTCTGCTCGCTGAACGCTTCGGCCGGCCGCAGATCGAGGTAATCGGATCCGGCGAGCCGGTAGCTCCGGCCGCACCCCTCGCAGACAGGTGTTCCGCTGCGGACGACGATGCGAGCGTGGCATTCGGGGCAACGAACCAGCGCGAGGAGTCGGTCGGAAACCATCAGCGGGAGCCGACCACCTCGTCGAAGAGCGACTCGAGCCGTTCGGCTCGCCGCGTCCAGGTGTATTGCGGTACCAGATCGAGCGCGGCGCCGCTCAATCGCTCGCCGAGTGCCGGGTCGCGCGCCAGGCGGCGGATCGCGTCGGCGAGCGCGCCGGCATCCCCTGGGGGCACCAGCAACGCGTCGACGTTATCCGTCAGCACTTCGCGAATCGCGGGCAGATTCGACGCGACGATCGGCCGGCCGGCCGCCATGTATTCGAAGAGCTTCAGTGGCGACGTGAACCGGGTCGCGATCGCCGACGCCGGGTTCGGCAGCGCCAGCATCGTCGCTCGCTTCAGCAGCGCTGCAACGGCCGAGGGCGCGACCATCCCCGCGAAGGTTATCCGATGCTCCAAGCCGAGTCGCTGCGCCAAAGTACGAAGCCGCTCGAGGTCCGGCTCCTGCGGATGCCCGCCCACGATCAGGCCGTCGACCTCGGGTACGCGCGCCAGCGCTTCGATCAGCACGTCTGCACCCTTCCATGGGTACAAGTGTCCCGCGTAGGCAGCCAGAGGACGCGGATCTGCCGGACCCGTGGTTTCAGAAGGGCGCTGCTCCGCATCCTCGTTCGCGCGTGGGTTACGCGATGCATCGGCGCTCACGGCGACCCCGTCAGGGATCACCGCAGTCCGTGGGCGTTCACCGAAGCGTTCGATGAGTGCGTCGCGCAAGCCGCGAGTGATCGTGACATAGCCGTCAGCGTCCCGCCAGACGCGCGCTTCGCGGCGCGTGAGCCGCCGCAGTTTCGAGGCGCTGGGCTTGTCTGCGGTGGCCAGCAGATCGGGCATGGCCTCGGCGACCTCGGGTGCGTACCCGTGCGACTCGTACACGAGCGGAGGCCGAAGCGCGCGCGGGAGGTGCAGCAGCGTCGACGCGACGCCCAGATCGCGGGTCATCACGAGCTGTCCGCGGCCAGTTCGGAGCGTCCGCCCTGCTGCGAAGGCGAGAAACGCAAGCCGGCGCGCGGCCGATGGCCCGAGAACCGGTGCAGGCTCGATGTCGAGACCCGGGACGCGCGGGAGACCGTAATAGACGTACGGATCGCGCGCCGGCGTGTGGGTGTCAGGCCTGACGATCAAGTGGACCCGATGCCCCCGCGTCACGAGCGCATGGCACGTCTCCATGGTCTGAATCCCGTTGGCGCGCTCGAGCGGAAAGCGGATGTCGGCGACGTAAGTGATGTTCACGTCGTGCTCACTCGCGTTTCATCTTCGTGCGGTAGTACGAATCGCGATCGACGACGTAACGGTAGGCGAGCTGTGGTGCAAGCCGCGGGATGGTGATGAACGCATCGTAGGCATTGCGACCGAGCTCGAGCTGTTTGCGATCCATCAGCCCCGTACCGAACTCGGCGATCAGCGCAAGGTTCCACCACACGCACAGCGCAATCGCAGCGATTGCGCCCAGCCGCAGACGGCTCCCAGCGATCGCCCGCAGACAGACCGACAACCCGATGGCGAGCAGGACCGTCAGCGCGACGAATCGCCGCTGGCCGAATGCTCCCGCTACGTTCCACGACTGCACGCTTCCTGCGACGTACACCTGAAGCGCGACCATCAGCAGGCCGATCGCCGCCACCCGGCGCGAATCGCCCTGACCCTTGACCGCCAGCCACACCAGGCCGCCCAGCGCAATGACCGCGATCGGCGTCCAGAAAAAGAATCCATGTGACGGCGAGAGGAGGACGTCGAGTGCGTGCGGCGCTCCCCAATCCATCTTCCGAGTGACGTACGACGATGGACCTGGATGCCCGTTGAGCGCGCGGTACGCCAGGAGCTGAGGCGCGAAGCCGATAGCGAATGCGGCGGCGCCCGCGAGGCCGGCGGCGAGCAACGGTCCGCGCGGCGACCGCGCCCGCACACCACGCGGACGTCGACACGCGGTGATCGCCCAATCCACCGCCGGGCCCACGGCGAAGAACACGTCCTGTTCGCGCACCATCGCCATGAGCGCGGTCACGAGACCGAGGAGCACGAGCTGTGGGATTGCCCACGTCGTGCGCACGTGCATCCAGACCGCGACGAACAACGCCACGGCAAACGCTGAGCAGGCGTGCGACATCGGCGGCGCCACGTACATGTAAAAGACCAGCGGCGTGCCCAGCCAAACGATCACGCCCGCGAAGAGTGTCGAGTTGTCGATCGTCGACGATCGCTCCACAGGATCGGACAGCCGCAGCGCGCGTCGCGCACAGCCGATCGACAGCAAAACTGCCAGGAAGCCGTAGAACGCCGATCCGTAGGCGACAGCGGCGATATACGGGTACGAGTAACCGTCAGCAGCGGCCCCGCTCGATCCCTGACGCATCCGCGCGACGAGATCGCCGGCCGCGTAGAACGGCGCCCACAGGATCGCGCAACCGATCGTGCCGAAATTCGGCCGGCGCCCCGCTTCGGTCTCGCGCTCGAGGAACGTTTCGTGAAAACCCTCAGCCCGGGCGACCTCACGCTCGTAGAAGTGCTGATACTCGTTTTCGAACGACACGTCCCGGTCGAACCACAACGACCGGAGGTAGGAGAAGTACTCGATCTCGTCCGACGAGTAGATCCGTGGCGTGACCGCCGGCAGTGACACGACGAAGATCGTCGCGAGCACGCCCAGCTCGCGCCGCGACAGCGCCAGAAGTGCGCAGACCCTGTCGATCACCGTGAGGGGAGATGGTATCTCACCGCAGCGCGACGTACTTCACCAGCTGCGCGAGATTGAACACGGCGTGACTGGCCATGGGCGCGACGATGCTGCGGCGTGCCAGGTAGATCGCACCCCAGAGCGCGCCGAGAACGCCGGTGGCGAGCGCGGCGTCGATGCCTTGTTCGACGTGACCGAGGCCGAAGAACACGCTGTAGACGATCACGCCAACGGCGCCACCGCCAAGATACTGACCGAAGCGGTGCACGATGAAGCCGCGCTGGGTCTCCTCGCGCACGCCGCCCGCGACCATGGCGACGATAGCGAAGAGGATCGCGTCGCGGCGGTTGGTCATCAGATCCTCGAGCGGGTTGTGCGGCGGGTGGAGCGACGGGGCGAACGTCAGGATCACCGCGAGCACGAGCACGACCAGCAGGAACACGAACGGCACCGTCAGCAGACCGATCCCGACCTCGCGCAGCACCGGCCGGTACCCGATGAGGACATCCCGCGGACGCTCACCGTGCGCCCTGAGGAAGAAGAAGATGAGGCCGATCACGAGCGCGGCGTCGATCATCGAGACCGTGAACACGAAGGGCGGCGAGAGCTGACCGCCAGCCGTTCGCGACTGCAGACCGACGACTTTCAGGAGCAGAATGATGCAGACCTGCGACGGGAACCCGGAGCAGACGAAAACTTCGATGAACGCCCCAATCCGCTGGAGCGGCACGATGGACTTCGGCGCCTCGACGACGGGCGCCGGGAGCGCGTGCGGTTCAGCGGTCGGATCGAGCACACGCAAATTGTACTCTGCGTGTCTCCTCAGCTCTGCTTCACCCGAACCGAGAGCGGTTCGGCAAGTCTCACGCTGACGGCCGCGCCCGGACCGAGCCGCACTTCCTTGCCGCGCGTTGACAGCACGACACCCGTGCCCGCCGCGCCGCCAATCGCCGCACCCTTTGCTGCCCCGCCGCCGCCACCGAGGATGCCGCCGATGATCGCTCCGCCCACGGCGCCGCCGCCGATCTTCGCGGTGTCCTGTTTCGTCGTCGCTTCGGCCTCGCGCGCCACGGATTCAGTGCGGATGGCCACCCGTCCTTCGTGCGGCACCTCGACCTGCGTGAAGCGGAAGGCAATCCTCGCGCGTCCTTTCACGCGCGCCGACCGCGTCGCCTCCGTCACGTGACCGGTCAGCGCGGCGCCGGCCGGGAGCGCCTCGACGCCCTTGACCATCACGGGGCGGCGCAGCGCGCCGCGGACGGCGTCCTCGACTTGACTGGTGTCCGACGCAACCGAGGACTTGAGCTCGACCGCCAGGGTCGTCCCAGCGGGGATTACGACCTCACGGTATTCGGGCACCGGTTCGGCGGCAGGCTTTGCGGCAGCGTCTCCAGGTGCCGGAGCGGCGGGTGCGGGCGGTGCTTCGGGCGCAGGAGCGCTCTTCTCAAGTTCCTTCGCGCGGACGGCGCTGATTTCCGAACGCAGAACCGGCGTCTTCACGCCACCACGGTCCTCGAGGACGACCCGCTCGGCCTGGACTTCGACGAGTTTCCCGCTGACCGTGACGCCATCCTTCTTCTGGATCGTCACGTCGGTACCGGGCGGGATGTTCAAGCCGTCCTGCTTCTGCGAGCACGCGTTCAGAGCAAGAGCCATCGCGAGCACCGCGCCGGCCAGGAAGCCTCTTCGCATCGTCATCCCCTCCATAACAGCCGAGTCGGTGCAATGCCTATGCCCTGGCCTCCCCTCAGAACCATTGATCGACTGTCCCGAATGATCGAGGATTGCACGGTGCGAGCCCTGTAAGACCCCGACGTCGATTTCCAGAAAAGTCAGCCGGAGAGCCGCAGGTCCCAAGAAATCGAATCTCACAATGTAAAAGTTACCTTCGGGTGGTACACTTGACGCAACCTGCTATGGAAGAAACGAATCTGTCTTCATCGGGCACTGGCCTGAGCGCCGCGCCCGGAACGGGCGAGCGCGTGTTGATCGTCGAGGACGATCCCGCGACGCGCGTCGGGCTCGCCGAGCTAGTCCAGGCCTGGGGCTACCAGACCGACGAGGCGAGTGACGGCGAAGACGCGCTCCGGAAGGTCACGAGCTTTCGTCCGGCCATCATCGTGAGCGATCTCGTGATGCCGCGCATGGGCGGCCACGATCTGCTGCGAACGCTGAAGGATCAGCTCTCTGACATCACATTCATCCTGCTGACGGCGCAGGGCACCGTCGAGAGCGCCGTCGAAGCGATCAAGGACGGCGCTTACGACTACTTGAGCAAGCCCGTCGACCCGCAGCGCCTGCGCATCCTGCTGCAGAAGGCGGTCGAGCGGCAGGACACGCTGCGCGAAGTCCGTCAGCTCCGCCGGCAACTGCGCGAACAGGGCAGCTTCGGCCGAATCGTCGGCAACAGCGCGGGCATTCGCGGGGTGTATCGCGTGGTCGAGCAAGCGGCGCCGACGGCGGCGTCGGTACTGATCTGGGGAGAGTCAGGCACCGGCAAGGAGCTCATCGCGCAGACGATCCACGAGCTGAGCCCGCGGGCCTCGTTCCCGTTCGTCGCGATGAACTGCGCGGCGATCCCGGAGACCCTCCTCGAAAGCGAGATCTTCGGTCACGAAAAAGGCGCGTTCACGGGGGCGCACGATCGACGCACGGGCGTCTTCGAGCTCGCCCACCGCGGGACGCTCTTCCTCGACGAAATCGCCGAGATGCAGCCGGCGACGCAGGTGAAGTTGCTGCGCGTGCTGCAGGAACGGACATTCCGGCGGCTCGGCGGCCGTCAGGAGCAATCGGTCGACGTGCGCGTGATCGCGGCGACCAACGTGGATCCGGCGGAAGCCGTCCGCAAAGGCAAGCTGCGTGAGGATCTCTATTACCGGCTGAACGTGTTCGCTGTCGAGCTGCCGCCGCTGCGCGGCCGGCGCGATGACATTCCGTTGCTGGTGCAGACCTTCCTCAACGAGTTCAACGTGCGCAACGGCAAATCGGTCCGCGCGGTCGATCAGGAAGCGATGTACATCCTCGAGCGCTACCCCTGGCCGGGCAACATCCGCGAGCTGCGCAACGTGATCGAGCGCGGCATGATTCTCGCCGAAGGGGAGTTCATCGAGCCGCGGCATCTTCCGCCGACGCTCGTGGCCCGCGGCGAAGAGACGCTGCCGACGGTTACGCTCTCGCCTGGCACCACGGTCGACGAAGCGGAGCGGCGGCTGATCCTCCTGACGCTCGAGCACACCCGGAACAACAAAACCCGCGCCGCGGAGATCCTCGGCATCAGCTTGAAGACGCTGCACAACAAGTTGAACCGCATGAAAGCGGAAACGGCGTCCGGCAGGTGAGATCCACTCGGAAGGCCAGAGCCGGTCGGGAGGCGGGCGGCATCACGCGTGCCGGTCGGCTCGACAGGATGACCCTGAGCGCTGCGTGACAGACGAGGGGCAGCGTCCCAGGTTGCCGGATGCATCCGGATTCTGAACAGGCGCAGTGTCAATCAAAGCCAAACAGGTCGCCGGCGTCACCACACTGGTCGTCCTCGTGGTGCTCGCGATGAGCGCGTGGCAGATGACCACGCTCACGCGGCTTCGCATCGGGGAGACGCGTGCCGGTGCGAAGCTGCTCGCCGATGCGATCTTTCAGCGCGCCACCGCGGTGGTGAAGGACGCGCCCGCCGATCCCTACGCTGCGCTCCAATCCGACGGCGGCCTGCGATCGATCCTCGAGGCCGGCATCGGCTATTCACCCAACGTGCTCTACGTCGCGATCGTCAAACCCGACGGCACCGCGGTCGCGCACAGTTCTCCGTCGCTCGAAGGCGAGGTGCTCGAAGACCACGAGGACTTCGGCCCCCTGGTCGAGGCCGGAACCATCGAGCAGCTGCGCGCGGCGTTCTCGGAACAGCGGCGCTTCGAGTACCGGCAGCCGATGTATCTGGGAGAACAGCAATTCGGCGGCATTCGCGTCGGGCTGTCGACGCTCCTCATCCGCGGCGAGATTCGCGACGCGGTCAAGCGCGCCGCGCAAACCGCCGTCGTCGCGCTCCTGGTCTCGATGGTCGTGGCGATGCTGCTGGCGCAATGGATGCTGCGTCCCATCCATGTGATCCAGAGCGGCCTGAGCCGGCTGGGTCGCGGTGAGCTCGACGTCGCGCTCGATCTTCCCGGCGACGAGTTCCGCGATCTCGGCACCTCGTTCGACGCGATCAGCGCGCAGCTCTCGGCCGTGCGCAGTCAGGCGCTGCCCGCTGCGGCCACCGACCTCGAGTCGGTCATGGACAACCTCGAGGATGCGGTGGCGCTGTTCTCGCCGCGCGGCGAGCTGATGTTCGTCAACTCCTCCATGCGCGGGCTGCTTCCAAGTCTGTCCACGGACTACGGCGGTGAGGCCACGCTCTCGAGGCTGCCGCAGGACAACCCGGTTCGTCAGCTGGTCGAACGTGCCCTCGCGGGGCGCCGTTCGCAGGGTCCGGTGTCACTCGCAGTGGGGGCACCGTCGAGCGAGGGTGAAGGGGACGTGGCCGAACGGCTCCTCATGTGTCACGCCATCGAGGACACGGGTGGACGCTTTCTGGGTGCGATGCTGGTCGCGCGCAATCTCGGGTACTTGAGCCACGTGCACTCGACGCTCAACTACTCGCGCAAGCTGGCGGCGCTCGGCCGGTTGATGGCCGGTGTGGCGCACGAGGTGAAAAACCCGCTGAACGCGATGACGATTCACCTCGAGCTGTTGAAGCAGAAGCTCGCCGCGGTCCGTGAGCCCATCACCGTTCCGGCAGGCGACGGCGGATCGCGCAGCGTCGATCTCACGAAGCACGTGACGATCATCGCGGACGAGATCAAGCGGCTCGATCAGGTCGTGGTCGGGTTCCTCAAGTTCGCACGGCCGGACGAGCTCAAGCTCCAGCCGGTCCAGCTCACGACGGTCGTCTCCGAAGTCACGTCGATGACGACCCCCGAGGCCGAACGGCGGGGAGTGACAATCAGGACGGAGTGTCCGCCAACGCTGCCCGACATCAACGCGGATCCGGGGATGTTGCAGCAGGCGCTGCTGAATCTGGCGCTCAACGCCTGTCAGGCGATGCCCCACGGCGGCACGCTCAAGATCACCTGCCGCGCGGCGGCCCGCCGCCGCGTCGAGATCGACGTCGAAGACACCGGTGTCGGGATTGCCCCCGAGAATCTCAGTCGCATTTTCGATCTGTACTTCACGACGAAGGACCGGGGCAGCGGCATCGGATTGTCGATGGTGTACCGGATCGTGCAGCTGCACGATGGAGAGGTCGAAGTGCAGTCCACGCCGGGGCGGGGGACAAAGTTCCGGCTGATCTTTCCGCAGGCGTGAGACATCGTCGAGCCGTTGCCGATGGCGGGTGACGCCACTTCGGTCCAAACGCGAGATAATCAAGGGGTGCCAGCGCGTGGGGGACGCGGGTAGATGTCCCGTGGCCGGGGAACAGAGATGAAGCGAGCCCTGCTGCTGCTGATCGTACTGCCTGCCGCCGCGTGTGCGAACGCGAGCGCGAAGGCGAAGGCGCCGGAGGTCCGTCCACCGCTCACCGTACCGGCGCCGCCACCGCGGGTGATCGAGCCGTTGCCGTCGACAGAAGCCCCGTCACTCGAGCCTGTTGCCGATCTGCCTGCCCCTCCAACACCGCCGTCGCCGCGTCCCCGCCAGCAACCGCCTCGCGATCAGGCGAAAGTCGAGCCCAAACCCGAAAGCAAGCCCGAGACCCCGCCGGAAACGACGACGGCTCCTGCGGCAACCGCGACGCCTGTGCCGCCGCTTCGCACGGGCAACACCGCCGACGGCCCCGAGGCCGTGAAACAGGTTCGCGAGGTGATGGACCGCACGATCCGCATGCTCGGATCGATTGACTACCGGAGCCTGGGCAACGAACGCAAAGCCAACTACGACAGCGCCAGGAACTTCATCAAGCAGGCCGAGGAAGCGTTGAAAGCGGGGAACAGCGTCTTTGCCAAATCGCTCGCGGACAACGCGGAGCGCATTGCCAAGGAGCTGGGGGGGAAGTAGGGCAGGTGGGGCAGGTGGGGCAGGTCGGGCAGGTAAGGCAGGTCGGGCAGGTCGGGGAGGTCGGGTAGGTCGGG
>DATAEK010000379.1:0-19294 GCA_036258055.1 Vicinamibacterales bacterium
GCGCAGCCGTAGACCCACAGTCCGCATTGTCGTTGTACACTGCGCGTCACTCGAGGCACACGCAGTGTTCTGTTCCACGATCCCAGCGCGACACGCGAGCCGTTCCGGGCTGGGGCTTCTCATCGCGACACTCCTGACGCCGCCGAGTGCCGCTCAGGAGGCGCCCGTCATCCTGCGTGGGACTTGGACCGCGACAGCCGGACCCACGGCCATTTACAACGGCGTCTGGTCCGCCCGACTGGAGTCCGGCACACCAAATAGCGCTCAAGGATCGTGGGGCGTGATCGATGGTAGTGGCCATGTCGTGCTGCAAGGCACATGGTCCGCACAGAAGCGCGCGAAGGTGTGGCAAGGCAGCTGGTCGGCCGTCGTCAGCGGTTCCGGCGGACGATCGTCATCGAGCCGGAAGTTTGCGGGCACGTGGCAGGCCAACGTCGACGCAAATGAGTCAGGTTCGCTCCTCGAGATGCTCAGACGCACACTCGAGAACTCCGTCAGCGGCACGTGGCAGAGCGGCCCCCTCAAAGGGCAATGGACAGTGAAAGCATCACCGCCGCAACGGCCGGACGTATTTCTCGAGCTGCCAGCGCCACTATGACCAATCTGTGCCTGGTCGACGGCATCCGTTCAGGTCGGGGTCTCACGGCTTCGGAAAGATCACCGGGAACACCACGTCCGTCGTGTAGATGCAGCGATCGTTGTGGCCGCATTCCGGCACGATGATCGCCTGGTGCTTCGCGCCCATCTCCTCGTTCACGAACTTCAGGAAGGCCTCGCCGCGCGCGCGGCGGGTCGGCCCCTGCGCCATCGCGGAGCACGACGAGTCGAAGCCGCCGAGCGGCAGCGTATCGACCTGGCCGAGCAGGTACGTGGTGGGCCGCGCGACGAGCTGCTTCTTCAGTTCCTCGTCGCTCATCTTCGCGGTGTAGCCACCAGTCCGGTTCTCGAGGCCAAGCGGCCATCGATTGAAGTTCGGGCACTTGCTGTTGTCGTACGCGCCGAAGGTGTACTTCGTGTGCACGGCCTGACTTTTCCACCCATCTTTCGCATCCGCCGCGTCGGCGTCCCCTGACGGCTGGGCGCGTCGAGCATCGGGCCAGGCGTAGCTCGAAGGATTGGCGACGACGTAGGTGATCGGCACGCCGAGGCTATCGTGCACGCGGTTGGCCATCGCGTAGCGTGTCGCGTACTGGCCGCCAGCGGAGTGTCCAGCGACGACGATGGCCGTCAGATTCGGGAAGGTACTCTTCTTCGCGAGCTTCCGCAGGATCGCGTCGGTGAGATCGAATGATGAGAGTTCGGGATGACTGGCCGCGGCGCCGCCCGAGCGCCACGAGTCACCGTTGCAGCTCCACAGGACTTCGTTGGCTTCCGGCTTGTCATTGCACGCGATGATATGCGGCGCGATGACCACGGTGTCCTCGACGGCACCGGCCAGAAACGCGGCCGCCATGGCCGTCGCGAAGTAGTGATCGGCGTTGCGGTTCGTGCCGTGCACCATGATGAGCGCACGGCGGATACCTTCATTGCGCGTATCGAGCGAGTAGGACCGGTAAATCATCGATTTCGCCAGGCCCGACCCGAGCGTCACCCATTCTGTGCACGCGGGTGTGGAGGTCGTGCAGGCAGGCGTCGCAGCGGGAAGACGCAGTGGCGAAGCCGACGCGAGTAATATCGTGAGAATGAATGCTGATGTCCGCATGCGGACACAATACTCGATTACACCGATTGCAGTAATCAGCGGCGCGCAGCCTTGAGCCGCAGCGAGCGCGCATGCGCGAGCTGCAGCGTCTGGGGGTGGGGCCCCAGACGCACTAAGTAAAGAAGCGAGCGCTGCCAGGCCGGAGATGGGCCCCGCCCACGTCGCCGCAAAAGCAGGCTGTCGCCATTAGCCAGCGGCGCGAGCGGAAGCGAGCGCTGGCAGGCCGCGGGGGTGGGGCCCCGCGGCAAATTGAAAAAAGAGTGGTATATCTGCGACTCGCATGCAAGACGACGTGACCGCGCCGGGGATTGGCGGGAGCGCTGGAGGGGACCAGACGCGCCTGGCGGGAACCCCGTCGCGCCCGACCTCGAGCGGCTGGCTTGGTTCGTCGACCAACGTCGACTACGGCCGGTTCCCGCCCGGCGAGATCATCGAGGGCCGCTATCGCGTGATCGGCCTCCTCGGACGCGGTGGCATGGGCGAGGTCTATCGCGCCGACGATCTTCGTTTGGGCCAGGCCGTCGCTCTCAAGTTCCTGCCCGAAACGCTGAGCCACGATCCGGTACGGCTGGCGCAATTCCACAACGAAGTCCGAACGGCGCGTCAGGTGTCCCACCCCAACGTCTGCCGCGTGTACGACATCGGCGACGCGTCGGGGCATCTCTTTCTGACGATGGAGTACGTGGACGGCGAGGATCTGTCGTCGCTGCTGCGCCGCATCGGCCGTCTGCCGGAGGACAAGGCGCTCGAGATCGCGCGGCAAATCTGCGCCGGCGTCGCGGCGGCCCATGAGCGCGGCGTGATCCATCGCGACCTGAAGCCGGCGAACATCATGCTCGACGGCGCGGGCCGGATCCGCGTCATGGACTTCAGCCTCGCGACGGTCGGCGCCATGACCGAGGGCATCGCCGGCACGCCCGCCTACATGGCCCCGGAACAACTCGAGGGACGCGAGGCGACGATCAAAAGCGATATCTACGCCATCGGTCTCGTGTTCTACGAGCTCTTTACGGGACGGCGGGCGTTCGATGCGAAGACGCTGGCGGATCTCGTCGCGCAGCACTCCTCCGGGTCAATCACCGCGCCGACGGAGCTCGTGAAAGCGCTCGACGAAACGATCGAGCGCGCCATTCTTCGCTGTCTCGAGGGCGATCCCGCGCGGCGGCCGACCTCGGCTCTCGCCGTCGCCGCGTCCCTGCCCGGAGGCGATCCGCTGGCCGCCGCACTCGCCGCCGGCGAAACGCCGTCGCCGGAAATGGTCGCAGCCGTGGGCGGCGAGAGCGCGATGCTGTCGCCGGCCGCGGGCCTCACCTGGCTCGGACTGACGGCCGTCCTCCTCGTGGCGGTCGCCGGCCTCGCGGATCGGACGTCGCTGCTCGCGCGCATTCCGCTCTTCAAGCCGGTGCCCGTGCTGCTCGATCGCGCGGAGGACGTTCGACGGAGCCTCGGCTACACGGACGTTCCCGTCGATCAGTATTCGTCGCTCGCGTACGACCGCGCGTATCTGGAGTGGGGAGAGCACCACGGGAGCGGCGAGACTCACTGGCGCGAGCTGGCCGACGGACGTCCTGCCGCGGTGCTGTTCTGGTACCGCACGAGCCCGGTCGCGATCATTTCGAAAAACCCGCTCAACGTGAACGATCTGGAAGATCCGCCGCTTACGATTGCGGGCTCGACCCTTCTCGCGATCGACACCAAAGGACGGCTCACGTCGTTCGCAGCCGTTCCACCCCAGGTCGATTCGTCGCCCCCGTCAACCGGGACGACGGACTGGCGCCCGCTCTTCGCCGCGGCGTCGCTCGATCCAGCGACATTCACGGAGACTACGCCGGCCCGGACGCCGCTCGCCTTCGCGGACGAACGGCGCGCGTGGACGGGAACGCTGCCCGAAACGAAGACACCGGTCACCATCGAAGCGGCGGCGTATCGGGGACGGCCTGTCTCGTTCGAGCTCGTTGCTCCCTGGACCTCGGCCTCGCGTCAGCCGGATGCAAACCGCGACTCGCGAGATTCCGTTCAGACTGGGATCATCCTCGCGCTCCTCGTGGCGGCCGTCGTTCTCGCGCGCCGCAATCTCCGATCGGGCCGTGCCGATCGGCGCGGCGCATTCCGTCTGGCCGTGATGATGTTCGCGATCTTCGTCAGTACGTGGGTGCTCCTGCCGCACCTCACACGCCTGACGGACGAGACCGATCGACTCTTCACCTACATCGGTATCGGGCTCTTCATCGCGGGCGTGATGTACCTGGTTTATCTCGCGATCGAACCGTTCGTCCGCCGCAGCTGGCCGACGATGCTGGTGGGATGGTCGCGGGCGCTTGCAGGACAGCTCCGCGATGCCGTGGTCGGGCGCGATCTCATCGTCGGCACCGCGAGCGGCGTGGCCCTCACGGCGCTCACACAGATCAATGCCCTCGTGCCTGGCTTCATGGGCTGGCCGGAGCCGGTGCCGATGACGTCCAATGTCGGCGTGCTCGAGCACAGCCGCTACTTCGTGCTGAACATCACGACCAGCATCAACAACGGCCTCCAGAACGCGCTCCTGAGCGTGATGATTTTCACGGTCCTGCGGGAGCTCGTGAAGCGGGGCGCCTCGCGTCTCGGATTTCGATCCGCCTCGACTGACTACGTCACCGCGGCGGTCGTGCTCCTCCTCATGATCGCGCTTCAGTTGGCACAGGGAGATTCCGATCGCGCCCATCTCGGGCTGGCTGTGCTGTACACGTTTGCCGTCCTGCTCACCTTCGTCATCGTCCTTCTCCGATACGGCCTCCTCGCGACCTTCGTGATGTTCACCGCGAACTCGCTGACGATCCGGATGCCGCTGACCCTCAACAGCGGGAGTCTGTACTCAGGACCGGCCTGGCTTACCCTCGGCCTCCTGTTCGGGGTGGCAACGCTGGGATTCTGGATGGCGCGCGGCGGCGAGCCCGTGCTCGGAACGGTGATGGCTGCGGAGGCGCGATGAGGACGCTCGTTGCGCTCGGCCTGGTTCTGGCGAGCGCATTCGCTCCGCCCGCGCAGAAAGCACGCAAGCATGCAGCGCCCGTGCGAATCTTCGTCACCACGGCTCAGTCACCAGACGCGGCAGGGTCCGAGGAGGAGAAAGGACGGCTGGAGGCAGTCGCGATTCTTCAGGACGTGCTGAAAGGCAAATCGCAGTTCGCACTGGTCCAGACTGCGGGCGAGGCGCAGGTCGTGGTTGAGGTCCTCAATCGCGAAGAGCGCAGTATGGCTCAGGGTGGATTCGGCGGAGCGTCCCTCACGAAGTTCAGCGAGACCATCGTGCGTGTGAAAGTCACCGCTGGCGCCGATCAGTCCGAGCTGAAAGGCGTCGGTCAGGGGTCATGGAAGTCGGCCGTCAAGGACTTGGTCGAACGGCTCTCGAAGTGGGTGAACAACCACGTCATCCCTGGGTCTTCATGACGTCGCGCACCGCGCGGCCGACGGCCCTCAGGTTCGGCACCGTCATCTCTTCGTACTCGCGAGACGCCACGATGCCGCTCGCGCCGGCTTCGTAGGCCTTCGTCACCGCCTGATAAATCGTTTCGGGACTATCGGGCGCGCCGCCCGGAACGTTGAAGCCGATCCCCGGGTAGATTCTCGATTTGCCCTCGGCACTGGCACGCTTCGTTTCGTCTCGCGAAACACGTAATCTGGCGATCCACCCTTCGGCGTCGGTTCGTTCGCCTTCGGCTCGACGTTCTTGTCGTAGCCGAAGAGATCGTAGTGCAGGCTCAGCGCGTCCTCGAGCGAGAGATCGCTGAGCACGCTCTTCTGGGTGTTAGCGACCCAGGCACGCACCCTTGGGCCGGTGACGGCGTGATAGACGACGACCTTGAGGAAGTCCGAGTAGGGCGCCATTTCTGCGTAGCTCATCGCGGCGCGGGCGATGAGGTCCATGCTCGTGGCCCAGTGATCGACGTGCCACCCGACCGGCGCGGACGGCTTGATCGCCTTGATCTGGTCGTACATGCCCTTCATCACGGCTTCGCGCGCGAGCCGGTACTGGTAGTCCCACGCGAGCACTTCCGGATAGCGGAGCAGGATGCGGAGGAAACCGGCGGCCGCACCGTCAGCGGGCTTCGGCTGTCCATTGCGCAGCCGCTGCACGTAGACGAGCGTGTCCTCGAAACCCTTGCGCGCACGCTCGGCATCGATGCCCTGCGCCTTTCCGCGCGCGCGGCAGTGCTCGCAGAAACAGGTCGCGCTGGTGTCGTTCCCATTCTGAATCACGTTGGTCAGCGGGCTGGCACGCTCGGCGCCCCATTGGAAGCCGTCGAGGTCGTAGCTCCTGAAGAGATCCTCGACCGTGGCGTTCCAGAACGCCTTGTACTCGGGATGATTCCAGCACCCCGCCTGCGTCGGCTTGCCGTAGACGTTCACCGTCACGACTTTCGAGAAGTTCTCGATCGATCGCGGGCCTGCTTCGAGGATGCGGGCGTAGACCTTGATCCCGCGCTTTCGCGCCGGGGCCACCACCTCGGTGAAGAGATCGCGATCCGCGTAGTCGAAGCTCGAATCCACTTTCTGGTGACGCAGCGTGGTGTCCTTGAAGTAGCGGTCGTGCTGCTTGACCCAGACGAGCGGCAGGTTGCGTGCGCGCTGGTCGCGCGGCGCGACACCGTGATCGGTCGCGAGCCACTGGAGCGGCTTGCGGAGATCGCCGCCGTAGGCATGGCTGTAGATGAAGAGCGTGTTGATCGCCGCCGTCTCCTGAATGAGATCGAGGCATCGGTCGATGCCCTCGTCGACCATCGTGTGCGGTCCCATCTGGATCCCGACGAGGTTGTCTTTGGGTGCCGATGGATTCACGCGGGACGTCAGCCTGACCGGCCGCGAGTGCGCCTGGCCACGCGAAACCCGCGCCCGCCGCGACAGCGAGTGCCGCGAGCTCTCGGATGAAGCCCCGTCGGTCGCCGGCCACGCTCGCCGTTTCCGGATCGTCCTCGCCTTGCATCCCTCACCTCCGAGTCGCGGCGATCATAGCGCACGCAGGATCTGGTCCATTTCCCATTTCCCATTTCCCATTTCCATGTCCCATGGCCCATGGCCCATGGCCCATGTCCCATCACCCATTCCCCCGCGTGCTAGCATCACCGCAGTGGACGCGCATCGCCTCATCGACTCCCTTTTCGGCGCTCCCCGCGCGCTCATCGGTGTCGTGCACACCGGCGGACTGCCTGGAACGCCGAACGCCGCCGCGTCGATCGCCGAGATCGTCGATCGCGCCATCGCGGAAGCGCGCCTCTACGAGTCGGCCGGGTTTCACGGCGTTGCGATCGAGAACACCCACGACCGTCCGTATCTGAAGAGTGTGGTTGGACCCGAGATCGTCGCCGCGATGACGGTGGTCGGGCTCGAGATCCGGCGCGCCATCCCGCTCCCGCTCGGCGTTCAGGTGCTGGCTGGCGCGAACGAGAGCGCCCTTGCCGTTGCGCTCGCCTGCGGCGCCGCGTTCGTCCGGGTCGAGGGTTTCGTCTTCGCACACGTCGCGGACGAAGGGCTGATCGAAGCGAGCGCGGGCGCGCTGCTGCGGTATCGCCGGGCGATCGGGGCCGACTCGGTTCGTGTGTTCGCCGACGTGAAGAAGAAGCACTCGGCACATGCGCTGACCGCGGACGTCGACCTCGCGGAGACGGCGAGAGCCGCGGAGTTCTTCCTCGCCGATGGCGTGATCGTGACGGGAACATCAACGGGTCGTCCCGCCGATCCCGTCGAGGTTCGAGCAGTGGCTGCGGCGGTGAGCATTCCGACCGTGATCGGGTCGGGCATTACCGCGGACAACGTAACGGACTATCCCGGAGCCGACGCGCTCATCGTCGGCTCGTCGGTGAAGGAAGGCGGCGTGTGGTCCGGCCGGCTCGACGAATCGCGCACCCGAGCCGTGGCGCGCGCATTTCAGACGGCGAACCGGCCCTGACTTCGGGAGGACGCGAATCGCGTCAGCTCCCGCAGTGCGCCTCGTCGATCTGACGAACCTTATCGAGGAATGCGGCGACCCAGGCGTCAACGGTGGCTTCCTCACGCAGCTCGGTGATGTGCGCGGTCTCGAAAATCGCGCGGACGTGGTCCGGTGTCAGGCGCTTGAACTGCGTGGCCAGAAATTGCCGGCCGGCCTCGCTGATCATCGGATCTCCCATCGCGTCGGATCCGGCTGAACCCGACACCCCGATGTTGCCGCGGCACCCTTGAGAGAAGATTTTCTTGCCGGACCAGGACTTCAAATGGACTTTCGCAGAGCTCTTGGTGAAGGTACCCGCGCCGCCGAAGGTCGCCCCAGCGTCCTGGATCGTAATGAACGATTCCCCGACGCACGCCTGCTCGCCCGGATGCTCGAACAGCACCGGCGCCGAGATGTCCTTGATGTCCGATTCGACTTCGTGCATATCCCCCTTCGAGACGTCGATCTGCCCTCGACAGACCAGCCGCTGCTGCGACCGCTTGCGGTCGCCGTGCTGAAGGAAGACCGCCAGGAGCGTGAGCGCGTCGAAGTGCATTCGTTGACGCGCACGCAGCGCGCCGGCAGCCAGGCCGTTGATGGCGCTGTCCACCTCGCCAAATGTCCAACCCTGATCGAGATCCTTCGTGGACGTGATGATCGTCCCCTCGTAGTGCGGCTCGTAGCTCACGAAGTAGCGCCTGGTCTGCCGCCCCCCGGAACCGTGCCACGGGTCGTCGGGACAATCGAGACACGAGATGATCGCGGGGAAGGCCGGATCGGAGTCGAACCCGAGTGCCCACATCAGACGCGACGCAGCGACCTCGGCGAACACCTCGCGGTTGCCGCTGTCGGCGCCGTAGTACTTCACGCGCAGGGATTTGCCGTCGGACGTCCGGCACGAGAACTTGGGCGTTTTCCCTCCCAGCTCAGTGCCCGCGCGCTCGTAACGACACTCGACCGGGTTGTTCCCAGCGTTGAGAATCGCGTCGGGAATCGCCGCCTTCGGACCCTTGCGGATGTCGTCGGGTGTAAGCGGACCAGGGTCGCGCCAGATGACAGCGTTGGCCAGGTAGCGCGCGCGCTCGGCGGGATGGGTATAGATGAACAGTGGCAGCGGCGTTTGCGCGGCCAGCGTCACCCCCAGGACCGTGCTGATGCCGAACGCGTACGCAAGTCTTCGGGACGCAGTCATACGTGACACCTCTCGAAAGGGTGGCAGCTGATCGTGGCGAGAATGGGCGTCATTCTACGTTGAAACCAGGCCAGACCCGTCGATTTGCCATTTCCCATTTGCCCATTACCATGGGGTCGCCTTGCCAGTAGGAAGAAACGTCGACGGAGGCGGGATGGAACAATGTTGGATCAGGCACCTTCCCGGCACGCTGTTGACGGTCGCCATCGCGGTTTGCGCCTGCGCCCAGCCAGCGGGCGACGTCCGCTGGACCTGGAGCGGCGCAGTGACCTCATCGGGAGCCGTCGTCAAGGCGCGGGCGGCACGCCCCGGATTGCCGCTGCACCTCACGGTCACCCCCGCCGCCGGCGGCGCGGTCGAGTTCGAACGGACCGTCGAAGCAGATTCGCGCGGCATCGCGGCATTCAGCGTCGACTCGCTCAAGCCGCGCACGGCGTACGAGTACGTGGTCTCCGCGTCGGGGCATCGGTTGCAGGGCGGGTTCAAGACCTTCGACCACGGCTCGTTCCCGTTCAGGATCGTGTACGGGTCCTGCGCGAGGACTGGATCAACCAGCCCGATCTTCGAGGAGATGCGCCGCCTCGAGCCGGATCTCTTCATCCACATGGGCGATTTTCACTACGAGAACATAACGGCCAACGACCCGAATCGTTTCGCCCGTGCCTATGACACCGTGCTCGCATCCCGTACCCAGAGTGCGCTCTACCGCTCGGCGCCCATCGTCTACACGTGGGACGATCACGACTTCGGCAACAACAACTCGGATTCGACGTCGCCGAGCCGTCCGGCTGCGCTCGAGATCTACGACGCCTTCGTTCCCCACTATCCGTTGACCTCGCGGGAGTCGATTCAACAGGCGTTTTCGATCGGACGCGTACGCTTCATCGTCACCGATTCGCGCAGCGGCCGTTCGCCCATGACCGGCGATCCGCGCCAGCGGACGATGCTGGGTCCCGCGCAACTGGCGTGGCTGGAGCAGGAGCTGGAATCCGCGAAGGACGCACCGCTCGTCGTGTGGGTCAATTCGCTGCCCTGGATCACCCGCGGTGACGAGCGCAACAGCGACGGCTGGGCGCCCTACGCGCCCGAACGCGAGCGCATCGCCAACCATCTGGCGAAGCTGCAGATGACCGAACGCGTCATCATGCTGAGCGGCGATGCGCACATGGCGGCGATCGATGACGGCACGAACAGCCGCTACGCGACGGTCGAGGCGCCGGCGCGCGGCTTCGTGGTGGCCCAGGCGGGACCGTTCGATCAGCGTCCGAAGAAAAAAGGTGGGCCCTACTCGTCGGGCGAGTCGCTGGCCAACAGCCAGTTCGGCGTGCTCGACGTGGCCGACGACGGCACCACGCTGAAGGCGACGGTGACCGGCCGGAACGATCGCGGTACCCTCCCGCGCATGAAGCTCACGCTCGCGTGCACAGCGGGCCGTTGTCAGATCGACCGGAACGGCACGCCGTAGGCCGCCGGATCCGTACCATCTGCGGCCGCTCCCGGCCCCTGAACCCGGGGATTCGCAACATCCTGCTGGCGGCACCCCCGCCGCGCTCGTACGCTTTCCCACGGCAAAGTCTGCCAGGAGGTGTTCGATGCGCAGCATCCCAGTGAGCGGATGGACACTCGCGTGCGTCCTGCTCGTCGCGCTCAGCGCCGGCGCGCCGCTCTTCGCTCAAACGAAGGCCGCGGCCGACAAGATTCCGATCACGACGACATCCGAAGAGGCGCGGAAGGCGTACCTGCAGGGGCGCGACCTCGCCGAGAAGCTTCGCGCGACCGATGCCCGCCGCTACTACGAGCAGGCGGTCGCGGCGGACAAGAACTTCGCGCTCGGCTACCTCGGTCTCGCGAACACGTCGGGAACCAACAAGGAATTTGTCGACGCGACGACGCGCGCCGCGTCGCTGGCGGGTCAGGTGAGCGAAGGCGAGCGTCACATGATCCTCGCGGTCGAGTCCGGGTTGAAAGGGGACCCGGCCAGCGTGCTCTCGCACTACACCGAGCTCGTACGCCTGTTCCCCAACGACGAACGGGCGCAGACCCTCATCGGCAACGTGTACTTCGGGCGTCAGGATTACGACTCGGCGATCAAGCACTACGTCAAGGCCACGACGATCAACCCCTCGTTCTCTCAGCCCTACAACCAGATGGGCTACGCCTACCGGTTCCTCGAGAAGTACGACCAGGCCGAGAACGCCTTCAAGAAATACACGGAGCTGATCCCGGGCGATCCGAACCCCTACGATTCCTACGCCGAATTCCTGATGAAGGTCGGACGCTTCGACGAGTCGATCAAGATGTATCAGAAGGCTCTCTCGATCGATCCCAACTTCGTCGCCTCCTACATCGGCATCGGCAACGACCAGCTGTACATGGGTCATCCCGATCAGGCGCGGGCGACCTTCGCCAAGCTCGCGTCGGTAGCGCGGAACACCGGCGAGAAGCGACTGGCGCACTTCTGGACCACTGCGACGTATGTCTACGAGGGGGCGACGGACAAGGCGATCCAGGAGATGAAAACGTCATACGCCCTGGCCGAAGCCGAGCACGACGGCGGCTCCATGTCCGGCGATCTGAACCTGATGGCAGACATCCTTCGCGAGGCCGGACGCCTCGACGAGGCAGCGGCGAAGTACAGCGAGTCGGTGAACGCGATCGCGTCCGCGCAGGTTCCGGAACCTGTAAAGGAGGCGACGCGGCGGAACTACATCTTCGAGCAGGGACGGCTGGCCGTCGCGAAAAACGATCTCACGACCGCCAAAGCCAGGTCCGCCGAGTACGCCAAGCAGGTGGCGGTGAAGAGCGTCCCATTCGAGGTGCAGCAGCAGCACGAGCTCGCCGGGCTCATCGCGCTCGCCGAGAAACGCGGCGCCGCCGCAGCACAGGAGTTCAAAGCCGCCAACCAGCAGGATCCGAGGATCCTCTACCTGACCTCGGTCGCGCTGCGCGAGGCGGGCGACACGCAACGCGCATCTGCGGTGGCGACCAAGGCCGCGAAGTTCAACGGCCTGAGCTTCAACTACGCGTACATCAAGAGCAAGGTGGGGAAAGCCAGCACGTCCAACTGAGGTAGCCGCTCAGACTCCCGCCCGGTTGCGCATCCGTCGCAACCGGGCGGGATCCACGGGTCTTCGAGCCTCCGCTTCGTCCCAGGAACATCATCGCCGGCGACGCGCGAGTGGCTGACGAGCCACCGCCAATGTGGATCGTGCGTTTCGTCGACCGGGTCAGGTATGCTGTTCGGTCGACGGGATCGCATCCGACGCCGCCGTCCGCATCATGAAGCGCACGTCCGAAGCCACCACGCGCACCGCGCGCTCGGCGCATTCGCCGGCCGATCGCATCCGTCACCTGCGCGCCGACGAGATCATCAAGAGCCCGGAGACCGGGCTGCACTACAACATCGACCGTCTGCTCGGCGAAGGCGGGTTCGGTCAGGTCTATCTGGCCCGGCGGCTCGGGCGCTCGACGGCAGTGCCCGAGACGGTGTGCATCAAGGCCAGTCCGCACATCGACGGCTGGCTGCGTGAGGCCTACTTCGGCCAGCAGCTGAGCGAGCATCCGCGCGCGATTCAGGTCTACGACGTGTTTCCTCTGGTGCGCGATGGCAGCCGCAACCGTGTGCTCTACTGCCTCGTGCTCGAGTACGCGCCACACGGCGATCTGAGCGCGTTCCTCCATCGCAACAACCAGGGCTGGAGCGAGGCGAACGCGCGCCGCGAGATTGCCGGCGTGCTCGAAGTGCTCGGCAAGCTGCATCGCGGACAGCTGCTCCATCGCGATCTCACGCCGCTCAACGTCTTCGTATGCGACGGCCATCGCCTCAAGCTCGGAGACTTCGGCATCGTCCGCCAGCAGAGCGATGGCCGCGGCATCACCGCGCGCACGCTGAACGTCCTCACCGCCCCGAGCGACATCATTGCCGGCACTGCACCCAAGTGGCAGGCGCGTGACGACGTGTATCAAGTGGGACAGCTGCTCGGGATGCTCGTCCGCGGTGACGCGACGAGCCGCGTCCGCACCTCGGATGTGCGCAAGCTCCCCTGCAGCGATCACCTGAAAGAGATCGTGTATCGCTGCATTGGCGAGCGCCGGAAGCGCTACGAGAGCGCGGACGAACTGATTCGCGCGCTCCGGAATCCGCCCCCGGTGCTCAACGCGGGTCTCCTGCGATCGCTCAAGGGTGTGCACCTCGCATTCACCGGCATCCTGACCGCGCGGCGTCGTGACGCGGCGCTGGCCGCGCGCCGCGCCGGTGCCGTCGTCCATAGCGGTCCCTCCGCAATGACCACCGTCGTGGTTCGCGGGCGCCCCAATCCGCAGCAGGCCGCAGGAAAGGACGGCGGACTCAAGCTGATGGAGATCAAGCGGCTGTTCGAAAAAGGTCACCGCATTACGCTGCTCGACGAGACGCGGTTCTGGAAGCTGACGAAGAGAAGGAAGCGTCGGAAGCCAGCAGGTAAGAGGTAGGAGGCTACTTCCTGATCTCGGCCCTGACCGTTCCGACCACCGAGATGAGCTCGGTGGGCTCCACCGGTTTGGCCAGGTGCCAGAGATAACCGGCCGCGAGCGCGCGGGCTTTGTCCTCGCTACGGGCGTAGGCGGTGACGGCGATGGTGGCGAGCGAGTCGCCACGTCGTCTCACGAGGTCGAGCGCGTCCCGCACCAGATCGTAGCCGTCCTGGCCCGGCATCTCGATATCCGACAGCAGCACGTCCTGCGGATTTCCACCGAGCAGCGTGAGCGCCTCGGCTGCTGATGCGGCGGTGATCACGCGCGCGCCGGCGCTCTCGAGAATCGACGCGAACAGCTCTCGCGCCTCCGCCTCGTCGTCGACGACCAGCACACGGAGGTCATCGAGGCGGCCGGCGGTGGCGGTTGGCGTCGATGCGCCGCGCCGTTCGTCGACGTCGGTCATTTGAGCCGTGGCCGTCAACGGCAGACGTACTCGGAATGTTGCGCCACGGCCCTGCCCCGCGCTCTCCGCCTGCACCGACCCGCCGTGGAGCTCGACGAGATGCCGAACGATCGCGAGCCCGAGCCCGAGGCCGCCGTAGGGCCGGCGGCTGCCGCCGTCCTGCTGGCGGAAGCGCTCGAACACGTGCGGCAGGAACGACGGCGTGATGCCGATGCCGCTGTCGGCCACGATGATCTCGATCTGCGAGTCGATCCGGGCGACACGGATCTGCACGCGCCCCTTTTCCGGTGTGAACTTCGCGGCGTTCGACAGCAGGTTCCAGACGATCTGCTGGAGGCGCTCGGGATCGGCGACGATGGTCGTCGCCGACGGATCCACCCAGGTGTCGAGCGCGATGCGCCGGGCATCGAGGGCGGGGCGGATCGCGTCAACGGCCGCCTGCACGACGTCCGGCAGATTGACCCGGCGGACGTCGAGGCGCAGCTTACCGGTAATGACGCGCGAGACGTCGAGCAGATCGTCGATGAGCCGCGTCTGCGCGCGCGCGTTGCGCTCGATCGTGGCCAGCGCGCGTCCCGTCTGATCTTCTCGAAGCTTGCCCGCCGACATCAGACGCGCCCAGCCGTAGATGGCGTTGAGCGGGGTGCGGAGCTCGTGCGAGACCGTCATCAGGAACTCGTCCTTCACGACGCTCGCTTCCTCGCTCTCACGGCGCGCCTGCTGTTCGCTCGCGAGTGCCCGCACGAGCCGATCGTTGGTCTCCTTCAACCGCTCCGCTTCCTGACGCTGCACGTCGGTCAGCTGCTCCTCCGCGTGCACCTTCGCATCGATCTGCCGGAACAGCAGGAGCAACATCGCCAGCAGCGTCACCCCCACCGCCGTGAAGCCGACCGCGAACACCTTCCGCTGTTCGTGCCAGTCCTGCAGCACTTCCTGTTCGCTGAGCGAGACGCCGACGATGAGCGGCGGCGTCGGAATCCGGTTGAACGCGTTGAGGAACATCGGACCGCCGCGGTCGAGCGGCGCGCTCAGGAAACCCGCCTCCTGCACGCCGCGCGCCGCTTCGAAAACCGGATTGCCCTTGGCGGGCTCACCGATCGGATCGTCCGATGAGGGCTCGCGGAAGAGCAGCACGCCGTCGGGATGAAAGACCCACACGACGCCCTCGGCGCCGACGTCCATCGTCCTGAAGAACGATCGATGCGCTTCGGGACTGAGCGTGACCACAACCATGCCGTCGAACTTGCCGTCGCGAACCAGCCGGCGGCCGAGCGGGATCAGCATGCGCGTGGGGGAGCTGCGCGCGGGGAACGGCGTGTCCACGACGAGCTCATCGCTCTGCAGAGTCGACAGCCGTTTGAACACGTACTGCCCGCGTCTCGACTCGCCGACGATGGCCGGCATCGTGGAATGGCGGATGACCCCGGTGGCGTCGGCGACACTGATCGAGCCGACGCCGGTCAGACCGCCCATGGCCGCGCCGAGGATGGCGGACCATTCCGCGTCGCCGGCATCGGGCCCGCCGACACGCTGGCTGTGCACGGCGATCTGGCGCAGCGCCGCGTCAGTTGCCGCGAACCCGGCGCGCAAGTACTCAGTGAAGACGAGGGCGAGATTCCGCGCCCGCGATTCCGCTGATTCCTGCGTGCGTTGGCGCCACCACCACAGATCGGCCGCACCGGTCAGCGCGACGAGGACGAGGATCGAGAGCGTAAATGCCGAGATGATGTGTTTCGAACGACGGCCGAGCAGGGCACCGATGAGCGACGGGGGCACGTGTGGCACCGGAAGGTTGCCATTCTATCCGCTCCCGTCGCGCCGTTGGGTAAATGCCCCGAACGGCCGGGGTCCAGTCGTTCAGGGCATTCCCCGTCACTTCTCCGCGCCCTCCGCGTGCCCCGTGTAGGAGATCTCCGCATTCCTCCGCGATCTCCTCCGCGATCTCTTCAGAACACCAATTTCGCCGGCCTCTTTCCGTTCATCGAACGCTACGCACCCTCTTTCGTCTCGCCCTTCTGCAGCACCCGCAGCTGGCGCTGATAGGCGGCCCGCGCCGCGATGAAGTCGGCGTGCTCGAGCCGGATTTCGCTGACGATCCGGCGAACCTCGTTGTCTTCGATCGTCTCGATCGACTCGTCGGCGGCGGACACGGCAAGCAGGCAGTCGAGCAGCGCGAGCTTCTGCGCGCGATCGGCGATCTCGGCGAACTGCCGCGTCACGATGAAGTCCTCGGTGCCGCCGTGGCGCAGTCCCTCGTCCTGCGCGAGGCGAACGACCAGCGCCGCCTGGTCGGGGGGCAGATTCCCGCGTTCGGCGACGATGCGCGTCATGGCTTCGGCTTCAGCAGGTGTGATTTCGTGATCGGCGCGCGCCACCCGGCCGAGGATGTACGCGAAGCACGCGATGAAGCGCGCGCGATGCGGCTCGAGATCGGTCAACGCCTTCTCGATCTGCGCGACGCTGTCGGTCGGATCGGGATCACCGGACTCGATACCGAGCCATTTGAGGAGCGACACCGGTTCAGTGTGCCACGAAACACGACGCGCCACGAACCGAGCGCGTGGCGTGCGATGCACATCACCAGGCCGGGCGGCTTCATGAGCTGGATCCTCATGACATTCCTGATCGTCTCAAGTACTTCGGCCGGATGCGAGCAACCCATTGCAGCACCCACCTACCGCGGCGCTGCCACGGTTGCGCACGCGTGATATGCTGACCCATCGGTCATTTCACTGAACGCCTCGTTCAGTCGGCCCGCACCGCATGCCTTCTGCGCGACCCTCCAAACAGGATGTTCTCGGCGCCTTTCGGCGGTCGGCTCTTCTCGAGTCCGCGCGCCGGGTGTTCGGCCGGGCCGGTTTCGAGAACGCCACGATGGAGGCGATCGCGAAGGACGCGGACGTCGCGAAGGGAACGGTCTACCTCTACTACCCCTCGAAACGCGCGATCTACGACGCGGCGATCGAGGGGTGCATGGCCGAGCTGGAAGGGCTGACGCGCGCGCGCGTCGAGGCTGCCGGCTCACTCCGCGAAGCCATCGCCACGCTGGTCGCGACCCGCCTCGAGTTCTTCCAGCGTCAGCAGGATTTCTTCCGGATGTACATCGCCGAGATCGGCCGGTCGCTCACACAGACGAGGGGGGCACGCTCCCGCTACGTCACACGCCTCGACCGCCAGACGCAGATCCTGCAGCGGGCGATCGCGCGCGCCGTCGGGCGCGGCGAGGTCCGCGCTGTCGATCCGGCGGCAACCGCCCAGGCCGTCTTCGACATGACCCGCGGGTTCGTGGCGCGACATCTGCTCGAGCAGGGACGTCAGGACCCGGCTCGGGACGTCGAGTTCCTGACGAACCTGATTTGGACCGGTCTTGGGCCGGCCCGAGGGAAACAGACACGATGAAAGCGAGATGGGGGGCCCTCGTCGCGGTGCTGGCGCTCGGGCCGGCGACGCTCGACGCGCAGCAGACGACCAATCCGTTCCTGGGCAGTGTGCCGAAGGGCACCGCGTCGGCGCAGCCGGTGCCGCTGTCGATCAAGGAGGCGGTCAAACAGGCGCTCGACAACAACCTGGGACTGCTGCTGCAGGAGGAATCGGTGCGCGAGGCGCACGGCGCGCGCTGGCGCGCCCTCGAGAACCTGCTGCCGAACGTCTCGGGCAGCGTCAACACGCGCCGACAGGTCATCAACCTCGAAGCGTTCGGCTTCCCTATCGAACAGCCCATCGTGGGACCGTTCAACGTGTTCGACGCGCGGGTCGCGCTCTCGCAGCCGATCGTCGACCTGACCGCGATCAACGACGCCAAGGCCGCGACTTTGAACGAGCGCGCCGAAACCCGCGGTATCCGCACCGCGCGCGATCTGGTCGTGCTCGTGACCGTCAACCTGTATCTGCAGACGGTGACGGCGTCGAGCCGGATCGACGTCGCCCGCGCGCAGCTCGACACCGCTCAAGCGCTCTATCAGCAGGCGGCTGACCTCAAGGCGTCGGGACTGATCGCGGGGGTGGACGTCGTGCGCGCGCAAGTCCAGGTGCAGAACGCCCGTCAGCGGTCCATCGTCGCGGAGAACGAGTTCGAGAAGTCGAAGCTGCAGCTCGCCCACGCGATCGGCCTGCCCGTCGGCCAGCCCTTCACGCTGACCGACAAGCTCCCGTACGCGCCGCTGCAGGACGTCAGCCTCGAGGACGCGCTCAAGCGTGCCTACGACACGCGTCCCGACTACCAGGCGGCGCAGGATCGGCTGGCGGCCGCCGAAGCGACACGGAAAGCTGCCGGGGCTGAGCTCCTCCCCTCGCTCACCTTCGACGCCGACTACGGCACGATCGGACAGACCGTGTCGGCGTCGCACGCCACCTACACGGTCTCGGCAACCGTGCACGTGCCGATCTTCGAAGCGGGCAAGGCGCAGGCGCGGCAGCTCGAGGCGGACGCGCTCGTCAACCGCCGCCGCGCGGAGCTCGGGGATCTGAAGGGACAGGTCGACCTCGAGGTGCGCACCGCGTTGCTCGACGTGCGCGCCGCAGCGCAGCAGCTCGAGGCGGCACAGACAACCAGGACGCTCGCCGATCAGGAGCTCGAGCAGGCGCGCGATCGCTTCGCGGCGGGTGTCGCCAGCAACCTCGAGGTCACCCAGGCGCAGGAGACCGTCACCTCCGCGTCGGAGACCTACATCGCCGCGCTCTACGCGCACAACCTCGCCAAGGCCACGCTCGCGCGGGCCATCGGGATCGCCGAGTCCGCGGTTCAGTATCTCGGAGGCATTCAGTAATGGCAGAAGAGGCAGCAGCGCCCCCCCGTGCAAAGGGCCGGGCCAAGTACCTGGTGATCGCCGCCGTCGTGCTGGCGATCGTCGTCGCCGGGTTCTTCTGGCTTCGCCCGGGGCGCGTGTCCACCGACGATGCCCAGATCGAGGGGCACATCACGCAGATTGCGACGCGCGTGGGCGGAACGGTGATCGAGGTGCACGTCAACGACAACCAGATCGTCGAGGCCGGCACCGTGCTGGCGAAGATCGATCCGCGTGACTATCAGGTGGCCGTCGACCGCGCCCGCGCTGATCTGGCCGACGCCGAAGCGAATGCCGTCGCCGCCGGGCAGGGCGTGCCGATCACGGCGATCTCGACACGCAGCGACGTGAGTACGGCGGGCGGCGGCCTTGCCGAAGCCGAAGCCGGCGTCAACGTCGCGGACCGTCAGGTGGAGGAGGCGAGAGCGCAGCTGGTGGCATCGCAAGCGCGACAGCGTGAAAAGGAGGCGACCGCGACGAAGAACGCCAGAGACGTCGAACGGTTGAAGCCGCTCGTGGCGAAGGAAGAGATCTCGCAGCAGCAGTTCGACGCAGCAGTCGCCGCCGCGGATGCCGCCCGGGCGGCGGCGGACGCGGCGACATCGGACATCGCCGCCGCGCAGACCTCGATTGCTGCCGCCCAGGCACGGGCGGCTCAGGCCCGGGCGACGGTGACCCGCGCGCAAGCCGGCGTGCAGGCCGCCAAGACGGCGCCGGAGCAGGTGCAGGTCACGAAGTCACGCGCCGACGCCGC